>DAOUAT010000179.1:0-1585 GCA_034433275.1 Anaerolineae bacterium
ACCCAGGCAAGGCAATTCACCATCTCGCGGTGGGAAGCCCGTCCAGGGTCTGGCGGCCAGGACAAATCTACGGCGATCAGCGCGGCACCTCAACTTGGGCCAGGAGCTTGCGCAGGGCCGCATCCGCGTCCACACCTTCGATCTCGGCTTCCGGACGCAGGATGACGCGGTGGCGATAGACCGGGGCCACCAACGCCTTCACGTCGTCCGGGGTCACGTAAGCATGGCCCTGCAGCGCCGCGTAAGCCTTGGCCGCTTTCAACAGGTCAATGCTGGCGCGCGGGCTGCCGCCCAGGAGCAGGTCGTGGGCCCGCCGGCTCGCCGCAGCGATCTGCGTGATATACTTTAGCATTCCCTCTTCGACCACCACGCTGCGCACCTCCGCGCGCAGTGCGGGCAGGCCGGCCAGGTCCACCACGGCGCCGATGCCGGTGGCGTCCAGGTTGTGCGCGTCGAACCCGAGATGGTAGCGCCGCAGCACCTCTTGTTCCGCGACCAGCGGCGGATAGTCCACCTTGATCTTGAACATGAACCGGTCGAGCTGCGCCTCCGGCAACGGGTAAGTGCCCTCATATTCCACCGGGTTCTGCGTCGCCAACACCATGAAGGGAGCAGCCAGCGGATGGCGCTCGCCATCAATCGTGACCTGGCGTTCCTCCATCGCCTCCAGGAGCGCCGATTGGGTCTTGGCCGGCGCGCGGTTGATCTCGTCCGCCAGCAAGATCTGGGTAAAAACCGGCCCGCGCTTCAGGAAGAACTGGCCGCGGTTGATGTCAAACACCTGGGTGCCCACCACATCGCTTGGCATCAGATCGGGCGTGAACTGGATGCGCCGGAACTCGGCGTCAATCAGCCGGGCCAGCGTCTTGGCCAGCAGCGTCTTGGCCGTGCCCGGCACGCCCTCTAACAGCACGTGGCCGCCGCTGAAAAAGGCGATCACCGCCTGCTCGAAAACGGCCTCCTGGCCGACGATGACCTTGGCGGCCTCGCTTTTCATCTGGGCATACAAGTCTGCAAGTGACATGAGCGCTCCCAACAGAAATCAGCTCCCGAAGGCCTGGGCCTCTGCGACCCGCTGGATGAGGACGTGCTCATCAGCGGCATCTGACAGGCCAGCCAGGATGCGCCGCAGCGCATCCAGCCGTTCGGGGGGATAGCCCGCCTGGCTGCCCAGGCGCTCGATAAAGGCATCGTCGGCCAGCTCCGGGCTGACCTGCCACGCCTGGCCCAGGCGGCGTTTCAACCGGGCCCTCTGATAGCGCGCCACGGCCCCGCGATGGCCCGCCCGCCGCATCAGCCCGGCCATGGCCAGGACGTACTCGGCCGCCGCGCGGCGGCGGTGCGGGTCAACCGTCACCAGCGCCGGGCCGAGGCGGCGACCCTGCAAGTACAAGAAGACCAGCGTCGCGGCCGCAGACAGCAAGGCCGCCCACCCGCCCGGCCGCCTCAGCAGCCACTGGCCCAGGCCATCAATGTCCGCGGCCCTGTCGGCATCCGCCTCAAGATCGGGCCACTGCGCTTCACCATTCAGGATATAGATGACGCCAGCCGGGGACGCCGTGCGCAGGATCGCCGGCACGATCTG
>DAOUAT010000180.1:0-3122 GCA_034433275.1 Anaerolineae bacterium
TGTCGGTGTGGCGATAGCGGATAACGAATCAACGGAGGTGAGACATGATAGGCCCTTGGGGATGGCACAGTATGATGCGGGGGCCGGGGTTGTTGGGCGGGTTGCTGGCGCTATTGTTGCTGCTGGCCCTGGCTGCCCTGGTGATCTGGCTCGTCGTGCGTCTTGTGCGCTCAACGCCTGCCAAATCGGCGGCCGGCGCCGCGCAGCCGCCGGCCGCGCAGTTGGATCCGGTGCTGGAAACCCTGCGCCGGCGCCTGGCGGAAGGCGCCATCACGGCGCAGGAATTCGATGAGCTGAGGCTGAAGCTCGGGGTGTAGCACGCGCGACAGTCACGCACGGGGATGGAACGCCGGCGCCGCAGGAGCGGGCGCCGGCGTTCTGCGCGCTTCGGTCCGGCTGCAGCACGCGGCTCACTTCGCCACCACGCTCAGCTTCCCCACCTGGATATAGGGTAGCAGCCCGGCGTACCGCCCCAGTTGCCCGCTGACCCATTCGCGCTCCCGGCTGATGGCCGCGATGTCCTTGAGCGCGGCGTAAGCGTTGCCGGCCAGCATCACGTCTTTAACCCGACCCACAATCTGGCCTTCTTCGATCTTGTAGCCCAGGTAGACGTTGACGGAGAACTCGCCGTTGATGGGGTTGCCCTGGCCGAGGCCCAGGAAGTCGTGGACCAGCAACCCCTCGCGGATGCCGCGCAGCATCTCGGCATAGAGGACATCGCCAGCCGCCATCACCAGGTTGCTGGGGCTGCGCCGCGTGCCGTGGCCCGTGGGCCGGGCGCCCGCGCGGCCCGCGGTGTCCAGGTCGTAGATGAAGTTGCGCAGCACACCGTTTTCGACCAGGGTGAGCGGCTTGCGGGCCACCCCTTCATCATCGAACGCGGCGCTGCCCGGCCCATAGTCAATGGTCGGATCGTCAATCAGTGTGAAGCTGGGATGTGCGATCTGCTGGCCCAGCTTGCCCGCCAGCGGGGACGCGCCCAGCAGCGCGTTTTTACCGTCCAACCCCAACCCCAGGCTCAACAGCAGCGCGATGGACCCGCCGGGCGTGAAGATCACCGGCAGCTCGCCGCTGGCGACCGGCGCGATCCGCTCGGCCATGCGGAAGTACTGGATGGCCCGATCCGCGATCTCCTCGGTGTCCACGAGCCGGCGCTTTTGGGCCAGGCCGTGGCCGGCGTAGAGGATGTCGCTGCCCCGCACCAGCTCGCCGCCCGCACCCAGGCTGAAATCGGTGTGCTCGGCTGTGTAGGCCGTGCCGGACGAGTTGGCGAACGCCACCGCCCGCACCGCCTTGTTGACCCCGGCGGCCGCCAGGATGGCCGGGTTGGAGGCCTTGACCATCTCCATCATGCTCTGGCCGAGCGCGATCATCTCCGGCCGGGCCAGGTCACGCAGTTCCGGGTCCACCGTGGCCACGGCGGCCAGTTCGGCCGGGCCGGGCATCTCGAAGTGCGCCGGGCTGCCGAACTCGGCCGCCTCCAGCGCGCGCGCCACCACCCCTTCGATATCGGCCGGGTCGGTGGTGCTGGAGGCGCCCACCTTGCCATCCACGATCACTCTGACCGTGATCTCGGTGCGCTGGCTGGCGGCCGCGGACTTCAGGCGGTCGTGCTCGAACTGGACATCGCTCTCTGCGCGACGGTTCACCACGGCCTGTGCAGCCTGTGCGCGGGTCATAGCTTGCGCGACAATCGCTTCCACCAGCCCTTTGTCCCCGTTCATTGCACACCTCCCACCACGCACTCCCGGATGCGCACGTGCGGCCCGCCGATGCCCACGCGCAACGGGTGCTGATCCCCTTTGCCGCAGCCGCCCGGCCCGTTCGGGTTCCACGCCAGGTCATCGCCAATGGCGTCAATGGCCAGCAGGGTGTCGAACACATTGCCCGTCAGCACAACATCGCGCACCAGCTCGGCCACTTGACCGTCACGGATCATGTAGCCGTAGGCCGCGCTAAAGGTGAACATCTCCATCGCGGTCTGCCCGCCGATAGCATCCAGCGCGTAGACGCCCAGCTTGATGTCCTTTACCATATCCTCAAAGCAGTCGGGCCCCGCGGCAATGTAGGTGTTGGTCATACGCACGATGGGCGGATGGTGGAAGTACACCGCGCGCGCGTTACCCGTCGGCTCCTCGCCCATCTTGCCTGATGTCTCGCGCGAGTGCAGCCGGCCGACCAGGACGCCGTCGCGGATCAGGTGGTTCTCGCGCATGGGCGTGCCTTCGTGATCGTAGCGGTGCGTGCCCAGCCCGCCAGCGTATGAGCCATCGTCAAGGATGTTCAGGCCATCTACGCCGAAACGCTTGCCGATCTGCATGAGCTCCTGCATACGCGGGTTTTCATACACGAAATCCGCCTCGCTCAGGTGGCCGAACGCCTCGTGGGTGAACACGCCGGTGAGCATGGGGTCGGTGATCACCGTGTACTTGCCGCCCGTGACCACGGGCGCGGCCAGCAGATCCACTGCGCGCTGCGCGGCGGCCTCAACCTCACGGTGCATCCCCTCTATCGTTTGGAAGCCATCGAATCCGCCGCCCCGCGCAAACGCGTTCTGCACAATGTCGCCGTCGCGGGCCACGGCCGCGATCATGGCGTAGAGGTTCGGCTCCTCCTCTTCAATATAAGCGCCTTCACTGGACGCAAACCAGCGACGCTTGAAGCTGTCACCGTAGCGAATGGACGAAGTCTGGATCTTGGGATGATGGCCGAGCACGATCCGGTTGTACTCCATCATCAGCGCCTTCTTGCGCGCCAGAGGCACGGTGCGGAAGTCCACGATCATCGGCGCGGCCACGCGGTCTACCACGGGCGGGACTGTCGCAAAGTGGGTCATCTCTCGGCCCACCAGCCGGGCGATCTCGCAAGCCTCCCGAACGCGACCGGGTAAGTCGTCCAGATCGTTGAAGGTGGCGTAGCCCCAACCACCTCTGTACAGCGCCCGCACGATGCCGCCCAGGGTGCGGGACGAACCGATGCTGTCCAGGTCAGGGCCGCGGAACATGACCCACGCACTGGTCTGATCTTCGATGCGGATGTCCGCATACTCGACATCTTGCGTTTTGAGCGCTTCTGCCAGGCGGTCTCGCATGGTATCTTCTCCTTGCTTCTGCATCCATATA
>DAOUAT010000181.1:0-2979 GCA_034433275.1 Anaerolineae bacterium
ACCGCGGTCGTCGCCAGCCGGCGCACCGTGGGCGAGTTCCAGCGTTACGTGGAGCGCCGCGGCATGATTGAGGATCGCCGCCTGGGCTTCGTGCTCTCGCGTGCCTACGACCAGTATCGGAGCTGGGAGCAGATCCAGCCGGACATCGAGAGCCTGGGCCAGGCCAGCGGCGAGCGGATCGTGATCGCCGACAACGCGGGCAAGATCGTGGCCGACTCGGAGCGCAAGCTGCTGGGCAAATCCGTGGACGTCACCTGGCCGCAGCCCCTGGCCATCATCCGGGCCGACGGCATCCCGGTGGGCAGCCTCTACCTTAACCCGGTGACTGGGACCAGCCCGGCCGCGCTGCTGTTCCTGGCCAACGTCAACCGCTCCCTGCTCTACGGCGCGCTGCTGGCCGCCCTGGCCGCGGTTGTCATCACCTTTGCCGTGTCCGGCCGCATCCTGCGCCCGGTGGAGCGGCTGACCGATGCCGCGCGGCGCATGGAGCGGGGCGACCGCTCGGTGCGTGTGGCCATCGAGTCGGAGGATGAGATCGGCCAGTTGGCCCATGCGTTCAACGCCCTGGCCGGCAGCCTGGCCCAGCAGGAGCAGCTGCGCCGCAACATGGTGAGCGACGTGGCCCACGAGCTGCGCACCCCCCTCACCAATCTGCGCGGCTACCTGGAGGCGGCCCGCGACGGTCTGCTGCCGCCCGACGCCGCGCTGGTGGACAACCTCTACGAAGAGACCATGCTGCTGAACCGGCTGGTGGCCGACCTGCAGGAGCTGGCGCAGGCCGAGGCCGGGCAGTTGGCCCTGCTGCGCCAGCCCGTGGCGCTGCCCGCGGTCATCGAGCAGGCGATCGCCATGTTCCGACCCCAGGCCGATGCCAGGGGTCTGACTTTGGAGTTGGCGCTGCCCCTCGATTTGCCCCTCGTGAACGCCGACCCCGAGCGGGTGGGCCAGGTGCTGCGCAACCTGCTGGCCAACGCCTTCACCTATACACCGGCGGGCGGCCGCGTCACCGTCACGGCCGAGACCCGGCCCGGCCAGGTGGCCGTCTCGGTGCGCGACACCGGCGCCGGCATCGCGGCCGAACACCTGCCCTACATCTTCGACCGCTTCTACCGCGCGGACCGCGCCCGCGCGCGGCAGACCGGCGGCGCGGGCCTGGGCCTGGCCATCGCCCGCCAACTGATCCGCGCCCACGGCGGCGACATCACCGCGGCCAGCCGGTCGGGCGCGGGCAGCACGTTCACCTTTACCCTGCCGGCGGCCGCGGGGGTGGTGTAACGCGAGCATGGGACGCGGACAACGCCGACGGCGCGGCGGACGCGGACAAAGCCGAATTCCCCCATCTTCTTCCGATCCCCAGCAACTTCCGCACACCCGGCCGGCCCGCCCTCCCATCACAAGTGACGCCTGACCCCTCCGCGCCAGAATTGTCGCGCGTCAGGTCCTGTGCTAAAATGATGCCTTCCGTAGCGGGTCACTGCGGCCTGGCCAGCTCGCGCCAGCCACTCTTTGCCGCATCGAGGAGGTATCCGCCCATGTGCGACACCATGGTTGTGTTAGGGAGCGCCTCGGCCGATGGCGTGACCCTCTTCGCCAAGAACTCCGATCGTGATCCCCGAGAGTCCCATTTCATCACCCGCATCCCGGCCGGCAAGCACGCGCCAGGCGCCACCGTCCGCTGCACCTACATCGAGGTGCCCCAGGTCCCGGAAACTTACGAAGTGCTCCTGTGCAAGCCGTTTTGGCTCTGGGGCGCGGAGATGGGCGCCAACGAGCACGGCGTGACCATCGGCAACGAGGCCGTGTTCACCAAGGTCCCCTACGACAAGGGCCCCGGCCTGATCGGCATGGATTTCCTGCGCCTGGCCCTGGAGCGGAGCCGCTCCGCGGCCGAGGCGTTGACCGTGATCACCGATCTGCTGGTGGCGCACGGGCAGGGGGGCAACTGCGGCTATCCCGGCAAGCTGTTCTATCACAACAGCTTCCTCATCGCCGACCCGCACGCGGCCTGGGTGCTGGAAACCGCGGGCCGCGAGTGGGCAGCCGAGCAGGTGCAGGACGTGCGCAGTATCTCCAACCGCATCACCATCGGCGACCGGTGGGACCTGGCGTCGCCGGGCCTGGTGGATTACGCGGTCGCGCGCGGGTGGTGTCGCGGCCGGGCGGACTTCCACTTTGGCCGCTGCTATTCCGACTTCCTCTACACCCGTTTCTCGGACGCCGCGCGGCGCCAGTGCCGCACGGCCGACTTGCTGGCTGCCAAACGAGGCCACCTCACCGTGGCCGACCTGGCGGCCGTCCTGCGCGACCACGGATCGGAGGCCGGCCCCGCTTGGACGCCGGCCCGCGGGTTCACCGGCGCCACCGTCTGCGACCACGCCGGCTTCGGCCCCATCCGCATCTCGCAGACCACCGGCGCGCTGGTGTCGCACCTGGCCGCCGATGTGCAAACCCATTTCGTTACCGGCACGGCTGCGCCCTGCACATCCATCTTCAAACCGGTCTGGCTCGGCGCGGCGCTGCCGCCCACCGGCCCTGAGCCAAGCGGGAGCTACGACGAAGCCAGCCTGTTCTGGCGGCACGAGGCGCTGCACTGGGCGACCCTGCGGGATTTCGCGGCGGGTCTGTCCCTCTACGCGGGCGAGCGCGATGCGCTAGAGAATCAGTTCATCGCCGGCGCGCTGGCGCTGCGGGATCACCCGCTGGACGCGCGCGCGGCTTATGCCGCGCGCTGCTTCGCGGCGGCCGACGAGGCGGAACGGGGCTGGCGCGATCGCTTGGCCGCGGCCCGCCTGTCCGACCGGCGTCCATTCCTCTACGCCGCGGCGTGGCGCGCGGTCGAACGTAGCGCATAGTTGGGCTGTGACACTATATGGATGCAGAAGCAAGGAGAAGATACCATGCGAGACCGCCTGGCAGAAGCGCTCAAAACGCAAGATGTCGAGTATGCGGACATCCGCATCGAAGATCAGACCAGTGCGT
>DAOUAT010000182.1:0-1653 GCA_034433275.1 Anaerolineae bacterium
GTCAGCCGCCTCTTCTTCAGGTTCGGGTTCAGCCTTGTCTTTGGCCTTGGCAGCCTTCTCCAGCTCGTTCCAGATGCGGCCGATGCCCTGCTTGATCTGCGACTCGGTTTTGGATTTCAGCGCGGTCGAGATGGGGAACCAGGCCACGACCTCACGCAGGACGGTCTGCACGGTCTCCTGCTTGGTCTTGCCCTGGCGGTAGAAGGTCCGCACGCGCGCGCGCATGTAGCGAATGTACTCCGACATGCGCTCGGTGGCATCGCGGCCGCACACCGGCCCGCGCCCCGGCACGATCTGGTCAGCCTTGAACTTGCGGATGAAGGTCAGGCCATCGAGCCATTCCTTGGAGTTTGCCTGGGCCATGTAGGGGTGCTGGTCCACCCACACCGCATCGCCGACGAACAGGATGCGTTCGTTGGGCAACCAGATCACCGAAGTGGCCGCGGTGTGCCCGCCCACCTTGATGATGCGCAGATCACGGCCCCCACGCACGATGTCCAGCCGATGGGAAAAGGTGATCTTGGGCACGACGATCTGGATGGTGTTGAACTGGGCCTGAATCTCAGGCTCCTTCTTGAACGAATCCACGACGCGCTGCTTGAAGTTGTCGCCGTAGCCCTTCATGTGCTTCCAGGCGATATCGTGCGCCACCACGGGGGTCGGGATGAAGTACTGGTTGCCCACGATGTGGCCGCGGTGATGATCGGTGTTGATGATGTACAGGAACGGCTTTCCGTTGGCGACTCGTTTCAACTCGTCGCGGAACGTGACCGCCTGCTTGGGCACGATGGGGGTGTCAATGACGATGATGCCCTCGCTCGTGACCACCGCGCCGTAGTTCGCGCCGCGTTGATCGGTTTCGACAAAGATGCCGGGGGAGATTTCACGCATGGAAGCACCTCATGTTTCGTACTGCGTATTGCGTACTGCGTGCAAATGAAGCACCCTGAGCCAGTCGAAGGGTGCGGCCTGACGACAGAGTCCACCATCCTTCGACGTGCTCAGGATAGCTGCCGGGGCGTTGTGCGGACAGCCGTTAGTGTGAGTGTCCGGCTATCCGCGTTCATCCACGCTCGTCCGCGTCCCAACTTCAGACCAGTTGCGCCCGTGCGGCCTGCAGCGCGACTTCCAACGCCTCGTTGGTGGGCACGCCGCCCTGGGCCCAGTCGGGCCGGCCGCCGCCGCGACCGCCGCCCGCGACCACGGCGCCCCGCAGCAGCGCGCTGGCATCCACCGCGACGCCATCGGCGCGCGTACACAAGAGCTGCGGCCGCTCGCCACGGACGCCCAGCACGACCACTGCGCCGGGGCAAGCGCGCAAAGCCTGGGCCACGCGTTTAGCGCGCTCTACGCTGGTGTCGATCGCCAGCACCACCGCGCGGCCGGATGCCAGGGGCGGCGCCTGCGCCCACAGTGCGGCGGCCGTCGCGTCGGCCCACTCGCGCTCCAGGTCGGCCAGCTCCTTGCGCAGCGCGTCCGCCTCAGCCGCCCGGCGGTCAACGGCGTCCAGGACCTCATCCTCGGCCGTGGTGAAGCGAGCCACCAGGCCCTGAGCCAGGGTCTTCAGCCGCGCGTAGTCGGCGCGGGCGCGGCGGCCGCACAGGAAGGTGACGCGCAGCTCGGGCCCGCGGCGCTCGGTGGCGCCGATCTTGA
>DAOUAT010000183.1:0-2274 GCA_034433275.1 Anaerolineae bacterium
CGGGGTGCGGCACATCTTCGCCGCCGCGGTCCCGCGCCGCGGGGCTACCCTGCGGGAGCAAACCTGCGACGCGCTGGAGCAGAAAGGGGACAGGCGCGCTTATTGACATGAGGCAGAAAGCTTCTATTGGGAAAGAGGCTATTAGGGTAATGGCGCGTACCGGTAGCGCGGCCGCGCGGGGCGGTCCTCGAAAAGGCTCGGATTCCTGAGGTGCGTGTCAACGACGAGCGATCTCTGTCGGTAACGAGGGGGCTGTTCTCGCCAACCTGGTGAATACGAGGCCCAGAGGCCCCACGCTTCTGTATCCGGCGTTCAGCCCACGACAGAGCGCCATACTTTACGACGGGCTTGGCACACGCCAACGACTTGCATCGTTGGAGTGGCACTGCCCATGGGGACAACGGCGTTATCGGGTGCTCGTGTCGGACACGGTCGCGTCAGGGTCCGGGGCCTCACTTTCCGATTGTAATCCAACCACTCCCAAGCGTGCCAGCACTTCCACCAAGATCTTGCCGATGGGCTGCGCGCCCTGGCGGCGGCTGCGGCGGGCACGCTGGCAGGTGTTTTGCAGGGGCACGGCCTCCGCGGCGTGCTCGGGCCGGGGAATCTGATCCGCGGCGTGCTTCAGATCGCGGAGGACCTCGTGCGGCGGCGTGCCGTGTTCGTGATGAAACTCCAGGAGCTTGCCCAGCACGTAGGCGCGGTCCAGATGGCTGGGGTGGTGGTATAGTCGCCGGCCGCTGACCATCTGGAAGATCGTCCGCGTGGCGCGGTTGGCCACGCGGACGCGGATGTCGCGGGGATCGGCGCCGCGTTGCTTCCAGAGTTCGGACTTGCCACGGAAGTGGACGTTGCAGCGGATGAGGTTGTCGGCCACGCCCATCCACGCGGCGCGCAGGCGGGCGTTGCGGAACCGCGCCAGAGGGCCGTCGGCGTGATCCACTTCGTCGCTCTGATAGCGCGAGGGGAACAGGCCGGCGCGGCCGGTGATCGCCTTGGCATGCGCGTAATGTTCGATCGGTCCCATTTCTCCACCCAGTTCGCTGGCGCTGACCACGTTGGTCCCCGGGTGGCTCAAGAGCAAGACATAGGGCGTTTGGACGAGGATTCCCGCCGAGTCCCGTTCCACCTGGGCGATCTGGCGGGTCTTGGCCTGCCAGTCGTCGTGCAAAGCATGCCACACCTGCGTCAGGTGCGGCCAGAGCGGACCGGCCGCGGCCGCGCCGGCTGCCCAGGACACCAGGCGTTCCACTGTCCGCGTTTGGACTTGCACCTTCTCTTCGCGAAGCCACTTCATCACGCCGTGGACGCCCGCCTGGCGGACCGCTTCGGCGGAGCCTCCCCGCCGCGCGACGGCCAATCCGACCGAACGGGTCCACAAATCGTCTTTGGGGAACAACGCCGCGTAGCCCGGCAAGCAGCGTTCGAGGTACTGGCGGATCTGGCATTGCACCTTGGCCCGCTTTTTGACCAGGTCGCGTCGATGCCGCGCCAGCAGTTGCAGACGCAGATGGATCTCGTCCCAGGCGGGTTCCGCCAAGCCGAAGCCGTTGACCGCCGCGCGGAAGATGCCTTCCAGGTCGTGATCGTCGGTCTTCGAGTCGCCGTGGCCGAGCACGCGGTAGTGCCGCGAGGCGTAGGGGTGGACCAGCCGGGTTTCGCTGCCGGCCTGGCGAAAGGCCCGTTGCACGGGCCGGTGATAGGTGCCGGTCATCTCGACCGCGACGATGTGGTCTTGCAGACCGTGCTCTTGGCAAGCCTCTTTCAATTGCAGCGTGGCGAACTGCAACGCCGTCCGCTGGTGTTCCACGATCGTAGGCGGGATGAGAACCTTGCCGTAGAAGTCGCAAAGCATCCACTTCGAGCGGGCCTTGGCACAGTCCACAGCCACGATGCCAAAGCGTTCCGGTCCGACGGCCTGAACGCGTGGCTGGATGACTCCATTGGGTTTACCTAGAACGGTTGGACCGGTTGTGCGGGATCTGCGGGTCGTGCGTTTTGTAACCATGGCAGCGGCATCCTTTCTGGGGAAAGCTGGGAAACCTCTTCCCAAAAGGATGAGCTGTAATGGCCTTCTTGAATCCCTCTATGAATTCTTGTCTTGAAAAGGGCATACCAGGGGACATTCTACTTTTTGGAGAGACGGGCAATGTTCTTCACGCAGTGCCGTGAAAAAGTAGAATGTCCCCGTTTGCCTCCTTGTGGGAGCCCCGGGCGGGCAACCGCCCGGGGCCACCCGGTCCTTATTGCTTCCGGTTTATCCTGGCGCTTTCT
>DAOUAT010000184.1:0-8337 GCA_034433275.1 Anaerolineae bacterium
CTGATCTTCAACATCAACTACGCCCACGATGGGGTCGAAGGCAACTATGAGCCGGGTTACACCGTGTGGGTCACTGTGACCAATGAAACCGGCGACATCAAGGCGACTGCCACCATGACCACCGGGATGATCCCCTGGTGGGGGCATCGCACCGGCTTTTCCAGCCACCTGGACAATCCCTGGCGGCCGCAACGACCGGATCTCCAACCCGGCGATACTGTCCGCGGCGCGGTCAGCAACGGCTATGCCGCCACCGTGCGGATCGGCCGGATCATCGGCCTGATGGATGTGAACGCCGATACCGTCACTGGCACGGTGAACGCACCCTGGCTGTTGCCGGGGCCGGTGGAAGTGCAGTGCAACCCCTGGATCGGACCTGATTGGGCGCCGCATAAGCGCGACTGGGCGCTGCCCGATGGCAACGAGACCTACACCTGCGCCTGGGACGCCGCCAGCGAGTGGGATATGGAGATCGGGCACGAGATTGGTGTCTCCTACTACGAGCCGGACGGTCACCAGATCACCACCCGCGCCGTGGATTACACGCTGCGCCTCACCGTAAACACCGACGCCGACCGCATTGAGGGACGGTACGAGCCGGGCCACACTGTCTGGCTGACCGTGACCGGCGCTCTCGGTGAGACCAAAGCCACGGTGACGTTGACCACCGACGAGCAAGGCTTTTCCACCGCCCGGGGCGTGTGGCAGCCGCAAAAGCCCGATATCGCGCCAGGCGATTGGGTCTACGGCGCGGTGGATAACGGCTACACCGCCGCTCTGCGCGTGGGCGAGATCACAGGCGTCCTGGACCTGGACGCCGACCGCATCACCGGCGCAATAAATGCCGCGTGGCTGTTGCCGGAGCCGGTGGATGTGGAATGTTACGCTCCGGCGGCGCCGGCCTGGATTCCCCACAAGTACGATACCGTAACCCCCGACGGCAGCGCCCCCTACGCCTGCGCCTGGGATGCCGCCACCGAGTGGAACATCAAAGCAGGGCAGGACGTGGCGGTATCTTACTCCGATCTGGCAGGACATCAGGTTGTCCGAACCTTCGCCGCGCCGCTGGAACCGCCGGTATATGCGTCCGATGCCATTGTGGTGGAGCAGGTGGCCTCCCTTGACGAGGCGCTGGATCGCCTGGAGGCCGGCGAACTGGCCATTTACGCGCAGGCCACCAACAACGCCAACGTGGTCGCACGGATTGCCGCCTCCCCGGACCTGGAAGGATACCTTTCTTACGACGCCTATAATGAACTCACCTTCAACCCCTCTGGCCCTATCTTTGCGGGGACGGGCAAACTCAACCCCTTCGCCGTGCCACGCATCCGCGAGGCGATGAACTGGCTGGTGGATCGCGAGCACATCCGGCAACAGATTATGGCCGGGATGAGCCGCCCGCGGTGGCTTCCCATCAACACCGTCTCCAGAGATTACGGGCTGCTGGCGGATGAGGCCCGTCGTCTGGAGCGTCAGTACGGCTACGATAAGGCGCTGGCCCAGCAGGTCATTGCCCAGGAGATGCTCAAACTGCCGGGCGTGACCCGAATCGGCGGCAAATGGTATCACAACGGCGCGCCGGTGGAGATCATCGTCCTCATCCGCGTTGAGGATCAGCGCCGTCCCATCGGCGACTATGTCAGCGACCAGCTAGAGGCCCTGGGCTTCACAATTGTGCGCGAATACAAGACCGCGGCACAAGCGTGGTCCATCTGGCTTCAAGGCGATCCGGCAGAAGGGAGGTTCCATATCTACACCGGCGGTTGGAGCATGGGCGGACAGACGCCCCGCGATCTCGCCAACAACTTTGCCTTCTTCTATACCGATATGGAGTGGAGCTGGCCCCTCTGGCAGGCGTATACGCCGACGCCGGAATTCTACGAACTCGCCCGGCAACTGCGGAATCGCGAATTCACCAGCCTGGCGCAACGCCGCGCGATGATGGCGCAGGCGCTGGACTGGGCGATGGAGGATTCCGTCCGCGTCTGGCTGCACGACAATCTGAGCATCACCCCGCGCCGGGCCGAAGTGCGCTACGCCTCCGGTCTGTACGGCGGCCTCCGCAGATCCTGGCTGTGGCCGCACACGCTGGAACGCGCGGGCGTCTTCACTACCCCCCTGACCATTGGCGCTCCTGGCCTTTTCAGCCAGCCCTGGAATCCCCTCAACGGCGATTCCTGGTGGGACGCCCCTTTCATTCTCGCCACCAGCGATGGCGGAACGATTCCCGATCCCTACACTGGCCTGGCCTGGCCCCAGCGCATCGCGACTGCCACAGTCACCGCCCAGACCGGACTGCCCATCAGCCGCACGCTGGATTGGGTCACGCTGCAGTTTGCGCCCAGCATCACGGTGCCGGGCGACGCCTGGGTGGATTGGGACCCTGCGGCGCAGCGCTTCCGCACCGCCGCCGAGGTCTACCCGCAACCGCAGACTGCGCGGATCAAGAGCGTTGTCACTTATCCTGCCAATCTGTTCACCACCGTCACCTGGCACGACGGCAGCCCCTTCTCCCTCGCCGACATCGTGATGAATATGATCCGCACCTTTGACCGCGACTTGGCGCCGCAGATTCGGGGCGCGCGCATCATCTCGCAGAACCCTCTGGTCATAGAGACCTACAGCGACGCTTACCAGATAGATGCAGAACTCAACGTCTTTACCTGGTGGCCCTACTACAACACCGGGCCGGGCGCCTGGCACACCCTGGCCCTGGGATTGCTGGTGGAAGATGCCCGCGAAGGCGCCTTCAGCCAGCAGCAGGCAAACGAGTGGGGCGTCCCGTGGCTGGATTACGTCGCCTGGCCCGGCATAATACCGCTGGAGCGCAAACTGCCCATCGCCCAGGCGCAGAACTTTATCCCCTACACGCCCACTCTGAGCGCCTACATCACCTCGGCGCAGGCGCAAACGCGCTGGAACAACCTGGCCGCCTGGTACGCCGCGCGCGGCCACTTCTGGGTGGGCACGGGGCCGCTGTACCTGGAGCACGCGCTCAAGCCCATCGGGCAACTTTCGCTCAAGCGTCACTCAGCGTACCCCGACCCGCCCGATCGCTGGAATGCCTTCCTGGAGGCGCCGCTGGCCGAGGTCGCGGTCAGCGGGCCGAGTAGTGTGCCGCAGGGCGTCGCCGCGACCTTCGACATTTCGGTGACCCTGAACGGCGCGCCCTATCCCCCCGCCGACATCGAAGGCGTCCGCTACCTGCTGATCAATGCCCGGAACGAGGTTGCCTTCAGCGGCGAGGCTGTCGCTGTATCGGACGGCCTGTGGCGGGTCACACTGACCGCAGGGATGAGCGCGCAACTGCCGCTGGGCGGCAATGAACTGGAGATCATCGTCGGCTCCAGGCGGATCGTCGTCCCGACGTTCGCCACGCGCGCCTTTGAAACCACCGGGCTGCGCGTGTTGGGTGTCACACCGGGGAGCGGCGTCAACAACGCGACAACCCAAATTACCATCACCGGGCAATTGTTCCAGCCGGGCGCCGTCGCTGCCCTGCTCCGTGACGGCTCGACGCACACGTTGACAACGGCCTATGTTTCCACCAGCGCCCTGGCGGCGACCGCGCCTGCGGGCCTGCCGTCGGGCACGTATTCGTTGCGTGTCGTCAACCCCGATGGGCGCTCGGCTACCTTGCTGGCCGCCTTCACCGTCCTGTCGCCCACGCCGCCGGTCATCACCGGCATCAACCCGCAGCAGGGGCCCAACAATATGCCGATCACCGTTGACATCTACGGCAGTAACCTTGCCCCAGGTCTGACGGCGCGGTTGAACGTCACGCCCCTGGAAGGTGTCGCCTTCGTCAACAGCGCACACGTCCGCGCCAATGTCCCCCTCAGTATCGCGCTGGGCGTCTATACCCTCACGGTCACCAATCCCAATGGTCAATCGGCCCAGTTGTCCAACGCCTACACCGCATTGGAAAGCATAGACGACCTCTTCCCGCGCGAAGGCAGTTTCTGGCTGGATCCGGTCACGTTGCGCCGGGGGAGTCCGGTTACGCCGACTATGGGGATTGTGGTGAACCGGCTGGGAGGTGCGGCCGAGTTGTCCGGTGTGGCGGTGGACTTTTACTATCAGCCCGCGGGCGGCGGCGCCGTCTTTATCGGGCGCGTGAATACACCGCCGCTGGCGATAGACGGTCAGGTCCTCACGCCACCCCTGGCGTGGAGCAATCTACCCGCCGCAGGCGAATACACGCTGCGGGCTGTCATTGACCCTGCGAACGCTATCCCGGAGACCGTAGAGACCAACAACGTCATCACCCGCGCCATCACCATCTTGCCGCCGCTGCCCGACACGATTCCGCCGGTGGTGGCGAGTTTCCGCATCAACGATGGAGAGCAGCATACCGCACAGCGACAGGTAGTGCTCAATGTGACGGCTCAGGATAACCCCGGCGGTTCCGGCATCGCCAGTTTGCTCTATACCGAGTACGTCTACATCCACAGTCGCGGCGACTGGGTACAAGTGGCGAGTAGTGGCTGGCTACCTTACGAAACAGCGTCTCGGGACTACCTCTGGCTGCTGGATCCTACCCCAGGCGTCCATTACATCCGGGTCTGGGCTGCCGATGCCGCCGGTAACATCTCCCTCTACTGGCGGGCGGCCTTCATCAACCTGGCGCCCGAGACAAACCCGGCCAGCATCGCCCGAGCGCACGTTCACACCTATCGCTTCCAGTTCCAGAAAGGAGAGGGACTGATGTCAACCCTGACTTCCGTTAGCGGTGATGTGGACATCTATGTTTTCGGCCCGGACGATAACCTGATCACCTACAGTTTTCTGGAAAGCCCAACTGAAACGGTGAGTTTCACCGCCGGGCGCAACGGGCCCTTCCAGGTGGAAACTTACGGTTTCGCCGCGGGCAGTTACAGGCTGCAATTCACCGCGGCGGCTGCGCGGTCGCAGAGCTTGTTGGGCCGCGCGATGGGCAAACTGCCGCGCACGGAGCCACTGGTGAGCGCAACAGACAGCCCGGCAGAGGAAGGCTATGTAACGGGGGTACCCAGCGCGCCGGTGAAACTGAAAACATACCTGCCGCTGGTGCTGCGATCCTATCGGCCATCTCGCTAACCTGCGCCGACAACAGCGGCGCAAAACAGCGCGCGCTTCCGCGTCACCTTCTCGGTGGCGGTGAGCGGCGTGGATGCGGGCGACTTTAGCCTGACCGTGACCGGCGGCCTCAGCGGGGTAAGCGTGACGGGCGTGAGCGGCGACGGGGCGGTGTACACCGTCACCGTGGGCACGGGCAGCGGCTCCGGCGCCCTGCGGCTGGATGTCCCCGCTGCGGCCAGCATCACCGACCTGGCGGGGAATCCGCTGGCTGGCTTTCCCTTCACGGGTGGCGAAGCGTATATGCTCAGGCCGCATTTCATCTACCTGCCGCTGGCAATGAGGAACACACCATAATAGAAAACCCACCCGGAGGCTTGCATCTGAACCTGCGGGTGGGGAAATCCAGGAGTAGCGATGGCTGAGGAAGAAGCGGCAGGCTCTGCCAAAGATTCGTCTGCTGCCCAACCTCTCGCTGCAGCCGACTGCTCCCTCGGCGGCTTCGCTCGCTCGGTCGCAGCGGCTGATCTCGGTGCCGTTGGGCGGTCACTTGATCTATCGCCCACATTTGAGGGAGGTTCAAGATGTGCGATTGGGTCATCTGGTTACGATGGTTTTCCCTGGCTGTTCTGCTTGGCTTGGTCGTTGGGATCATTGTGATTCTGATCCGCAGAAAGACGGGGGAAGAACGCCGCTTTAGATTGGCCGAGATCTTTATCGGACTGAGCGGCTTACTTATCGGCGTGCTTGGGCTGACCGTTGATTTCCAGGGGTTATGTGAGGATGTGGCTTATAGACTGCGTATCACTTCACCTCAACCCGGCAGTGCCATCATTGTTCAGGGGAGCGCAGAGGGCGCGGTACAACTCTCGGTCTTTGGCACCTCCCGATATGTGGCCGAAGACCCAGACCTGTATGTCTATGTTCTGGTTCACCCGGTTAGCCCCTATGCTGTAGGCTGGTGGATCGCCGCTCCCGTCAGGCCCGATCCCAGCGGCTGGTGGCAGGCAGTGGTCTGGGTGGGCAGCGCGCAAAGTCCTGTACAAACTTGATGTCACGTACCCGCCAGAGCCAGGCCGGGGTTGCGTGGTCCGACTCCAATATAACCTGGAGCCGGAGGGTTGGGCCGCTTTCTGGATCAAACTAGACGGCGCCGATCTGTCCCCCTATCGCACGCTGGCCTTTTGGGCGCGCAGCGAAGAGGGAGGCCCGATGCCGTCCCGTATCAAGATTGAACTCAAGCGCGCCAACAATCAGGAAGTCACGTACAAGGTCTATCCCCTGAGCCTGACCCCTACAGGAGGGTGGTTCAGCGTGCCCTTGAGCCATTTTGCCCTCTCGTCGCGCACGCAGATGAGCGAACTGGTCTTCACCTTTGAATATCAGAACGCCGGGGCAGGCGGCGTGGTGGTTCTGGACCGGATTTACGTCCGAGAGTGAGGCAAGAAAAGATGTACCGGCTATGGCGCTTGCTCCTGTTTTTGGGGTTCTGTGGAGGGATGCTGATCTGCCCGCCAGTCGCCGCCCCGCCGACAGCCGGCTCTGTGCGCCCTGCGGCGGCCGCCGCAAACACAACCGACGCCATCGCCCGCGACACCTGGGGTTACCTGAGCAACCCCCAGACTGCTGTCAACCATCTCCCCTATAGTTGGTGGTCGCCAGCCATCTCCGGCGGCGACTATGCCAACCCGGCCGAGATCGGCCTTTACGCCCTCTCCTGGCTGGCGGCCTACGATCTGGGCCGGCCGTGGAGCCCTTCCTGGGCCGCAACCGAGACCGAGGTCAACGCCGTGCTGGACCAACTGCGTGCCTGGCAGACCGGTTCGCAGACCGTTCAACCGCACGGCCCCAACGCCTACGATAACAGCGTTTTCTACCAGTGGTACTGGATTTCCTGGAACCCGCCGGTGGTCGGAGTCAACGTGGGCGATAACCAATTGGTCCCCTCCGTGGACAACGCCTGGCTGGCCGCCAGCCTCATCACCATCCACGAGTATGCCCGGGCCAACGGCCACACGGCGATGGCGCAAAAGGCGGCGGCGATCCTGGCCGATATGGACTTGGCTCTTTGGTATCATCCCGATAGCCACCGTTTCTCCTGGGGCGCGGTGGAGGACCCGCAGGGCGGCGTGCTGGCCGACTATTACTCCAACGAGAACCGCATCATCAACTTTGTCGCCCGCGCGTTGGGGCACTTGAGCGCCGACGAGTTCCGCCTGAGCCTGGAGGCGCTGGAGTCCCCCAGCGGGACCTACGATGGCATCGTCGTGGAAAGGATGGCCTGGGACGGCTCTTACTTTACCTACGCCGCGCCGGCGCTGTTCATCCGCGAAACGAACACGACCTACGGCGCGACCACTCTGCTCCCGGCCACCCAGGCGCAGATCGCCTATGCCGGGGACCAGGGATACGCCGCGTGGGGTCTCTCCGATTGCTACGACGTGGGCGACGGCGGCTATGTGCAGCAAGGCGCGCCGCCGGTCCCGGGCGGCGCCGTGGCCGAGACGCGCCCCGGGCTGGCGACGCCGCACGCCGCCGGCCTGGCGCTCATCACCCCTCTGGCCGGAGAAGCCATTGCGAACCTGCAGACTATCTCCAACACCTTTGCCTGCGCCTATGAGGACACTTGGGGCTTCCGCGACGCGGTGCTGGTCAACCCGTCCGACCCGGATTACGGCCGGTGCAGCGCGCGCTTCAGCGCCTTGGCGCAGGAGTGGCTTTTCCTGGGGCTGGTCAACCACGAGAGCAGTTTCATCTGGCGCTATTTCTACCGTCATCCCGGCGTGTTCCAGGCGCACCTGGAGATGTACGGCGGGGGGCGGGTGTACCTGCCGCTGGTAATGCGAGCCGGCGGACCGTAACTGTAACCAACTGATGTGAGGAGAAAAATAGCCCTATGGAAGAGAATCAGAGTGGGTCTTTAGAAAAGGTCTGGAAGTATATCGCTACCTTCATCTGTCTTGTCAGTGGGCTGGCCGCCTTGATCCTGCAGTTCGTCGCTTGGTCGCAGGACGCGCAGACGCTGCGCTACATCTCCCTGGCGTTTTTCCTCGTCGCCCTGGCGACGGCGGTCTACTTTGCGCGCCGGGTCTGGGACCAGAAACACGGGAAGCGACTGGCCGCCATTTTGACGGTCCTGTTTCTCGCCGGTTGGGGATATGCCTTTCTGTGGGGCATCTGGCTGGAACCCCCTACACCCGGCTGCGCGGACTATGCCCTGCAGATCACATCGCCTCTGGACGGCTCTACAGTCCGAGCCGATGTCATTGGAGTGCAGGG
>DAOUAT010000185.1:0-5011 GCA_034433275.1 Anaerolineae bacterium
CGCGGCCAGGCCCGGGGTCAGGAACAGCATGTCGCCCAGGTGATCGGGCCGTATAAGGAGCACCGAGCGCGGCCCATCGGCCGCGGCCGGCCGCGGGTAGACGCGGCCGATCAAACGCAACGCCGCCAGCCGGGATCGCGCGCGCACAGAGCGTTGATCGGGTAGCGACAGCCCATCCGCCAGCCTGAGCGCGTCGAAGGCTGCCGGATGGGCAACTGAGGCCGCGCCCAGCCATGGGTTCAGGGTGCGCTTTCGGTTATCCGAACTGGCAGCAGGCGCTCCGCCGTTCATCGGTAAAGCGCCTCCAGCCGCGGCACGATCGCGTCCCAGCCGTAGTGCTGTTCCACGTAAGCCCGCGCGGCCCGGCCCAGGGTCGCGGCCAGCTCCCGGTCGCGCACCAGGCGCACCACGGCAGCAGCGAATGCCGCCGGCTCGTCGGCGAAGAGCACTTCCTGGCCGTCGGCGAACGGGAAACCGTCGCAGCCCAGCCGGGTTGAGGCCAGGGGCTGGCCCATCGCCATGGCTTCCAGCACTTTCAGCCGCGTCCCGCCGCCGATGCGCAGGGGCGCCACGTAGACGCTGGCACCCGCGATGTAGGGCCGCACGTCCGGCACGCGGCCGGTCACCGTCACCGCCGGGTGATCTGCGAGCGCGGCCAGCCGTGCGTGGGGCTTTTGGCCCACCACGTAAAAGTGAACATCGGGGATGTGGGCCTGCACCAGCGGCAGCACCGCTTCGATGAACCAGAGCACCCCATCCACGTTGGGGCGGTAGTCCATTTTGCCGGTGAAGACCAGCGCGGGTTGCACCATAGCCGGCTGGGGCGGCACGACCCCGGGGCGCAGGAAGTCCAGGTCCACTCCGTTGGGCGCCACGGTCACGTTGAGCCCCGGCGCCAGGCGCAGCAGGGCATCACGATCGGCCTCTGACACGGCGACGACCTCATCGGCCATCCGGCACACGCGGCGCTCGTAGGCAGCCAGCTTACGCCATTGTACGAAGGAATACGCGGCCGCGATCCAACGCCGCGGCCGGCGCGCGTCGGTCAGAAACGCGCGCTGTTGCAGCAGATACTCGGCGTTGTGATCGTCGAAAACTAAGCGCGGCGAGCCATTGTAAAAACGTGCCTGCCTGACACCGACCGGCAACGGCAAGGCATAGGGCGTCATCTCGATGCCTTCGATCTGGATCACGTCGTAATCGGCCGGTGACTCGTTGAATAGCCGCGCGATCTGCTGGCGCATGAGCGGCGATTCCAGGCGCAGGGCCATATCGGGCAACGGCGAGAGGAAGGTGTCCCACGCCCGTTCGGTGATGCGGCGCACCGGCTGGGGCGCCGTGATGATCTGCCGGCAGTGGCTGTGGAGCAGATCCAGGGCGCGGCGTTCGCTGCTGGCGGCCGGTTGGCTGGGGTCATCCGGCGCGACGAACGAGACCAGGTCTATCGTATGGCGTTTGGACAGGCCCGCGATGAGGTTGTAGTTGCGGATGGTGGTGCCCTGTGACGTGCCGGTCAGGGCTTGAGGCGGGATGGGCAGTTGCGGTGTAAGGATCAGGATACGCGCCATCGGGTTCCTTGACCGGCGAGGAGGCCAGCGCGCCGGCTCACTGGCTAGCAGCCTTTAGATAGACAGACATGGTCTGCTCAGCGGCTCGACGCCACGAGAAGGCGGCCGCCCGCTGTAATCCTTTGGCCCGCAGTGATTCAAAGAGACCTTCGTCGCTCAGAACGCGCCACAGGGCAACGGTGATCTCTTCATCGTGCTGCGGATCAATCAAGATCGCCGCATCGCCGACAACTTCGGGCAGGCTGGAGACGTTGGAGACGATCACCGGTGTGCCACACGCCATCGCCTCCAGCGGGGTCAGGCCGAACCCTTCGTAAAAAGCCGGGTGAACCAGGACCCGCGCCGCGTTATACAGATAGACCAGGTCGTGCGCGGCCACGCGGCCCAGGAAGTGACAGTACGGCCGCAGGCCCAGCTTGTCCACCAGGGCGTATACGTCCTCGCTCAGCCAGCCGGGTGAGCCGCCCAACGCCAGCGCAGGCGTCAGCCGGTAGTCGTCCCGCAGCCGACGGTAGGCCCGCAACAAGGCGCCGATGTTTTTGCGCGGCTCGATGGTGCTGACGAACAAGATATAGTCTTCAGGGAGATCGTAGATCTCGTGTACATGGCGCCAACTGGCAGAGCGATCCAGTGGCCGGAACACCGGATCCGCGGCCTCGTAGATCACGGTGATCTTGTCTTCGGGCGCGCCCAACATGCGCACCAGGTCGTTTTTGGTGCTCTGCGAAACAGCGATGATCTGCTCAGCGTGGCGTACAGCCAGGTCAATCTGGCCGTAGTAGCGCGCGGCGTCTTTGGTCAGGAAGTGCGGGTAGATCAAGAAGGCCAGATCATGGATGGTGATGACCGAGCGGCCGCGGGCGCGGAACGGCGGGATGAAATCAGGGCTGTGAAACACATCAACGCCCAGGCTGCGCACGACTAGAGGAAGCAAAAGCTGCTCGACCCGATGGTGCGAAGGAACGCGGGTGCGAGCGATGGCCACATTGTCGGCTTTGACAAGGGCCCGCTCCGAACGCACGTCTTGTAGCAGCGTGAAGCTCTGGTCAGGGTATAACTCGGCCAGCGCCTGCGTCAGGCGGAGCGTGTACTCTCCAATGCCGGCACGGGTGTGATACACTAATCTCGCATCAATACCGATGTGCATGACTCTGCTTTGCCCACCAAAAATCGGCCCTCCTCGCAAGCGACACCGCGCTACGGGAGGGCTTCAGTGACCCAATGAGCCGTCATCATATCATGGTAAACCCCCGCCGTCAAATACATTTGTTCACGTTGTAGTTTTCCAGACACCTGGGGTATAATGCTATTGTGAAATCCGGCGTGTATCCATGTCTCTGCCAGCGCCGGAAAACGTTGTAGGGCGGAACCGCCGCCCCTCACTATACTTGATGGAGGAATGCACATGCAAGTTCTGGTCAATTTTCTGACGTCCTTCGGGATCATCATCCTGGCACTCTTGGCGCTCGCCAGTTCGGCGATCAAAGTGGTGCAGGAATACGAGCGCGGCGTGATCTTTCGCCTGGGACGACTGGTCGGCGCGAAGGGGCCCGGCCTGTTCTTTATCATCCCCTTCATTGATCGCATGGCGAAGGTTGACCTGCGCGTGGTGACGCTGGACATCCCCTCACAGGAAGCGATCACCAGGGACAACGTCACGGTGAAGGTTAACGCGGTGGCCTACTTCCGCGTGGTCAACCCGTCCGACGCCATCGTCAAGGTCGAGGACTTCCGCCGCGCCACCTGGCAGATCGCTCAGACCAGCCTGCGCTCCGTGCTGGGCCAATCGGACCTGGACGACCTGCTGGCGCATCGCGACGAGATCAACCAGCGGTTGCAGCAGATCATTGACGAGCAGACCGAGCCCTGGGGCATCAAGGTGAGCATCGTCGAGGTCAAGGACGTCGAGTTGCCTGACACCATGAAACGCGCGATGGCGAAGCAGGCCGAAGCGGAACGCGAGAAGCGTGCCAAGATCATCCATGCCGAGGGCGAGTTCGTGGCCTCCAGCCAGTTGACGCAAGCGGCTGAGGTCATCGCCCAGCAGCCGGCCGCCATCCAACTGCGCTATTTGCAGACTCTCACCGAGATCGCCGTCGAAAAGAACTCCACCATCCTGTTCCCGGTGCCGCTGGAGTTCATGCGGGTGTTCGCCGGCATGGTCGGCGGACCGAGCCAGTCGCCGCCCGCAGAAGGCTAAACAACGGCCTCTCCGGCATCCGTTCCCTGCGGGGGCAGCGCGCTGTCCCCGCATTTCTGATGTTGCTACTTGTAAGCCTGCCGCTTTTCTGCTATACTTGGCCCAGGTGAGACACCCTACCCGCTCCCCCGGAAAGGGTCGCCATGAACGGTCAACGCCAAACCACCGCCTGGCGTGGTTACGTCGGGCTTTCTTTGGCTTGGCTGGCGATTCTGGGGGCCGTGCTCTTCGTCACCCGCAGACCATCCGCCGCGCCCATCGAGATCATTCCGCCGCCGACACCGTTTGCCACGGCGACGCCCGCGCCCACCGCGCCGCCGGGGCCGCTGCGCATTGACGTCAGCGGCGCCGTGCAAAGGCCGGGCATTTACGCGCTGCCTCCCGGCAGCATCGTGGCCGACGCCATCGCGGCCGCCGGTGGCCCTGGGGCCGATGCCGACCTGGATCGGATCAACAAAGCGGTGTCGTTGCAGGATGGTTCCCAGGTGTATGTGCCGCGCACCGCCGAAGCCCCCCCGGTTCCACTGCTGAACCTGCCAGCTCCGCCCCAGCCCGAAGCCCCGACCGCGCCGATGGGGCAAACTCCCGGCGCCACCGCGCGGATCAACATCAACACCGCCACCCTGGAACAACTGGACACCCTGCCCGGCGTCGGTCCGGCCACGGCCCAACGTATCGTGGAGGGCCGCCCGTACAGCGTAATCGAAGATCTAATGCGGGTGAAGGGCATCGGCCAGGCGACCTTTGATAAGCTGAAAGACCGCATCACTGTAGAGTAGCGGAGAATTTCTCAAATAAAGATCAGAAAAATAGTAAGCCGCGCTACTGGCACGCCTGACGGATGGTTGTAGATTATAGTCAGATTCTTCCTCCTCCTTTGCGCACGGGCGCCGGGGTCACCAGCCGACTCCGGCGTTCGTGTTTAACGCCCGACTGTCACTCGCTGTGCCGTTCGGTCAGCCGCAACAACACCCTTTCGATCTTGTCACCGTAGCGCCATACGGCCCACATGCCGGCCAGGCCGAGCGCCCCCAGGACGATCCACAACGGCCACGGCACGTGCTCGGCATAGGCGCCGAGCCATACCGAGGCAAACAGGCCCGGCAGCCGCGCAGTCGCGCTGAACAGCACCAGCACCCGCAGGGGCAGGGGGGTCAACCCCGCCACGAAGCACAGGATGTCATCGGGCAAGCCTGGGATCAGAAAGAAGAGGAAGAAGAAGCGCAGGCCGCGCCCTCGCGCC
>DAOUAT010000186.1:0-2197 GCA_034433275.1 Anaerolineae bacterium
CCACTCCCACACGTTGCCCGCCATATCCAAAGCGCCATATGGACTCGCCCCTGCGGGATAGGTTCCCACCGGCGCGGTCTCAGCATAGCCATCGTTCACGGCATTGTCTTTCCCATCGTAACGGCAATTGCTGTCACAAAAGTTGAGCAGGTCTCCAGCTACGCCCTGGTTTCCCCATGGATACTTCCGGCCATCCGTCCCGCGCGCCGCCTTTTCCCATTCTGCCTCTGTTGGCAATCGTCGTCCCGCCCAAGTGCAGTAGTTCGCCGCATCCTGCCAACTTACGCATACTACCGGGTGATGATTGCCCTGGCCTGTTCCTCTGCAGGATGGCGCAGAGCACTTGCCCGCCGCCACGCACTTCTGGTACTGGTCTTTCGTCACCTCGGTGCGGTCAATCCAGTATGAATCCAAGGTGACCTTATTCTGTGGCTTCTCATTGCTCGCGGCATCTGCATCGCTGTCCGCTGATCCCATCAGGAACTCGCCTGCCGGCACGTACACCTGCACCATGCCATCAATCGGTGATGTCCAGGTCGAGCCAATGCCCAGGGCAGGGGCGGATACAGTCGTGGGTGCAGGTGGCACGGACATCACTGTCGGCGCCAGCTTTCTCCCGCCACCTCTTACAACGTTGGCGATCACAACGATCACCAGCAAGACCGCCGTGCCGGTCATCGCGGGCCACAGCCACCTGGGCAGCGGCGCCGGTCGCGGGGGAGCGGGCGCCGGCGACCTTGCCGGGGTCACGGCCGCCGCGGGCCCGGCCGTGGGCGACACCAGGAAGGTCTCTCCCTCGCCCCTGGCCTGCACCGGGGCCAAGACCGGCGCGGCGCCTTTGCGCGTCAACGCGGCCAGCAGCTCTCCAGCGGTGGCGAACCGATCCTCCGGCCGCTTGGCCAGCGCTTGCAACACCACGGCATCCAGCCACGCGGGCACGCGGCGGTTGCGGGCGCTCGGTGGCGGCGGCTGCTCCGTCTGGATGCGTTGGACGTTGCGCGCTTGCGCGCCGGGGGTATCCCGCTCGTCGAAGTCCAGGTAGGTGCGACCGGTCAGCATCCGGTAGAGCACCGCGCCCAGCGCGTAGAGGTCGGCCCGCGGGTCGTCGCGCACCCCGTCCGCCTGCTCCGGCGACATGTAGGGCAGCGTGCCCGCCACGAACCCCAAAACCGTTGCCCACGAACGACTGAACATCTCCCGCGGCACGTGCGCGATGCCGAAATCCGCCACCTTGGCGTGGCCGTCCGCGGTGAAGAGGATGTTGGCCGGCTTCAGGTCGCAATGCACCACGCCGCGGCCGTGCGCATACGCCAACCCCTCGGCCACATCGGCCGCGACATGCACGGCGTCTTCCACCGGGAGCGCGCCGCGCTCGGCCAGCCGCGCCTCCAATGAGCCGCCGGCCATGTACTCCATGGCGATGTAGTAATTGCCCCGCTCCGCGAAGACGGCATGCGTACGCACGATCCGCTCGTGAGTCAGCCGCATGGTCGCTTTGGCCTCGGCCAGGAAGCGTCTGAGCATTCCTTCGTCACCGACCAGCGCAGGGATCAGCTCCTTGAGCGCAAGCTCTTCCTGCAGCAGGGTGTCCTGTGCCAGGTAAACGAATCCGAAGCCGCCACGACCCAGTAGCCGAAGGATGCGGTATTGGCCGTTCAGCAATGTGTCGCCGGGTTGGAGTGACATGACGGGCGCCTCTTTCAGGGGTCAGAGTGGGGCAATACCCTCCGGCATAGCGGTTCCTCTCACGCCGGCAAGTTTACCACGTCATAAAACATCGCGCAATCAGATACAAGGCCTTCCCCGGCAAGGATATGACAACGAATAGGCCGTAACTCCCACCGCAGAGAGATTCGGTCAATCCAGCGGATTCGTTGTCATCTTCCCACCAGCAAACCGCGGGCCTTTGTCCAACACATCAGGTCATGCTATACTCCCTCTCGATCCCAAGCCATTTGCGCCAGGACAATCTGCCATGACCGGAAATGACGCCCAGGCCGCGCTCTTCTCCCACCGCAACCACTACCTCTTCTCCGACTACTATCTCGACCGCCGCGCGAGCGGGCTGGCGGAGTGGCGCGCGGCGGACGCGGGGCCGGCGCTGGCGGCCGTGACCGCACTGTGGCGCAAGTACAAGCCCCAAAACGACAACGAGGCGCAGACCGAGGCCGATTGGATCCGGCCGGCGCTGGCCGCG
>DAOUAT010000187.1:0-2660 GCA_034433275.1 Anaerolineae bacterium
ACACATCTGTTTGGAGGAACAGCGATGCACCTCAAAAAACACACACGCAAGCTGCGCTTCGCAGCGCCGGCAGGGCTGATCGCACTGCTCGTCGTGATGATGCTGGCCTTCGGGCCGGTCTTCGCCGCGGGCCTGGCCGGCAGCGATTTCGATAGTGGAGATGGCAACTTAACGGTCACCCCCCCGCTCACCCTGGACTGGGCGAACGTCGCGGAATACCGGCAAGAAGACAAGCCCTCAGGCACGGGCGATGACTCGTTCAGCCAGGGCTCGAAGGAAGACACCCTTGTGCCCGCCGTCGAGTTCGGGAGCATCCCGCCCAACAAGAGCGACCTGAAGACCTTCGGCGTGTATGCCGAGAAGACCGCCGGCGGCCGCAACTTCTTGCACCTCTTCTGGACGCGCGTCCAGGACCCCAGCGGCACGACCAACATGGACTTCGAGTTCAACCAGCAGTCCACGCTGAGCAGCAACGGGGTCACACCGCTGCGTTCCGCCGGTGATCTGTTGATCACCTATGATCTATCTCGTGGTGGCACGGTGCCCACGATCAGCGTCCGCTTCTGGAGCGGATCGGCCTGGGGTCCGGCGCAGGATCTGTCTTCGCAAGGCAAGGCCATGGGCTCCATCAACACCGTCGCCATCCCGGCGAGCGAGAGCGATGGCCTGGGTTCTCTGAGCCCACGGACCTTTGGCGAGGCGTCGGTGGACCTGGACGCCATCTTCCCGGTCGGCCAGTGCAATCCGCTCGGCTACGCCTACCTCAAGAGCCGCTCGTCCGATTCCTTCACCGCGGCGATGAAGGACTTCATCGCCCCGATCGCGGTCAACATCAGCAACTGCGGCACTATCGTGATCAAGAAGGTGACCGATCCCTCGCCCGACCCGGCCGACCCGGACACCAGATTCACCTACAACACGACCGGCGGGCTCAGCCCGGCCACCTTCAATCTCAGCAACGGCGGGACGCGCACGTTCAACGGGGTGCAGGCGGGCGTTTACACGGTCACCGAGACAGTGGATGAGCGCTACGAGCTGCACGAGCTGACCTGCACGGCCAGCGGCGCCGGCACCAGCACCACTACAAACACGGCGACAGCCACCGTCTCCATCACCCTGGCGGCCGGCGGCCTGGTCGAGTGTACCTTCACCAACGATTACAAGGACCACATCCGGGTGGACAAGGTGACCTTGCCAGCCAACGATACGCAGGCCTTCGAATTCAGCCTGACCGGGCCAGGCGGCGTGAACCGTAGTTTCAGCCTGACCGACCAGCAGGCGCCGTACCACAGCGGGCCGCTGAACTCGGGCTCGGGCTACGCGGTCAGCGAGACCGTGCCCCCCGGCTGGACGCAGACCGCCGCCTCGTGTACCGACGGCGTGAACACCTTCTCGCCCACGGCCCTGACGATGGGCACGGGCCGGGCCATCCTGTGTACCTTCGAGAACACCAAGCTCGGCCGGATCATCATCCAAAAAGAGACCAATCCGAACGGGTCGCCCCAGACCTTCAACTTCACGGCCAGCTACATGGCCAACGGCTTCACGCTGGCGGATGGGCAGCAACATAACTCCGGCCTGCTGCTGCCGGGCGCCTATCAGGTGTCCGAAACCCTGCCGCAGGGCTGGGCGCAGTCCAGCGCCACCTGTAGCGACGGGAGCACCCTGCCGAACATCGTGCTCGACCCGGGCGAGACCGTGACTTGCACCTTCAACAACACCCAGAAGTTCGTGACCATCGTCCTGGTGTGCGAACAAGGGCCGGGGACGCTCTACCCGAGCTCGGTCAATGCAGCCACGTCGTTGACGCAGGCCCAACTCAAGGGCGCCGGGTTCAGCGATGCGCAGATCAAGACCCTGTGCGACCTGAACCAGGGCGCACGCTTCCCCAACCTGAACCCGGGTGGGCCGACCAACTACGGAGTCACGATCCCGGCGCAGTATCCGGCGCCCTGATCGCGGCCACATCTGCTACGCGGCCTGGATAATCAACGTGGCGGGGTGCTAACACCCCGCCCCGTTGACTTTGAAGGATGTGGCGTAGGTTCCTCATAGGCGATCAAGTTAGCGCCGCTGGGCGTAGGCCCGGAGCGCCTCCTCAGTCAACGCATCCCAGTTGAACAGTGTGGTCGCGCGAGCCTGCGCAGCCGCACCCAACGCGGCCGCGGCCGGCGGGTCGGCCAGCAGACCGGCGACCGCGGCCGCGAACGCCCCCGCGTCCCCCGGCGGCACGAGCACGCCCGCCTCCCCCACCGTCGCGGGTAGCTCGCCCACCGCACAGGCGACGATCGGCACGCCCGCGGCCATCAGCTCCAGCACCTTGGCGCTGTGCCGCGCCCGGTTGGACGGCGTATCAGCCCACGGCGCAATTGCCACCGTCGCGGCGGCCAGGGCTGCGGGCAGCCCGGCCGGCTCGATCCAACCTCGCACCGTGATCCCCTCCGCGCCGGCCAGCGCGGCCTCCTCGCCGCCCACCCCGCGGCCCACAACGGTCAACATCGCGCCGGGCCGCAGCGCGCGCACCCGCGCCCAGATGTCGGCCACATCAGCCGGGCGGACGCCGGCGAAACGGGTGTAGAGGATGGTGGATGTGGGATGTGGAATGTGGAATGTGGAATGTGGAATGTGGAATGTGGAATGTGGAATGTGGAATGTGGAAT
>DAOUAT010000188.1:0-1892 GCA_034433275.1 Anaerolineae bacterium
GTCACCGCGCCGCTGCGCTGCCCCCTGCTCGACCGCTTCCGGCTGCTGCGCTTCACCGATCCCCTGCCGCTGGCGGCAGGCGAAAGGGACAGCCGCCAACCGCCTGCCGCCACACAGCACCGGATCAGCCGGGGCAGCCTGGCGCGTGCCCGCGCTTCTGGCCTGAAGCCCGACGCGATCGCCCAATTCCTGGCTCGCGCGGCGGGCGGTCGCGTGCCGGCACGGGTCACGGCCGCGCTGATCCGCTTTGACCAGGCCGGCGGCGCGGTGCGGGTCACCCGGGGCGCAGTGGTGCGGGTCGCCGATGCCAGCATCCTGGCCGCGCTGCGCGCGGACCCGGCCATCGCGCCGCTGCTGGGCGAGCTGCTCTCGGCCCAGGCCGTGCTGGTGAGCGAGGTCAACCTGGAGGAGCTGTTGGTCGTGCTGCGCGAGACCGGCTACACGGTGAAGTTGGAATAGATACGCGTGAGAAATTGCTGGAATCGAGGCTTCAGCCGGGTCCTTGCGTTAACCACTGAACCCGCTAAAGCTTCGATTCGGACCTGAAGTGATAGCTATTGTTCTTGCCGCGTGTGAGGCCGCCGATGCCATCGAACCACCAACCACCCCACCCACAAACTGCCGGAACCACACGCGTCACGGCCATCGGTGCGATCGTGTTAGCGCTGGCGTTGCTGGCGTTGATGTGGGCCTTGTCCCCGCGCCATACGCCGACCGCCGCGGCGCCCACCCCCTTGCGGCCAGCGCCCACGCGCGAACCATTGGTTCCCACGCCGCGGCCCGCTTACATGGCCACCCCGACCCCGCGACCGATCCTATCCCCTACCCCCGCGCCGACGGCCGCGCCGGCTGGGCCCGTTTCCGTTGACGCCCGCGGCCGCATCGGGGTCGGCCTGGCGATGGGCGCCGTCACCGGTTATCCCTGGGAGGACGGCGCGCCAGGGTGGTATCTGTCATGGGGCGTGAAAGTTGCGCCGGAAGGCGCGCCAGGCATCCGCTTTGCACAAATGGTGCGCGTGTATGCCGACCGCTTTGCACCGAGCCTGGATGTAATCCGGTCGGCCGCGCGGGCCAATCCCGGCGCCACCTGGCTGCTCGGCAACGAGCCGGATGTGATCTGGCAGGACAACGCGACTCCGGAGCAATACGCGGCACAATACGGCATCCTCTACCCGGCCATCAAAGCGGCGGATCCCACCGCCCAGGTCGCCATCGCCGGGGTGAGCCAGCCCACGCCGCTGCGCACGGCCTACCTGGACCGCATCCTGGCGGCCTACCGGGCGCAGTTCGGCGCCGAGATGCCGGTGGATGTGTGGAACGTCCACGCGTTCATCCTGCGCGAAGAACGGGGGTCCTGGGGGGTGGACATCCCGCCGGGGATGGCGGAGGGTGCGGGGACGCTGTACGAGATCAGCGACCACGCGGATATGGCGGTCTTCCGGCAGCAGATCGTGGATTTCCGGCGCTGGATGGCGGAGCGCGGGCTGCGCGATAAGCCGTTGATCGTCTCGGAGTACGGCATCCTGATGCCGGAGAGCTACGGTTTCCCGGCCGACCTGGTGGCCGATTTCCTGGTGGGCACCTTCGACTATTTCCTGACCGCGCAGGATGGCGAGATCGGCTACCCGGCGGACGAGAACCGGCTGGTGCAGGCTTTCTGTTGGTACAGCGTGGCCGACACCATGTACCCGAACCCGAACCTGTTCGACCCACAGACGAAGCGGATTACAGCGGTGGGGGAGATGTTTGTGGCGTATGTCGCGGGGTTGCGGTAGTGACGAGTGATAAGATTCCCCTCGGAATCGAGGCTTTAGCCGGTCTCTTGCATCCAGCGTCAGACCGGCTGAAGCCTCGATTCCAGCATCAGTCTGGGCCTGTTCATAACAGGCCGC
>DAOUAT010000189.1:0-5402 GCA_034433275.1 Anaerolineae bacterium
GCGCCGGCCGACGCGGCCAGCTGGCCGTAGAGCTCGGCGGCGGCCGCGGCGATGGCCGGATCCCGACTGGCGGCCGCGGCTTCCAGCTCGGCCGCGGCCATCTGCAAGAAGGCCGGCGCGGTTTCGGCCTCGGCCCGGTCGCCCCGCAGGCGGTAGAGCGCGGCCAGTTCCATGCGCGCGACCGCGCCGGCCGGGTCGCCGGCCGCCAGGGTGCGGAGCGCAGTTTTCAGCTCGGCCACGGCCAGCGGGTAGTAGCGCTCGAACAGGTCGGTGGTCAGGGCCAGCGGGACGGGCGGCAGGGCGGCCAGGCTGCGGTAGCGGCGAGCCAGCGCCAGGTGCTGCGCCGGCCCCGCGTCGTCGGCGGTTGCGGCCGCGCGTTCAGCGGTCAACGCGGCCCACCACGCGTTGGTCACGAACGCGATCTCCACGTCTTGCGCGGCCTTCTTGTATTCCCAGTGCCAGGTCATGCTGTTGGGGTCGCGGCGCGCGGGCAGAGAGGTGTAGCCCAGGACCTGCTCAGGCGCCACCGGTTCGGCGAAACGGAGGGTGACCCGCAGCGATTCGGGCGTGCCCGGCCAGCGCGTCGTCGCGGTGAGGGGATAGACGACGGTTGCGATGTCGGAGGCGACGGTTAGCGCTTGCCGGTAGCGCAGGCGTAAGGTGACGCTGCCGCGCACCGGCACGGTGATCGGGTCGGTGGGGCCGATCCGCGGCCGGCCGTCCGCCGCGGGGAGAGGTTGCAGCGCCAGCGAGGTTCGGTCCACCGTGAGGGCCAGCCCGGATGGCAGGTCAGGGGGGCCGTCTTGAGGCCCGGTCAGGGCCACCGGCAGTGCGACGGCTTTCTGGCTCGGGTTGTTGAGCTGCACCCACAGGCTGGTGTCGGCCCAGATGCCACCGGCATCCTGGCGGATCACTATGTCCGCCGCTGACGCGCGTAGCTGCACCCCGCGCGCGTTGCCGTCGGCCGGCACGATCGCCAGCGGCGTAGTCCCCGGCGTTTGGGCGAGGGTAAGGGCGGGGATGCCGATCAGCAGGCAGGCGACCAGCAGGGTCAGGGCCAACAGCCGCGCCGCTGCGCTGCTTGCGCGCCGGCGTTTCGCCGGCGCGCAGGCATTCTCAATGTAGAAAAGAGCGGAGGCGCCCTGAGCGGAGTCCCGGCCGTTTTCTGCCGGGACGCAGGCGAAGCATGTCCTGAGCGAAGTCGAAGGGGGCACCGGAGCGGGCACGGGCAGCCGCACTCTTCGACTTCGCAGCGACAAAACTGCTGCTCCGCTCAGAATGCTCTGGTTACATTGAGAATTGCTCGCCGGCGCGTTGTCGGCTTGCGTAAACTCGCGTATTCTGGTATCCTCACCCCACCGCAGGCGTGTGAGAGGATGGTAAGGCATGGTCAAGCTTCTGATGAAATGGGACATCAAATCCGGCCACGAACAGCCCTATTTCGAATTCGTGATGCAAGAGTTTGCCCCCGGGCTGATGCGGCTGGGGCTCCAGCCCACGGAAGCGTGGTATACGATCTACGGCCAGGGGCCGCAGATCCTGACCGGCGTCGTCACCAACGATCTCGAGACTATGCGGGAAATCCTCGCCGGCGCCGAGTGGCGGCAGTTGCGCGACCGCTTGCTGGCTCACGTCACGAACTTCAGCCACAAGATCATCCAGGCCAGTGGACGCTTTCAGCTTTAGGTTTGTTCCCCAATGAGCAGCGGCCCCAGGCGGTCGAGCGCGCGATACACCTCACGTTCGTCCCGCACATTCTGCGTCAGCAGGAACAGGTCGGCCCCTGAGGTGTAGCCCCAGTCGTGCAGCACGCCCTCGATGTTGCCCGTTTTGTGATAGAAATCCACGGTGTCGCGCGGGATGTTGCGCAGCCACAGCCCCAGGTCGTCGCACGCCAGCAGCAGCGGCTCGATCCACGCGCGCTCGGCCGGGTTCAGCGCATCGCGCAGCGCGAACAGCCGCACGCAGTCGCGGGCCGACACCCAGTTCTCTTTGCCGGCCGCGCGCGCGGCATAGTCCATCAGCTTGCGTTCGACGCGCGTATCCGCCAGCCCCAGCGGCCCCTGGAAGATGCTGTTCAGCCGCTCGATTCCGATGCGCCGGATGACCAGGTTCGTACACAGGTTGTCGGAGGCCGCGATCATCAGCAGCAGGACATCGTGGAACGGCAGCCGCCGCGTCGCCAGCAGCGGTGACAGTCCGGAGCCACCGACGGCGGGCTCCAGGTCGAGCTCGCACATCTCGTCCCGGTTGGCGCGGCCGATGCGCTCCAGGTAGGCCCAGGCGAACAGGATCGGCGCTTTGATGATGGAGGCGGCCAGGAAGCGCTCCCGGTTTTGCAGCAGCAGCGGCTCGCCTCCGCGCAGTCGGCAGTAAAACGCGTAGTCGCAGGTGAGGGTGGCAAGCGTGTCGCGGATCAAGTTGGGTGTGTTCATTGGATGTAATTCTCAATCAGAAACCGTGCAAGCACCCTGAGCGGAGGGCCGCAGCGGTCCGCGGCCCGAAGTCGAAGGGGCGGCCATTCGGTCAAGCGCATCCTTCGGCTGGACATCATTCGTTGAGCAGGTTGACGCACCGACCCGCTCAGGATGCTGACTGGACGCCATATGACGGCCGGTTCATCGCCCAGATCCGCTTCGCCCGCGCCAGGTGCGGCGCTTCGATGAGCTGGCCGTCCAGCAGCGCGGCGCCCAGGGCGTTTTCGTCGCCGCCTGGGATCAGCGCCAGGACGCGCTCGGCCCAGGCAACCTGCGCGGCTGTGGGACTGAACGCGGCGTTGATGGCGGCCACCTGCGCCGGGTGGATGGCCGATTTGCCAGCGAACCCCAGGTCGTGCGCCAGCGCCGCGCTGCGGGCCAGGCCTTCCGCGTCACGGATGTCCATGTGCGGCGTGTCAACGGCATCTATCCTGGCCGCGCGCGCGGCCAGCACCACCTGGCACGCGGCGTGGAGCAGGATCCCCTCCCCCGGCGCGGGCGCGCAGCCCAGGTCCTCGGCCAGGTCGTTGGCCCCGAAGACCAGCGCGGCCACGCGCGGGTCGCACGCGGCGATTTCGGCGGCCGCGACGACGCCCGCGGCCGATTCGATCATACACATCAGTTTCGTGCAGCCCACAGGCAGCCCGGCTACCCCTTCGATTTGCGCCAGGGCCGCCGCGGCCGCGCGCACCTCCTCGACTGCGCCCACCTTGGGCAGGAGGATCGCGTCCGGCCCGGCCGGGGTGATGGCCCGGAGGTCGCGCTGGCCGGTCTCCGTCGCCAGCAGGTTGACCCGCACGATGACCTCAGCCCCGGCGAAGTCCAGCGCGGCCAGCGCATGCGCGACCGCCTGGCGGGCCGCGTCCTTGTTGGCCGGCGCGACCGCGTCTTCCAGGTTCAAGACCAGGCCGTCGGCCCCGCGGCCAGCCGCCTTGGCCAGCATCGCTTCGCGGTCGCCGGGCACGTAGAGCAAGCTGCGGCGGAGGGTGAGTCGTTGGGACATCGTGCCTCACGGGCTCCGGTTCCGAAACCAGGGTTCTGGGAGAACCCTGGTTTCGGAACCGGAGCAAGATGAATGCCATTGTAGCACGTTGCGGGCAGGGCAGGCAAACGGTGCTGGCTCTGGCCAGCAATTCCAAATATGGAGGCGCAAGGCGTCTGGAATGGAGGCGTTAGCCGGTCACTGGGTGGCTGAGCGCCATGTGGCCAACCGGCTGAAGCCTCGATTCCGGATACTTTGAACTATCGCGCGGTATTGCATCGGTGTATCCTGTGCTATACTTTGCCTGCCAAGCCACCCGAACCAGGAGGATCGCCATGTCTCGTTTCCCGCGTCCGGCGCTGGCGCCCGGCGAGGAGTGGGTCTGGGATTATCCCCGGCCCCCGCGCGTCGAGCCGTCCGCCAGGCACGTCCAGGTCATCTTCAACAACACGGTCATCGCCGACACGCGCCGCGCCGTGCGGGTGCTGGAGACCAGCCATCCGCCCGTCTACTACATCCCGCCGGAGGATGTGCGGATGGCACACTTGCGGCCGGCTCATGGGGCCAGCTACTGCGAGTTCAAGGGTCGCGCTAACTATTACACCCTGACGGTGGGCGGGGCTACGGTCGAGCACGCGGCCTGGTTCTACCCGGAGCCCGCGGCCGGCTATGAGACCATCGCCGGTTACGTTGCGTTCTATCCGGGCCGCATGGACGCGTGTACGGTTGATGGCGAGCGCGTCCGGCCGCAGGAGGGCGACTTCTACGGCGGCTGGATCACCTCGGAGATCATCGGCCCGTTCAAGGGTGCGGCCGGCACGTTGGATTGGTGACAGAAAGTCGAAGGACGCGGACGAGCGCGGATGAACGCGGAGATAGACACCGTTGCGCGCCGCTTGCGCATTGCCACCCCCTGGCCCTTCATCGCCTGGGCCGGGCTGCTGGTCCTGCAGATCATCAGCCCCGACCCGGCGTGGAGCTGGCTCCTGACCGGCCTCACCGTGTTGATCGCGGCCAGCTATGCCTGGGCGAGGATGCTGCGCGGGCGCGTCACGGCCGACCGCCAGACGTTGGGCACATGGGTGGTGGCCGGCGATCGCCTGCGGGAGCGCTTCACCCTGACCAACACAGGCCCGCTGCCGGTGCTGTGGGCCGAGGTGCAGGATCGGTCCGCAGTGCCCGGCTACAGCGTGGCGCGCGTTGAGTCGGCCGACGGCCCGGGCCAGCGCACCTGGCTGACCGCAGGGGTCTGCCAGCGCCGCGGCGTCTTCCGGTTGGGGCCGTGGGACCTGGAACTGGGCGATCCCTTCGGCTTTTTTCGGGTCACCCAGCACTACCCGCAGACCACCTCCATCATGGTCTATCCCCGCGCCTCGTTTTTGCCCCAGATCGAGCTGCCGCGCGGCCGCGCGCCCGGCCGCTCCGCCTCGGCCGAGCGTTCCTTCGATGAGACCGTGCTGATCGGCAGCCTGCGGCGCTACGCGCCCGGCGACTCGTTGCGCCGCGTGGCCTGGCGGGCCTCCGCGCACCACGACACGCTGCTGGTCCACGAGTTCGACCGCGAGCCCTCAGGCGATGTATGGCTGGTGGCCGACATGGACGCGGCCGTGCAGGCCGGCCGCGATGCCGAAGCCACCCAGGAGTATGCCGTGATCCTGGCCGCCTCGCTGGCCGCGCGCTTCTTGCGTCAGGGCGGCCGCCGGGCGGTCGGCCTGCTGATGGGCGGCCGCGCGCCGGTGCTCCTGCCGCCCGGCCGCGGGGAAGCCCAGCTCTGGCGCATCCTGGAGGCGTTGGCCACGGCCGAGCTCGCGGCCGGCCCTGACCTGGCGTCGTTGCTGCTGCAGGCCGGACCCAGCCTGGGCAGCGGCCGCACGTTGGTGCTCATCACCCCGTCGCTGGCCGAGGCGTGGCTGGCGTCGCTGCTGTCCCTGCTGGCCCGCGGC
>DAOUAT010000190.1:0-5210 GCA_034433275.1 Anaerolineae bacterium
CATTCGTCATTCGTCATTCGTCATTCGCCATTCGCCATTCGCCATTCGTCGAGGTCGCATGCCCCTATCATCCAAACGTTGGGATATCGCCCCGCTGGTCTCCATCCGGCAGCGTGAACGCGTGGCGCACGTGCACCCGCTGCTGGTCCAAGTGCTGTTTAATCGCGGCGTGACCGACCCGGAGGACGTTGACGCGTTTCTGAAGAGCCGCGCTCGCTTCGATGACCCGTTTCGCATGAAGGGCGTCCCCGAGGCGGTGGCGCGCATCCGCGCGGCGGTCCGGGCGGCCGAGCCGATGGTGGTTTACGGGGACTTTGACGCCGATGGGGTGACCTCCACGGCGCTGTTGGTGCAGGCGCTTGGGGCGTTGGGCGGCCAGGTGCGGCCCTACATCCCGCACCGCGTGGATGAGGGCTACGGCCTGAACCGTGACGCGTTGGATCGTCTGCGGGCCGAGGGCGCGCGGCTGGTGATCACGGTGGATTGCGGCATCCGCTCCGCGGCCGAAGTGGCGCACGGGATCGGCCTGGGGCTGGACATGATCGTCACCGATCACCACTCGATCCAACGCGACGAGCAGGGCCGCGATATCCTGCCCCCGGCGCTGGCGGTTATCAATCCTAAACAGCAAGCCGACCCCTATCCGTTCAAGGATTTCGCGGGCGTGGGGTTGGCATTCAAGCTGGCCCAGGCGCTGCTGCTGGCCGAAAAACGCGACCCACTGGCCGTCCAACCGGCGGCGCTGGAGGAGCGCGACCTGCTGGACCTGGTGGCCTTGGGCACCGTGGCCGACCTGGCGCCCTTGTTGAGCGAAAACCGCAGCCTGGTGCAGCGCGGCCTGGCCGAGCTTAACCGCCCGCGTCGCCCCGGTGTTCAGGCCATGCTGGACGAAGCCAAGATCGCAACCGGCAAGGTGGATGCGACGGCCATCGGCTTCGCGCTGGGCCCGCGCATCAACGCGGCCGGCCGGCTGGCTTCGGCCGGCTTGAGTTATGATCTGTTGACCGCGTCCGACGTATTGGCGGCCCGTCCCCTGGCGGCCCAGTTGGGCGAGCTGAACCGGGAGCGCCAGGATAAGACGCAACAGCTTGTGGACCTGGCCCGGCAGCAGATTGATGCCGCGGGCGCTGCCCGCCACCTGTATTTGCTGGCCGACCGCAGTTTCCACCCCGGCATCGTCGGCCTGGTGGCCGGCCGGCTGGTCGAGGAGCTGTATCGTCCGGCGCTGGTGGCCGAGGTGGGCGATGACGAGACCCACGGTTCCGCCCGCAGCATCCCCGAGTTCAACATCACCGCGGCGCTGGATGATTGTCGCGATCTGCTGGTGCGCCATGGCGGGCACGCGGCCGCGGCAGGTTTCACGGTAAAGAACGAGAACCTGGATGCCTTGCGCCGGCGGTTGGAGCAGGCCGCGGCCGCCGAGCTAGCCGATCGAGATTTGGCGCCTTCGCTGACCGTTGACGCCGAGGTGCAGCTCGCCAACTTCGATTTTGCCCTGGTCGAGCAATTAGCTCAATTGGAGCCGTGCGGCTACGCCAACCCGCAGCCGGTGTTCGCCAGCACGGGCCTGGAGGTGGTCGCCGCCCGCGGTGTGGGCGCGGATAGCAAGCATTTGAAGCTGGCCGTGCGCGACCCGCGCAGCCGCGCGGTGTGGGACGCCATCGCGTTCCGCCTGGGCGAGTGGCGCAGTCAACTGCCGCACCGCGTTGACCTGGCCTACGCCGTCGAGGTGAATGAGTTCAACGGCCGCAGGTCGCTGCAGTTGAATGTAAAGGATATTCGGGGGGCTTGAGGCATGGGAAAAGATCATTCCGGGTTTCGACGACTTTCATTGCCACTGCGCGTGGGGTTGATCTGCGCAGCCTTGGGCATCTTGCTGGCAATCGTGGGCATCGTGCGCGGTGCGGCGCCGGCCAACGCGCTGTCCGTCTTCCTGGCGTTGCTGATTTCTGGCGGCAGTTGGGGCGTGGTGAGCTGGGCCGTGGCGATGGCGGTGGTTGACGTCGAGCAAGGTGTGGCAACGGAGGGCGAGGATGGGTGAGCGGCCGGCGCTGCGCGATCTGCAAGGCTTCATCTTCGATCTGGACGGCACCCTGTATCGCGGCGACGCGGTCATCCCCGGCGCGGCCGAATTCATCGCGGGCCTGCGGCGGGCGGGCGTCCCGTTATTGTTCCTCACCAACAACTCCACGACGCCGCCGGCCGCAGTCGCCCAGCGGTTGACCGGTATGGGCATCCCGGCGGCGCCGGCCGACGTGTTGGGCTCGGCCGAGGCGACGGCGGCCGTGCTCGCGGCCGAGCTGCCCTGCTGCACGGTGTATGTGGTCGGCGAGGCCGGGATTCGCGCGGCGTTGGCGGCGGCCGGACTTGAGGTGACGGATGACTATCGCCGGGCCGAGGCGGTGGTGGTGGGCATGGACCGGCAGACGACCTATGCCAGGTTGCGCGATGCGGCGCTGGCGATCCAGCGCGGCGTTCCGTTCATCGCCACCAACGCCGACCGCAGCCTGCCCACCGAGGAAGGACTGATCCCCGGCGCGGGCTCGCTGGTGGGCATGATCGAGATCGCCACCGGCGTGCAGCCGCGGGTCATCGGCAAGCCCTCGGCCGCCATCATGCGCCTGGGGCTTCAACAGGTGGGCACGCCGGCCGGGTTGACCGCGGCCGTCGGCGACCGGCCGGAGACCGACATCCTGGGTGGTCAGGCCGCGGGCATGCCCACGGTCGCCGTCCTCACCGGCGCGGGCACGGTCGAGCAGTTCGCCGCCATGCAGCCGGGGCCGGATTGGGTGTTCGAGGATCTGGCGGCGCTGGGCAGGGCCTACTTCGGGGCGTGAGATAACGCCTACCCTCGCGCATCTCGCAGCGCGGCCTGCGCGGCCGCCAGCAGCAATCCGGCATCGCTCGCTAGAGCGATCATCGTGAACCCGCGGCCGATCGCGGCCCGCGCGCCCGCCGCGTCCCCCACGTAAAGCCCCACCGGCATCCCCGCCGCGCGGCACGCGGCGATCACCCGGTCAATGGCCCCCTGCACCAGCGGATGGTTCACCTGCCCCAACAATCCCAAGCTGCCGGACAGGTCGTAGGGGCCGACGAAGAGCGCGGCCACGCCCGGCGTCTGGAGGATCGCCTCGACCTCGTTTGCGGCGTCAATGTGCTCGATCTGGAGGATGATCGCCAGCGCCTCGTTGGCGGTCGCCATGTAATCGCCGAACGCCAGCCCCCAGCCGTGGGCGCGCGTCGGCCCGGCCCCGCGGCGGCCGGCCGGCGGATACAGACACCACGCCACCGCCGCCCGCGCCTCGGCCGCCGAGCGAATCTGGGGGATGATCAGGCCGTCGCAGCCGGTGTCCAGCGCCTTTTTGATCCACGCCTCGCTGGCTTCGGGCACGCGGATGATGCACGGGCAGCGGCCGCCCGCGGCCTGGATGTGGGCCTGCGCGTGGGCTACGTCCATCGCGGAGTGCTCCAGGTCAAGCCACAGATAGTCGAAGCCGACGCGCGAGAGCAGGTCGCTCACGTCCGGTGCGGGCAGCGAGATCAGCGGGCCAATGAGGGTTTCACCGCCGGTCAGGCGTGTTTTGAAAGTTCCCTTCATGAAATGAATCCTCTCTTCTGTGACTCAGACAAAGGTTGGTGTTTCGCGATCTGGAATCGAGGCTTTAGCCGGTCACTTGCCTCAATCGGAGAAACCGGCTGAAGCCTCGATTCCGGGCCGCGTATACACCTCCGGGTTCACGCAATTCGGCAGCCGTTCGCCGCGCAATCCGGCGAGCAGATTCTCCGCGGCCATGCGCGCCATCTTGTCCCGGGTCGCGACGCTGGCGCTGGCGATGTGGGGTGCGATAAGGCAGTTGTCCAACATCAGCAGTGGGCTATCGGGCGGGATCGGCTCCGGGTCGGTGACGTCCAGCGCGGCGGCGAAGATGCGCCGGTCGCGCAGCGCCTCGTAGAGCGCCGCCTGATCCACCACCGAGCCGCGCGCGGTGTTGACCAGCACGGCGGTCGGCTTCATCAGCGCCAGCGTCTCCCGGTTGATCAGATGTCGCGTCTCCGGGGTCAGCGGCACGTGCAGCGACACGAAGTCGGACTCGCGCAACAACATCTCCAGTGCGACCGGGGCCGCGTTCAGGCCGGGGACCGAGGCGGCGGAGAGGTCGTGGTAGAGCACGCGCATGGCGAACCCGGCCGCGCGGCGGGCCATCGCCTGGCCGATGCGGCCGAAGCCGACCAGGCCCAACGTCGCGCCGTGGACATCCGGCCCCAGCAGCAGCGACGGCCCCCATGTGACCCACTTGCCGGCGCGCACGAAGCGCTCGCCCTCGGCCACGCGGCGCGCAGCGGCCAGCAGCAGCGCAAACGCAAAATCGGCCGTGGCGTCGGTGAGGATGCCGGGGGTGTTGCCCACCGGGATGCCGCGCGCGGTGGCGGCCGGCACGTCAATGTTGTCGAAGCCCACCGCGTGGTTGCTGATCACCTTGAGGCTCGGCCCGGCCGCGTCCATCACTTCGCCATCAACCCGGTCGGTCAGCAGGCACAGCAGGCCATCAACCCCGGCCACGTGCGCCAGCAGCGCCTCCCGCGGGGGCGGCAGCTCATCGGTCCACAGGTTCACATCGCAGGCCGCCTGGGCCAGGCGCAGCCCCGCATCGGGGATGATGCGGGTGATGAAGACACGCGGTTTGGTCATGAGGGGCTCCTTTATGGTTGGTTTTGCCAGGCATAGCGCGCGCGGCATCCGATCTGCGCGAATCCCATCCGGTCATACAGCCGCCGGGCGATTGGGTTGTTCACGTTAACACCGAGCGCAACCCCTGTGCTTCCTACTTCTCGAAAGCGACGCAACGCTTCACCCAACAAGGCAGCGCCTAACCCGCGCCCGCGCCACTCGGGCCGCACTCCCATCTGCGCCACCCAATCAACATCGCAGATCGTAAAGCCGGCAGGCAACTCCCCGGCAAACGCCAGCAATGACATCTCGGGCAGGAAATTTTCTTCGTCCGTGGCCCACGCGACCCAATCCGCCTTGTCCGGCTCCTTGAAGCCCGGGCGGTCTCGGAAAGATGTCCGGTAAGCCTCGAAGAAGGCGCCCGCCAGCTCAGGCCGCCAGGTCGTCAGTGCGATGCCGGTCGGCAGCGGTGTGTCAGGTCGTGGATCGCGGAGATCGCAGCGCAGCACATCTTCGGCGAAGTTTTGGGCGAAGTTGTGTC
>DAOUAT010000191.1:0-9267 GCA_034433275.1 Anaerolineae bacterium
TCACGCCCTTGCGAATCTTGACGTCTTCGCCCAAGTAGATCGGCCCGAAAAGCTGGGCGTCGGCCGCGATGGCGGTGTCATTCGCCACCCAGATCCCAGGGCCGATGCGCACACCCAACTCTCCCAGGTCGAGCAGGCCGCCCAGAAGGTCGGCATTGGCGCGGTGATACTCGCTTATCGTCCCGATATCGCACCAGTACCCCTCCGCGATGTAGCCATAGACCGCCGCACCCCGGCTCAAAAGGCGTGGAAAGACATCCTGGCTCCAGTCGACGCGCTGGCCATCCTGCAGCTGATCCATGAGTTCTGGCTGCACAACGTAAATGCCGGTGTTCACCGTGTCCGAGGTGACGCCCGCCCAACTGGGTTTTTCCATGAACTGGACGACGCGGCCGTCCTCGCGCACATTGATCACCCCGTATTCCAGCGGGTCTGGCACCCGACACAATGCCATGGTGAGCAGCGCCTCGCGCTCGCGGTGGAAGCGCGTGAGCGCGGTCAGATCGAAATCGGTCAGGGCATCACCGCTGATGACGAGGAAAGGCTCATCACAGGCCAGCAGCGCCTGCGCGTGTTTGACGCTGCCGGCCGTGCCCAACGGCGACTCCTCGATGACGTACTCGATGTTCATGCCGAGGGGTTTGCCGTCGCCGTAATAATCCTGAATCTGGGCTGCCAGGTATTGCAACGTGACCACCACATCGGTGATCCCGTGCAGTTTGAGCAAATAGAGGATGTGGCCGAGCACGGGGCGGTTGACCACCGGCAACATCGGCTTGGGCCGCGCAATCGTTAAGGGGCGCAGGCGCGAGCCCTCACCACCCGCCATGACGACCGCCTTCATCATCTCTCCTTGGGCTACGAAGTGAGCATAGCGAAGTTCATTGACACGGCGATGATACCATATCTGGCGAAATTCGCAATACGCAAACAGGTCGCCGCGCAATTTCATGCCGTTCTAGTCCCTGTGCTATACTTTTCATCATGGACCCAAGAACGTTACGCGTGTTAGAGTTCGACAAGATCCGGACGCGGCTGGCTGAGCACACCTCCTTTTCCCTCGGCCGAGAACGCGCCCTGGCGCTGCTGCCGGCCGACGACATCCGCCTGGCGCAAGACTGGCAGGCGGAAACGCGCGAGGCGCGGCGCTTGCTGGAAGAGAAGAGCGACGTCCACCTGGGTGGCGTACACGACCTGCGCCCCCTGGCCGAGCAGGCCGTGCGCGGCAGCACCCTGCTGCCGACTGACCTGCTGGATGTTCGGTCCACCCTGGTGCGCGGCCGCGTCATTCAGCGCACGCTCAGTCGGGTCGGCGACATCTTCCCGCACGTGGCCGACGTGGCCGGCCGCATTGCCGTGCCCCACGATGTCGTGGACGAGATCGGCCGCTGCATTGACGAGCGCGGTGAAGTGTTGGACAGCGCCAGCGATGCTTTAGCGCGCATCCGCCGCGAGATGCGCGAGGCGCACGCCCGGCTGATGGAGCGCCTGCAGCGCATCATCACCAATTCGGCCAACGCCCAATTCCTGCAAGAGCCCATCGTCACCCAACGCCAGGGCCGCTACGTGATCCCGCTGCGGGCGGAGTTCAAGGGCCGCATCCCCGGCCTGGTGCACGACCAGTCGGGCAGCGGCGCCACGCTCTTCATCGAGCCGCTGGGCGTCGTAGATCTGAACAACCAATGGCGCCAGGCGCAACTTGCGGAGCAAGAAGAGATCCAGCGCATCCTGGCCGCGCTCACCGGTCTGGTGGCTGCGGCCTCCGGCGCCATCGTGCGCACCGTTGAGGCGTTAGGCGACCTGGACCTGATCTTCGCCAAAGCCCGCTACGCCAGTGTCATCCGCGGGGTCGAGCCGAAGCTCGTGCCGTTCCGTGAGAGTCGCAAACCACAGGGCCGGCGGGGCAGAGGCACGGGGGAGCAGGGGAGCAGAGGCGCGGGGGAGCAGGGGCGCGCTGGCGTGGACGCGCGCTCGGCCTCCAATCTCCAACCTCCAACCTCCAACCTCCAAATCCAACACCCCGGCAGCACGCTGAACTTCATCAAGGCGCGCCACCCCTTGCTCGATCCGTTAACCGTCGTGCCGGTGGACATCTACATCGAGGACGGCTTCTTCATCGTGGTCGTCACCGGCCCCAACACCGGCGGCAAGACCGTGTCGCTGAAGACCACCGGCCTGCTCACCCTGATGGCGCAGGCCGGCCTGGCGATCCCGGCCGATGAGGGTTCCGCAGTCTCCGTGTTCGAGCAGATTTTTGCCGACATCGGCGACGAGCAGAGCATCGAGCAAAGCCTGTCCACCTTCTCGTCGCACATGACGCACATCGTGGAGATCCTGGCGCAGGCCGACGAGCGCTCGCTGGTGCTCTTCGACGAGCTGGGGGCCGGCACCGACCCGGAGGAGGGCGCCGCGCTGGCCCAGGCGCTGCTGAAAACCCTGTTAGCCCGGGGCATCACCGCGCTGGCGACGACGCACTACTCCGAACTGAAGGTGTTCGCCCACACCACGCCCTACGTGGTGAACGCCAGCGTCGAGTTCGACATCGAAACCCTCAGCCCCACCTACCGGTTGAGCATCGGCCTGCCGGGCCGCTCCAACGCGTTTGCCATCGCCCAACGGCTGGGGCTGCCCGCCGACATCGTGGCGCAGGCCGAGGCGCTGGTTTCGCCGCAGTCGTTGGAAGCCGAAGCCATGCTGGCCGAGATCAAGCGGGCGCGCGAATCTGCCCAGGCCGCTGAGACCCAGACCAAGGCTGCCCAGCGCCGGGCCGAGGCGCTCAACGCGGACTTGAGCTATCGCCTGGCCAAGGCCGAAGAGGCGCGCCGCGAGGTGCTGGCCGAGGCGCGGCGCCAGGCCGAAGCCGAGCTGGCCGCGCTAAGCGATGAGATCGAGCGCGTGCGCGGCCAGCTTGCCGGCGTCCCGCGCGAGGCTGGCGCGGCCGCCGGCAAAACGCTGCACGAGAAGTGGCTGGCCGAAGCGCAAGACCTGGTCGTCCAGCGCACGAGCCAGGCCCGGCCGCTCCCCCCGGTGCAAGCGCCGCCCCCCTTGCAAGTGGAAGGTTCCCTGGAACCCGGCGACACCGTCTGGGTGCCATCGCTGCAATCCACCGGCGAGGTGAAAGGGGTCAGCGGCAACGAGATTGATGTGCAGGTGGGCGCATTTCGCATCCGCCTGGCCGCCCACCGGGTGGAGTTGCGCCAGCGCGGGGAGCGCGTCGCGGTGCAGGTGCAGGCCAGCGGCGCAGAGCCACGGCCGCCCAGCCCCGGCTTCGAGCTCGACCTGCGCGGCTTGACCGTTGACGACATGCTGATCGAGCTTGATCGCTACCTGGACACCGCGTACCTGGCCGGCCTGCCGTTTGTGCGCATCATCCACGGCAAGGGCACCGGCGCACTGCGCCAGGCCGTCCGCGACGAGTTGCGCGGCCATTCGCTGGTCAGCTCCTTCCGCGCCGGTGATGGCAACGAAGGCGGCGAGGGCGTCACGGTGGCGAAGCTCGTGCAGCGCTAGGAGATTGTTATGGCACTATTCAACCTGGCGCAACGGCTGCGCCAACATCACGCGATCGAACATGCCACCGTCTCGCTGGTGAGCCAGCGCTTGCCCGGCGTGCAGGTGGTGGCGCGCAGCGATGCCGCCGGGTTCCTGGTGTTCGGCGAGGTCCCGGCCGGCACGCTGGTCACCCTTGCCGAGGAGGCGCTGGCGCGGCTCCAGGCCGGCGAGCGCGCCCTGGCCATCCATCCCAACTGCGGCACCAACCTGGTCACCGCAGGCGCCCTGAGTGGTATAGGTGCGCTGTTGATGACCCGGGGCCGGGATCGCTCGTGGTGGGATCGCGTGCCCAGCGCCATGTTGGGCGCCACCCTGGCCCTGATCCTGGCCGTGCCGGCGGGCCGTTGGGTGCAGGAAAACGTCACCACCGACGCCGAGGTCGCGGGCCTGCGCATCGCGGGGGTGAAACGGCTGACAGACGGTTCCGTGCCCTGTCACCGGGTCACCATCGAGGGCTGAGACGCGATGATCACGCTGATCCACGGTCCGGCCGAGTTGGTGCGCGCGGAAGCGTTAGCTGAGATCGCCGCTACGGTGGCGCCCGATCCCGAGCTGGCCGACCTGAACACAGCCCGCCTGGATGGCCGCGTTGTCACCCTGGCCGAGCTGCAGAACGCGTGCGACACCTTGCCGTTCCTGGCCGAGCGCCGTCTGGTGGTGGTGGGGGGGCTGCTGGCGCGGCTGGCAGGCCAGGGCCGGGGCAGGGCGAAGCAGGCCGACGCCCCAGCCCCGGAGGTCGAGGAGGGGATCGAGGCAGCGCCGGAAGTGGTGAAGGGCCAGGCGAAAGCGTTCCTGGCCTACCTGGATCATGTGCCCGAAAGCGCAGTCTTGGTGTTGCTGGAAGAAGACATCGCCAGCGGCCAGGGCCTGCGCCGGCTCCAAGAGCTGGCTCGCGCCGGCCGCGCTCGCATCATCACAGCCGAGAAGCCGCGCAAGAACGATCTGCCCGATTGGATTCGCGCCCGGGCCCGGCGGCGTCGGGTCAGCCTGGAGCCGGCCGCCATCGCCGACCTGGCCGACTGCGTGGGGGATGACCTGCGCCAGCTCGCCCAGGAGCTCATCAAGCTGGCCGATTACGCGCCGGGGCGCACGGTGACACGCGGGGACGTGCGCAAGCTGGTGGCCGCCACCCGCGCCGCCAGCGTGTTCGAGCTGGTGGATGCCCTGGGGTTGGGCGAAGGGTCCAGCGCGGCGCGGCTGATGCAGCACGCGCTGGACATTGACGGGGAGCAGCCCCTGCGCCTGTTGGGCATGATCGCCCGGCAGTATCGGTTGCTGATCCAGGTGAAGGCGCTGCAGGCCCAGGGCGTGCGGCCGCCGGAAATCGCCCGGACGCTGAACCTGGGCGAGTGGGCCGTGCCTCGCTTCCAGACGCAGGCCAACCGGCACAGCTTCCCCCGGCTGGAACGGGCCATGGCGCGCATCCTGGCGGCGGACGAGGCCATCAAGACCGGCAAGCTGGGCGATCGCGAGGCGATGGATGTTGTGCTGGCCGAGCTGCTTTTTGACGCCTGAGCGAGCACAGCCCGCTACCTTTCCTCCACCCCGACCCAAAAGTGATGGGCCAGGATATTCGCAGCCGGCAACACCCGCAGCGCCATCCCCTGGTCGGAAAGACGAGTTTCGGGCTCGGTCAGTGCGGTCCGGTTGACGTAACAGGTGTCCGGCGCAACACCGAACTTCTCCTGATAGCGTCGGGCCGCGTCCGTCACCTTCACCGCCAGGCTGCGGCCCGGATCATTGTCGAACCAGAGCAAGCCGGATTGCACGAGCGCCTCCGCGAAGGGGTTGCCCGCCCCACGGCTGTTGCGCCAGGGGGCGTGACCTGGTTCGGCGCCGCCCGGCCGGCAGCGCGTAGCGCGGCGTTCGTTGCACCCGCGCCCACAAGCGGCTAAGCCAGCCGGGGCTGTGCCGGACGTGCCAGGCGCCGATGCCAACGTGCAGGCCCAATTCGTAGCGCCCCTCAGGCGTGATCACATGGTAGCGTCGTTCCAGACCGCAGGTCCGCACCCGTTCAACGCTGAGCACGCGCACGGTGCGCCCCTGCCATCGTAGCGCCTGGGGATAGAAACCGTCGGCGCGCATTGTTACCTGCAGCGAATCTAAATTCTCCATTCCGCAAACTCCTTCTCCGTCTTACCACTCCTGAGCCGTCCACTCGTCATCGGCGCCGACCACTCGCAGCCGGCGCAGCCCGCCATCCTGACCGTAATCGGGCGGAGGCAGCGGGACGTAGGGCGCCTGCTGGTTGCGCTGACCCCACAACTGGGCCGGATCCAGCACGATCACATTGGTTGGTTGCGGCTGTGGCAGGGCGGGTTGGCTGGGCGGCGGCTCAGATCGCCAGACCGCGCGCTCGCGCCGCAACAGCGCCACCAATAGAAGGCTGGTGGGCACACTGGCCGCCACCCCCACCGCTACGCCGATGACAACAGCCATGGCGTCGGTGCTCATGCGCTGGCCGATGATCACGGCCAACGTCACACCGAACGCCAACATTACGGGCACGATCAGCTTTTTCACCGTGCCTCCTGGGGGCGGAGTAATCCTGCTGGGAAGGATGACCGGCCAGGATGGCTCGCTGTTGCCGCCAGGCTCGGGGGGCCATCACCCCAGGACCGCCGCCGCCGCCCACCCACGCGCACGCGCTCGATGATTTCTGCCATGCTCTCGTTGTCAGCGTAGGCGGCCTGAAAACGGATAACCTGCCCCTTTGCAACCAGGAGGAAGTCCCCCCGTCCCAGCAGTCGCTCCGCCTCAGTGCCAGGGATGCCGGCCGCCACCTTGGCATCCTCGGCGCTGGTCACGCTACCCACCAGCCGCACGGGGAAGTTGGCCTTCACCAACCCACCCACCAGCGCGGCCGCGGGCCTCTGGGTGGCGGCCACCACGTGGATGCCCGCCTCCCGGCCGCGCTGCGTCAGCCGCGCCAGTGCATCGGCCACGAACTTGCCCCCCACCTGGAGTAGATCCGCCAGCTCGTCAATGGCGACCACCAGGTGGGGCAGGCTGTTTCCCGCCCGATCTCGGCGCTCCATCTCGGCCACCAGGGCCTGGAGGCGGGCCGCGGCCTCCTCGGCGTCTTGGGCCACCCCGGCCCCGCGCCAGACGTGCGGCAGCGCGGCCAGCGCGCCCAGGCCACGGCCCTTGGGGTCAATCAGCGCCAGTTGTAGCTGGCCGGCATGGTTGTGCATGGCGAGCGACAATAGCAGGGTGCGCGCTAACGCGGTCTTACCGCTCCCCGTGGTGCCCGCCAGCAGCACGTGTGCCACATCCGGGCTATCCAATCGCAGCAGCAGCGGCGTGCCGCCTTCGTCAACACCGAGCACTGCACAGAATGGCGGTACAGTGTTCAGCCGCGCACACAGGGACTGTAGCGCCACGGTGCGGGAAGTCTCCCGCGGCACCTCAACGTGCAGCACGCCGCCCTCGCGATAGACGCGCGCCCCGCGCGCGCCCAGCGAGAAGGCAATCTCCTCGGCCAGGCTGTTCACCTTGTTCAGTTTGATCCCCAAAGCGGTGGTGATGTCAAACCGGATGAAACGGGGCGTGACTGTGGCTTGCCACACTCGCGCCGGCACCTTGTGCGCTTCCAGCACCGATTCGATGCGGGCCGCCTGGAGTTCATATTTATTGGGCATGGCGCACCTCAAACGCAAGTCTCGGAAAGGGCGGCGATCACATATGGGTGGGCCGGCGACGGTCTCCGAGTCTCGTGTGCGCGTATCTCATGTTTGCCCTGAATGGAACGCCTGTTCTATGTGTAAATGATACACGAACATTTGTTCGTTGTCAAGACCCAATCGCGCGGTTTTGGCGTCATCTTTTCGCGGTTTTGCCGCCGCGGGTTCTGTGATATAATCGCGTTGCGAGTAGCTGATCTCTTGGGCCTGCGTGTGTGACCCGGCCCGCAAGGATTTGAGGAAGCCATGGGGGATCGAAACAGAACGACACGACGCCTGGCCGGCAACGTACTGCTGGCGTTGGGCCTGTTGACATTGTTGGGCGTCGCCGCGTATTTCGGGTGGGCCCAGGTGCAAGCGACGCGGGTGCGGGCCGCACTGGCGGCCAGTCCGACCCCTGCGCCGGTGGTGCGTGAGGTCGCAGTGACCCGTGTCCCGACAACTGCGGCGCCGACCGCTGTGCCGACCCAACCGCCGGCCACGCCGACGCCGACTTTGGCGCCACCGACGCGGCCGCCACCCTCCCCCACGGCCGACAGCGCGCCGACACTGACTGCGCCCACAGCGATCGTTGCCAACCCCACCGCCCGGCCGACCGCGGTCCCCGCTACGCCAGCGCCTGCCCCTACCGCGGCTCCGGTCGCCGCTCAGCCGGGATCGCCCGTGCGCCTCGTCTTCGTGGACTTGAAGATTGACGCCAAGGTGGCGCCGATGGGGTGGGAGGTCATTCAGACCGCGTCGGGCCCTCGTAGTGAATGGGTGATCCCGGAGGACGAGGCGGGCCATCACATCAACAGCGCGCTGTTGGGCCAGAACGACAACCTGGTGATTTCAGGTCATAACAATATCTACGCCCGCGTGTTTCAGCGGATCAGCCTGGCGTGGGACAACGACACGCGCGTTCAGGTTGACAGCTACACTGATCGGTCGGACGTCTTGAGCGGCCGGCTCATCACGCTCTACGACGCGGCGGGCAACGGCTATCCGTACCAGGTCACCGAGTTTCTGCGTCTCAAGGACACCGGTGTCCCGGTCGAGCAGCGCATCGCCAATGCGCGGTTCATGCAGCCGACCGGCGCGGCGCAACTGACCATCATTACGTGTTGGCCGCCGACGAACAACACCCACCGCCTGATCGTGATTGCCAAGCCGGTGCAATGACAGGCAGCAGCAGTGTTCGCAGAAGGCGCTGGCTCTTTCATGCCCAGGTCTGGATCGGGCTGGCGCTGGGGTTGCTGGCGCTCTACCTGGCGGCGCGTGCCATTGATTTTCACCGCCTGGGCCAGGTGCTGGGCCAGGTGCGCCTGCCCTTAGTGCTGCTCACCTTGTTCAGCAGCCTGGTGACACCGGTGCTGAAAGCCGCTCGTTGGCGGTGGCTGTTCCGGCCCGAACGGCCGTCCATTCCGTTGGTGCGCCTCGCCGGTCTGGTGGTGATCGGCCAGGCGGTCAATTTTGTGATCCCAGGCCGGTGGGGTGAGCTGGTGCGCACCCATATGGCGGGCGAGGAGACCGGCATCAGCAAGTGGTTTGTGCTGGGCACCATCGCGGCCGAGAAGCTGCTGGACCTGGTGGTGTTGGCCGTGGTGGTGGTCGCACTCCTGCCATTCGTGGCGCTGCCGGCCGGGCTGGCGGCCCAGGTTGATGCAGTGGTGTTGACCGCGCTGGCTGTGACGGTGGCAGCAGCGGCGCTGTTGGGTGGTCGCTCGTTCTGGCTGCGGCTGGCCGAGCGCGGCCTGCGGCTGCTGCCGGCGACGGTTGCCCAACGTTGGCGGCAGCGCATCGTTGCCGGGCTGGATGGCCTGGCCGTGTTGGGCGACCGCCGCGCGGCGCTGGCCGTGTGGGGTTGGACCTTGCTCTTTTGGGCGGTGGCCGGCTTCACGAACCTGCTCTTGTTGCTGGCGTTCGATCTGCCGGCGTCGGTGACAATGGCCCTTGTGCTGTTGGCGGTGTTGCAAGGGGGGGTGGCAGTTCCCTCCACGCCGGGCAAGATCGGCGTTTTCCAGCTGCTGTGCATGGTATCGCTGGCGGCTTT
>DAOUAT010000192.1:0-7794 GCA_034433275.1 Anaerolineae bacterium
AACGTTACTTATGTCATGCTGAGCGGGTGGACAAGTCAACGTTCGCCGCAACATGCGTCCAGCGAAGCATCTCGCCGCGCAGACTCTTCGCTAGATTCTTGCCGCGATGCGCCCCACGAGATCCACCCGCTACCTATGACATGGGCCGCTTCCAGCGGGTCAGTGACCCGCCGGAAGCGGCCCATGTCACTGTTGGGTGCATTCCGCCGCGGTGGAATGTGGAACTCAGAGTGACAGAAAAAACCTCGCTCACGCCACCGGCCAGAAGCTCGATGGCTGCTTGGGGAACAGCACCTCCAGCAGCGTGCGCGCGTCGTCGCCATCGGCCCAACAATCAGGAAACGCGGTCCGCAGCTCGGCCAGGGTGCGATAGCCGAACAGCAATTGCAGAAACGTGCGGCCCGGAAAGCCGGCCGCGCCGCCGTCGTCGTGGTTGGGCTGCCAGGGCTCCGCGACCACCAGCCGCCCCGCCTCGAAGACCAGCCGCACGCCGTCCCGGTAGAAGCTGAGCTTCAGCTCGCCGCTGTGCCCGGCCGCCACCGACCCGGCCAGCCGCTCTTCCAGCGCCGGCGCGATATGCCACAGGAAGCCGGGCACGCTATCGCGGGCCACCCGCAGATACCAGGCATAGGGCCGGCGCACGTGCGGCAGCCGCTCCTCGGCCACGGTGAACAGCGGATGCTCAACACCGAGCCAGAACGCCAGCGCGGCCAGCGCCTTGCCCTGCCCAGCAGCCAGCGCAGCGCCGATCCCCGCCAGGCCGCGCAGCAGGCTCGGTGTAACCTTCAACCAGGACAAGCCCGGCTTCAGCTCCACGGAAAAGATCGGCAAGCGGCCGCCTTCCAGCTTGACCCCATACGCCACGACGCCGGCCGGCTCGCCCTCTGCGGTCTCCACCACGGCCCAGGTCGGCCCGTTGACGTTGCCGGGGCTCTTGCCGAACAGCTCGTAACGCCCCAGCGCCTCGTCGCGCACGCAGGAAATCAGCGAGCGCCGCGCCGCGTGCGCGTCTACCGCCATCACGAACGGCAGATCGGCCGCGGCCACCGGCCGGATGCGGTATGGTTCTGTTTGATCCGGCTTAAGCGGCGGGAACTCGGCCGGGTAACCGCGGCGGCCGCCGCCTAACATCATCGCCATCTCATAACCGAACTGGCGGTAGAAATAGGGGATGCCGGTGATGGCCTGGACGAGCTCCCCGCGCGCCGCGCTCCATGCGTGCGCCACCTCGAACTGCGTCCGGATCAGCCCGTGCTTGCGATAGGCCGGGTCGGTGCCCACCAGCTCGGGCCGGCCCACCTTGAACGGGATGCCCGCGTAGGCCCAGGTCTGCGAGATCAGGTTGAGGCTGGACACGATCTTGCCCGTGGCCTGCTCCTCGACGATGGTGAAATCATCCACGCCGAAGGTGGGGTGGTCACCCCGCAGCAGGTCGCGCGTCCAGGCCGCGACCCCTTCATCGGGTTCGACAACGCCGGGATCACGGTGGATCAGCCGGTTGAAATCGGCCAGGGCCGCCGCGTCGGCCGCGGTGGAGCGGCGCAGGAGCAGGCCGTTGCCGAGGGAACGGGGTAAGGTTGGGATGACGGACATGTTGACCTTCTTTTGTATGATCAGCGTATGATTGCTATCATACCACATTGACTGCGCCGCGTGCTATCCTGTGCGCCAGGTGAGTTTTCATCTCGCAAATGCGCGTCGCCTGACCTCCCCCACGGTCGGTGAACCCCAGCTTTGTCGCGCCGGCGAGCCGTGTCGTGGCCACCCAAGTACACAATAGGAGGTCAGTATATCCCGTCGTGTCCCGTCCTGGTTACAGCTTATCGTTGCTGTATCCCTGGTGTTGCAAAGCGTTTTGCCGGCTTTGTCAGCTTTCGCCCTCCCCGTTGCGGCAGCAACTGAGAAGCCAACTGTAGCAGTCAGCGCAACGCCTGAGCTTACCCCCGCAGCGCCTACGTCGCCCACCGTGACGGCGACACTGGCGGCGTCACCCACGGTCACACCAACGCTGCCGATGACCCCCACGGTCACAGCGACACCTGCTCTACCCCCGCCGCCGGCCACAGCGGTCACGCCCACCTTGCCGGCCCCGTCTGCTCCGCCACCGGCGCCCCCGGATACCGCCGTGCCCCCAGAAGAGGCTATTGGTGGCTTGCCGGCGGATGCGACCATAACTCGCTTGGCGCCGGGGTTCCGGGCGGCGCCGCTGGCGTCGGCGCCTGCACCCACACCACCCGACCCGGCCCGCGAGCCGCTGACCCGGCCGCCGCTGACCCTGGAATTGAGCGTGGAGGCGGAGCCGCGACGCGTGGCGCCGGGTGACGTGCTGACCTACACCGTCGCCGCGCTGCACACGGGCCAGGAGCCGCTGCCGGATATCACGATCACCGCGGCCTTGCCCACCGGCGTCACCTTCGTCGCCCAAAGCGCCAGCAATTTCGGGTATGATGTCCAGGCGCGCACCCTCACCTGGCGGCTGGCGACGTTGCAACCCGGTGCGATCGTCACCGGGACGTTCCAGGCGCGCGCCCAGGGGCTGCGGCTCGGTGAGGCGATCACCGCCACGGTGACGGCGACCAGCCCGGCTGCGGATGGCCGGGCGGCGGGCGGCGTGGTTGTGACGAGCGTGCCGGCCGTGGCGCGCGAAAACACGACCGCGATCACTGCCCAAGCTGGCGGCTGGCTGCGGCCGGCCGATGGCCGTGTGGAAGTAGTGGCGGGGGCCGACGCGGCGTCAGGCGGCCTGCGCCTGACCCACATGCCCGGCGCCGGCAGCGCCCAACTCAAGCTGCCGGAAGCAGCACGTTACGCGTTCACGCTCAACGCAGTGACCGAGACCGGCGTCCCTGTGGCGCGCAGCCGGGCGCCGCTGCAACTGGTGTACCCGCTCGACGCGGCAGAACTGCGGCAGCAGACCGTCACGCCGTTCACCTTCTATGCGTGGGATGCTGAAGCGCTGGTCTGGCAACCGCTGCCGACGCAGGTTGACTATGTGCAGCGAACGCTGACCGCCGCCACGGACGCCTTCACCACCTATAGCGTGGTAGCGGCCGCGGCGGCCGGGGGGAACAGTCCCAGTTATCAATTCGACCCCGGCTCGCGCATCAAAGGCGTGCGGTCCCAATTGTACAGCGGCTCGATCAGCTACGCTTACGAGTTCGAGCTGCCGCCGGGCCGGGGCGGCCTGACGCCGGCGCTCGGCCTGAGCTATTCCAGCGCGCGCCACCAGCGCGAGATCGGGCACTTCAATTTCGCCGGCCACGGCTGGGACATCCTGGGCGAGAACTACGCGGGCAAGGCCGACCCGGAAAACCCCGCCTCCAGCGCGCTCACCGTCGTGCTGAATGGGGCCACATACACCCTCAACACCAGCAGCCCCTGGTTCGTCACGGAAAACCCGTTCGTGCAGACCTGGGAGTACGTCACCCCCTGCATCAACGGCGTCAACGGCGTCTGCCCCACCTGGCTGGGCACGACCAATTTCCCCTACTATCGTCTGCGCCTCCGCACCAGCGACGGCACGCGCTACACCTTCCAGGGGATTGCGCTGGCCAACAGCGCCAACCCGGTGACCCCATTCGAGCCGCCGATGATCTACCGTTGGCGCGATGCGGTCTGCGATCCGGGCCGGGGCGGCCAGTGGCCGGACATGGTGCGCTTGCCGCTCACCGAGGTGCTGGATCCCAATGGCAACCGGATAGTCTATAACTGGGAAGCGACCGCGTCGAATACGCCAGGCCGGCACGGCGCCGACGACACCCGGCTCGAAGATCACAACTGCAACTATGTGCGCACAGTGCGCCTGAAAGAGGTCGCCTACAATTTCGTCGGCGTCGCCCCAGCCGACACGCCGCAAGTTCGCGTGCAATTACGTTACGACAATGACCAACCGACCAACGTCTTGCGCTGGGATCGGCCGCAGTATTTCCCCGTCAACGCTATGAGCCTCTACGCCATCTACAAGCTGATCGGCGTAGACATCAATGTCCTGGATGATGGCGGCGGGTTGCGCACGGTGCGCCAATACAACCTGAGCTACCATGACCAATGCGCCGGCGGCTGCGGCGACAAAGCGTCCACCCTGCTGCTGCCAGGCCAGATCCAGGAGTCCTCGCCGGGCAGCACGCCTCTGGTAACTGCATTCAGCTATGACGCCAACAAGGAACTCACCACCCAGTGTGATTTCGGCTGCCTGAGCGCCATCACCGGCCCCTACGGCGGGCAAGTGGCCTTTACAGCGGCCAAGCAGGCGGTGAATTGCACCGAGCCCCGGCCGCCGGCCGTGACCAGCCACACGGTCACGGATCTGGTGACCGGGCAGGCGGCGACGTGGCAGTATGCTGTCAGCGGGTGGCAGCAGAAAGCGCACGGTTACAACCAGGTGAACGTGCTGGCGCCCGACCTGGGCGACGGCACGCGCCGCCTGGAGCAGCACTACTTCCACCAGATGACGTCGCTGGGCAGCGCCGAAATTGACCACCTGGCCGGCCGGGAATATCGGACGATCACCTGTCTGCCACAGGCGGCCGACCCGGCGGCCGCCTGTGCGACCGAGCTGCAGAAAACAGAGACGCACTGGCAGCACTCGACGGCGGATTTGCCGTTGGACTCGGTTTACATCTATCTGCCGGCCGAGCAGCAGCCGCGTTTCGTCTATTCCGATTACACCGAAACGTATGGCGAGACCCAGCGCCTGTTGCGCGCGGACACCTACTATCAGACCTGGCGTCAGGGGCCGACCGGCAAGCAATATGGCAACCTGACCGAACAGCGGGAAAGCGTGGGCGCGGGCGCAACCTGGGCCAGCCAGCCCGAACGGACGCGCTACTTCTGGTACTACCCCACCACCGTCTATTGGATCTTCCACAAACTGGCCGAGACGCATCTCTACCGGGCGTGTTACGGCTGTCCGGACGCCAGCCTGGCAGGAGTCAGCAAGAATTATTACGATGGCGCCGCCGATCCGACGGCCTCACCGACCTTGGGCCGGTTGACACAACGACTTGACGGCCTGGCGGATGCCCAAACCACAACCCAGTACACCTATTGGCCCAACGGCAACCTGCGCCAGGTGATTGACGCCTACGGCCGGGCCACAGAGACCTTCTATGACAGCCGCTTTCAGGCCTTTCCGGTGTGCGTCAAGAACGCCAAGGGCCAGCTCACCCGGCAGCGGTACTATGGCGTGCCCGGCGTCACGGAGGCGGGCTGTAGCAGCGCGGCCGGCGATCCCGTCTGGAGCGGCGCCGCCACGACGCCGGTGGCTGGCCGCTTCTTCGGCCGCTTGCAAGATGAGACCGATGCCAACACCGCGACGACCGCCTATCAATGGGACAGCGCTGGTCGCATCAGCAAGGTCATCCGCCCCGGCGATAACGCCGATATACCGACGGTGGCCTACGCCTATTATGACGCCCTGCGCCCGTTCCGGATTGACACCAACGTGCGCGAGATCGGCGGGTGCGCCGGTTGTTTTCGCCCCCGCGTGACCTTCTATGATGGCCTGGGCCAGGTCATCCAGACCAAGGCCGAGACGATCAACGGCGCGGAGATGCTGGTCACTGACACGCGTTACAACGCCGAGGGCCAGGCGCAGGCGCAATATGCGCCGTACAAGTCGAACAACAGCGCGACGTTTTGGGATTATCTGGCGCTGGACCCGACCCGGCCGAAGACCAGCACCACCTATGACGCGTTGGGCCGGCCGAGGCTGGTAACCGCGCCGGACAGCACGACCAACGAATACGTTTACGGCGTGGCTTACAACCCGGCCGACCCTGATTTTGCCGTCCCACGCCTGGCCACCTTCACGATTGACGCCAACCGGCATTTCGTGCGCCAGGCCTATGACCCCTTTGGCAATCTGCGCACGGTCTCGGAAAACCATGGTGTATGGCCCACCTGGAGCGGCGAAACCCGCACGCGGTACGCCTACGACGTGGCCGACCGGCTGCTGACGGTGCAGGATCACGCCTACAACCAGACCACGCTGACCTACGACCGGCTGGGCCGGAAGACGAGCATGAGCGACCCGGACATGGGCGCGTGGGACTATCGCTACGATGCGGCCGGCAACCTGATCAAGCAACGCGATGCGCGCAACCAGGCCATCTGCTTCTACTACGACGAGCTCAATCGGCTTACAGGCAAGACCTACCATGCCAATACGCCCAACCTGGACGCCTTGACCTGTCCCAACACGGGCTTTGCCGTCACCTACGGCTACGACCAGGGCGCCAACGGCCTGGGCCGGCGCACGAGCGGCCTGGTGTATGAAAACGGCACGCTCGTCCACACGACCAGTTGGATTTACGATGAGCGTGGGCGGGTGACGAGCGAGACCAAGACCATGGATGGCGTGAGCTACGTCACCAACACGGCCTACGACAGCGCCGATCGGCCGGCGACCCTGACCTACCCGGCCGACGCCAGCGGCGTGCGGGAGGCGGTGAACTACACCTACGACGCCGCCATGTTGTTGAGCCAGGTGCGCAGCACGACACACAGCCTGAACTACGTGACCGGGCTGACCTACAACGCACTGGGCCAGCTCACGGAACTGACCTACGGCAACAACGTGCAGGAGCGCCGCGGCTACTTCGGCCTGGGCGGCGCCTGGGACAGCCGGCCCGGCGCGGGCACGTATCGCTACGGTCAGCTCTGGCGCCTCCGGGCGCGCACCGCGGCAGGCGCGCCGCTGTTCGACCTGAGTTACGACTATGACAGCGCGGGCAACATCACCCGGCAACATGAAACGCCGCGCGCCGCCAGCAACTGGCCGACCGCGGGGTTCACCTTTCAAGATAGCTTCAACACCAAAGACGCCGCCAACTGGACCTGGAGCAGCCAGCAGACCGTGCCGTTCAACGATGGCGGGAACAACGTCGTCAAGAGCACGGGGACGGGGAGCAACTGGAGCGCCAACTTCTACCGCACCAGCGCCCTGACCACCGGTCAGGGTCTGTCGGTGCGCTTCAAAGTGGACAGCACTACCGTCACTGCGCTGTGGGCCATCGAGACGGCCGACAGCGCCAGGCGGTTTGCGATCTATGCGACAGGTGGCAAACTCATCGCGCAGTACAACGATGGCGGCGGCTGGCGCTATCCGGCCGATCTGCTTACTGCGTTGCAAGCCAACACGTGGTATGGCGCGCGCATCGTGATTGACGACGTGCGTGGCTTCTATCTCGAAGTCTACCAGGAAAACGCCCCGACCGTACGCGGCAGTTACCAGCACCGGCTGCCCACCGGCCTGGCCTGGCGCTTCCGCCACTGGATCTACAACGGCAACGCCTACCTGGATGATTATCGGGAGTTCAGCACGGCCGGCCTGACCTGGAACCCGGACGAGCGCATGAACTTCAGCTACGATGCGTTGAATCGGCTGCAGTCGGCGGGGCCGGACAGCGGCGCGCAAGGCTACAGCCAGACGTATCAATACGACGCCATCGGCAACCTGCTCTACAAAAGCGACCTCGGGAGCTACGCCTATCCCCCCGCCGGGCAAGCGCGGCCCCACGCGGCCAGCGCGGCCGGCGCCAATAGCTACAGCTACGACGCCAACGGCAACATGCTCACCCGCACCGAGAACGGCGTGACCTATACCCAGACCTGGGACGCAGAGAACCGGCTGAAAACGGTGACGGTGAACGGCCAGACGACCACCTTCGTCTACGACGGGGACGGCCAGCGCGTCAAAAAGGTGCAGGGCGGCCAGACCACCGTCTATATCGGCGACTATTACGAGAAGAACCTGAGCACAGGCGTGGTGACCAAGTACTACTACGCCAACGG
>DAOUAT010000193.1:0-8778 GCA_034433275.1 Anaerolineae bacterium
GCTCCCGCCAGGTCGCCGGCGATGTTCCGCTGGCCGTCTCGCACAACGTCGGCGCCACGGGGTCTACGTGTGTGGTGCACGTGTATGAGAGAAGGTAGACAAGGAAACAGGGAAACAAAGGAAACAAGGGAAATCGGGGAACTTATCGGCTTGTCTACCTGTTTGCCTGTCTGCCTATTGGGAGGAGAATCATGTCTGAACAACCATCCCGCCCCTTCACGGCGGCTTCATTCAACCAATACCTTGCCGAGCACAAGCTGATGGCGACGCGCTGCCCGGCGTGCGACCGGCTCTACCTGCCCCCGCGCGCGATCTGCCCACAGTGCCACGGCGACGCGCTGGCGTGGGCCGAGCTCAGCGGCGCGGGCAAACTGGCCGCGTTCACCTCGGTCTACGTCGGCCCCAGCGCGATGGTGGCCGAGGGCTATGACCGCAACAACCCGTACCTGACTGGCATCGTCGAGTTGGCCGAGGGGGTCAAGATCAGCGCGCGCATCGTGGGGCTCGACGCCAAGGCGCCGGATGTCGCGTGGATCGGTGCGCCCATGACCGTGACCTTCCTGGAGCGCGGGGAAGACGAGGGGAAGAGCACGGTGCTGGCTTTCGCGGCAGGGTAACATGCCCACCCTCACAGCCAACGGCATCGCCATCTACTACGAGATCCACGGCCCGGCAGATGCGCCGGCGCTGGTGCTGAACAACGGCATCCTGATGAACGCGGCCGGCAGTTGGATCTTCCAGACTGCCGCGCTTGCCCGGCGCTATCGTGTGGTGCAATACGACTGCCGGGGCCAGGGGCAGTCGGAGCTCCCCGACGGCCCGTACACCATGGCCCAGCACGCCGACGACCTGGCTGCGCTGCTGGATGCGCTGGGGATCGGCCGGGCGCACATCGCGGGCATCTCCTACGGCGGCGAGGTAGCCCAGGCGTTCGCGTTGGCCTACGGGGACAGGGCGCGCAGCCTGATCCTGGCCGACACTGTCAGCGAAGTCGGGCCGGAGCTGCGCATCACGGTCGAGAGCTGGCTGGCCGAGGCCCATCGCAGCGACCCGGACGCGTTCTTCGCAGCCACCGCGCCGTGGAACTTCTCGCCCGCGTTCATCGCGGCCAACCCAAAGCTGCTGGCCGACGCGCGCAAACGCTACACCCTGCTGGAGTATCCGGCGGTGGCCCGGCTGTGCGAGTGCTTCCTGGACGTGGACTTCACCGGCCGGCTGCACGAGATCACTGCGCCGACCTGCATCATCGTTGGCGAGCGCGACATCCTGAAGGGGCCGGCTTATGCGGAGATCCTGCGCCGCGGCCTGCCCCACGCCGAATATCACCTGCTGGCCGGCGCAGGCCACGCGTCGTGCTGGGAACGGCCGGCCGAGTTCAACACCGTCGTGTTGGGCTTCCTGGCCAAGCAGCCCGCCGTGTAACCGATGTGTAACGCGACCATGATATGAAGAACCGTCAGTGCTTGCCGCCTTGGCGAACACACCCAGATGCTTCGTCCATCTTCCACACCCAAAGGAGTGAGAGTCCCATGAAACGCCTGTATGCCATCCTTTCCCTCGTGCTGGTGTTGAGCTTCATGCTCACCGCGTGCGGTCAGCCAGCCGCGACACCCGCGCCCACCCAGGCGCCGCAACCGACCGCGGTTCCTGTCGAACCCACCAAGGCGCCCGAGCCCACCAAGGCGCCGGAGCCAACCGCAGTCCCCGTCGAACCGACGAAGGCGCCCGAGCCCACTGCGGTGCCTGAACCGGCCCTCGGCGAAGTGCTGAAGATCGGCCAGATCTCGCAGCTGTCAGGCGCGTTGGCCTTCTACGGCCTGCAACAAACCCGCGGATTCCTGCTCGGCCTCGAGTATGTGTCCGGCGGCAAGAAAGACGACCAGGGCCGCTTCATCGTGGCCAACCGCCCCGTCGAGGTCCTGGCCCGCGATGACGAGGGCAACCCCGAAAAGGGTGTCCAGATCGCCCGCGAGCTCATCGAGAAGGATGGCGTCGAGCTGATCCAGGGCCCGGTCAACTCGGCCGTGGCCGTGGCGTTGACCACCATCGCCCAGGAATACAAGATGATCCTGATGGTGGACCCGGCCGCGTCAGCCTTCATCACCGGCGCGAACTTTAACCCCTACGTCTTCCGCACCAGCCGCACCAATTTCGATGACACGTTGGTGATCGCCAAATACCTGGTGGAGAACGTCGGCAAGAACTTCGCCCACATCGGCATTGACAGTGCATTCGGCAAGGGCAGCGGCGCGGCCCTGGCTTACTCGGTCGGTAAATTCGGCGGCAAGGTCATCGCTGACATCTACGCGCCGGCCACCACCACCGACTTCACCCCCTACATCCAGCAGGCCATGGATTCCAAGGCCGACTGCCTGTTCCTGACCTGGGCCGGCACCGGCTACGTGACGCTGTTCCAACAGTTGGCTGACCTGGGCGCGCTGGACGAGATGCGCGTCGCCACCGGCTATGGCGACAACGCCTCCTTTGCGGCGGTCTACGGCTCGGCCGTGGGCCAGATCGGTCTGAACGTCTACCATTACACGGTGCCGAGCACTAAGTCCAACGACTTCCTGGTGAAACGCCACCTGGAAGAATATGCCGAACCGCCGGACCTGTTCACCGCGGGCGGCATGGCCTCAGCCATCGCGCTGGCGGCCGCGCTGGAGAAGACCGGTGGCGACACCGCCGGCGACAAGATGATCGCGGCGCTGGAAGGCCTGAAATTCGAAGGCCCCAAGGGCACGTACCATATCCGCGCCGAGGATCACGTCTGCGAACAGCCCATGAACATCCTCAAGCTGGTGGACATCAACCCGCCCAAGGATGACCAGGGCCGGCCGACCTACAAGTTCTTCGAGACGGTCTACGTCAGCAAGTACGATGAGCTGGGCGTGCCCTGCACCCTGGTGGGTGATTACGCCAGCCGCTGCGGCAACCTGCCGAAGATCGGGCAGTAGACGACTCAATATCGCAGGTCTGTCATTCTGAGCGACCGTAGAGAGCGAAGAATCTCCGGCTACCCACATCGGCCGGAGATTCTTCGGGGCTATCGCCCCTCAGAATGACAGACGCAGGACTCATTACCCGACAAATCGCCGTAGTATAAGGGCCTCGTGCCCGTCCGCGTCGCTGCTCGGCCCGCCAGAACGCCCACAAGGGGCTATGCTACGCCTGTCGGGTAATGAGGACGCAGGATTACGGTTCAAGGGGCTGCCGATGGCGCAAGAACCAGAGATCATCCTCGAGGCGCGCAAGCTGCGCAAGGCGTTCGGCGGGTTGGTGGCCGTGGCCGACGTGGATGTCCAGATCCGCGCGCACACGCTGCACGCCATCATCGGTCCCAACGGCGCCGGCAAGACCACCCTCTTCAACCTGTTGAGCGGCACCATCAGCCCCACCCAGGGCCAGGTCTACTTCAAAGGGCGTGACATCACCCACCTGCCGCCCCACCGCATCGCCCATCTCGGCATCGGCCGCTCGTTCCAAATCACCAACATCTTCCCGAACCTGAGTGTGCTGGAGAACGTGCGCCTGGCCGCGCAGGCCATGGGACGCGACAGCTTCCGGCTGCTGGCGCCGGCTTCGCGTTTCCGGCAATACGAAGACAAGGCCCGTCACGTCCTCGCGGAGGTCGGGCTGGCCGGCCGGGAGCCGATGCCCGCGCGCACGCTGGCCCACGGCGACAAGCGCAAGCTCGAGCTGGGCATCATGCTGGCCAGCGACCCCGAAGTGCTCCTGCTGGACGAACCCACCGCAGGCATGTCCTCCGAGCAAGTGCCCGCCCTGTTGGCGATCATCCACAACATCATGGCGGCCGGCGACAAAACCGTGGTCCTGGTGGAGCATCGCATGGACATGGTGATGAGCATCTCCGACCGCATCACGGTGATGCACCTGGGCGAGGTGCTGGCCGAAGGGACGCCGAACGAAATCGCTTCAAATGAGATGGTGCAGAAGGCGTATTTAGGGGCGTTGTATGGGGATTTAACAAGGAACTGAGGGAGCTCATGGAACCGTGGGAATTCGAAGGAACTTCAGGGAACTTGGGGATTTGAGGGGACGGGGTGGGGTAGAACATGAGTTATGAGTATGGGGGACGGGGGACGAAGACGTTTGCCAGGCTGCCGGGGTATAAGAACCTGGTTGTGTGGCAGAAGGCGAGCGATCTGGCCGATTTGGTGCATCAGGCGACGAAGGGATTTGGGCCGGGCTACTTCAAGCTGGCGGATCAGATGCGCGACGCGTCGGAATCTGTGCCTAGTAACATCGCCGAAGGCTATTGCGCCGCGGCTATCGGCTTGTACATCCGCCACTGCCTGATCGCACGTGGCTCCCTGGGCGAGACCGGCAATCACATCTTGCACTGAGTTCCTTGAAGTTCCCTGATTTCCCTGAATTTCCATCAAACATAGGCCCAAGCCAAATGTCGAACATCCTGGAAGTCCAATCCATCCATACTTTCATCGGCCAATTCCACATCCTGGAAGGGGTCTCGGTGGACGTGCCGGCCGGCAGCATCACGGTGCTGTTGGGCCGCAACGGCGCGGGCAAGACCACGACGCTCAAATCCATCCTGGGCCTGACGCCACCGCGCGACGGCAAAGTGGTTTTTGGCGGGCAGGAGATCCAGGGCAAGCGCGCCTACGATATCGCGCAGATGGGGGTGGGCTACGTGCCGGAGCACCGGGCCATCTTCCGCAGCCTCAGCGTGGGCGAGAACCTGCGCATCGCCGAGCGCAAAAAAGGGGACCTGGACCGCCGCGCTGATTTCATCTTCGGGCTATTCCCCGATCTGAAGCGGCTCTACCGGCTGCCGGGGAACCACCTTTCCGGCGGGCAGCAGCAGATGCTGGCCGTGGCCCGCGCTCTGGTGCCCGACAACAAGCTGCTGCTGATTGACGAGCCCAGCGAAGGGTTGGCGCCGGTGCTGATCGAGCAGATGATGGCCGCGATCCGCGAGCTCAGCGCCACCACCACCGTGCTGCTGGTTGAACAAAACTTCATCATGGCCAGCCAGCTCGCCGAGAACTACTACATCATTGACGACGGGAAAAGCGTACACGCAGGCCGCATGGCAGACCTGGTGGGGGACACCGGACTGATCCACCGCTATCTGGGGACTGCGGTAGGCGCCCGGAAGAGTTGAGGCGCACCATGAACACACGAGGCTTCTGGCGCGAGAATCGGGCCCTGTTGGGCGTGCTGGCCGCGCTGATCCTGCTGAGCATCTTCGGCTGGCAGACGATGGGGCAGCAGTCCTTCGTGCGCACAACCCTCTCCGGGCTGACCCTGGGTGCGCTCTATTTCATGGTGGCGGCCGGGCTGACGCTGATCTTCGGCCTGATGGACGTGCTCAATTTCGCGCACGGCACCATGTTCATGATCGGCGCGTACGCTGGCTGGCAGTTTTTCACCAACCCCACCTTCCTGTTCGGCCTGGCGCCGCTGCTGGCCGCGCTGCTGGCAGGTCTGGCGGCCGGGCCGCTGCTGCAAACGCTGGCGCACGGCTGGCGCATCCCTGAACGCTGGCAAGCGCCGCTGCGCAACCTGCTGGTGCTGGCCGCGCTGGCCGTCGGGGTTGCCGGCGTGCTGGGGCTGGACATCATGGGACTGGCCAAAACCGCGCGCGTCGCCCTCACAGTGGCCGGCGACCCGCTGGCTGAGGCGTCCCCTCAGGAACCACTGGCCCGCTTCTGGCAGCGACCCGCGCTGCTGCTGCTGACCGGCGCGCTGCTGGCGCTGGCCAACGCCCGGCCGGGCAACCGCACCCAGGTGATCCACCCCGGCGCAGTTCGCCGCGGGGCGATCACCCTGGCCGTGCTGGCGGTGCTGACAGTCGTGTTGACCCTGGCGCGCGAGGCCGGCCCTGTCGCTGTGCTGACCCTGAACGCCGACCTGCGCTTCTTCCTGGCGCTGGCTGTGGGCACACTGGTGGGCGCCGGGCTGGGCGCGGTCGTGGAGGTCAGCCTGATCCGGCCGCTGTACATCCGGCCGTTCTACCAGGTGTTGGTGACTCTGGGCCTGGCCTTTGTGCTCAAAGAATTGGTGCAGCTCCTTTGGGAACCGCTGGCCTACCAGATGAGCCGGCCGCCCCTGTTCGCGCAGCCCGGGAAGGCGCCCTCCATCCTGGCCTGGTTCAGCCTGCGCAGCCAGACCATTGACATCATGGGCGTCACCTTCCCCAGCTACCGGCTCTTCATCGTCGTGCTGGGCGTCGCCATGGTGATCGCGCTCGCGGTGCTGATGAAATACTCCCGCCTGGGCATGATCATCCGCGCGGGCGTGCAGGATCGCGAGATGGTGGAGGCGCTGGGGATCAACGTGCGCCAGGTGTTCACGCTGGTCTTCGTGCTGGGCGCAGGGTTGGCTGCGCTGGGCGGCATCGGCGCGGCGCCGTTCATCCCCGTGCAGCCGGGCATGGGGGACACCTTCCAGCTCCAGGCGTTCATCACGGTGGTGCTGGGCGGCATGGGCTCGTACATGGGCGCGGCCATCGGCGCACTGCTGCTGGGATTGGCGCGCGCTTTCGGCGACTTCATGGCCCTGAAGTTCCAGCTTTCGCCGGCCATCGCGGAGGCCTCCACGGTAATCATCATGGCGATCGTGCTCTTGGTGCGGCCGGCGGGGTTGTTGGGGAAAAAAGATTAGGGGTCGCTATGCCTGCACAGCGGAGCACGCTTCGCGTGAGCGGAGCCGGGGTAGGGACCCCCGGCGCAGTCGAAGGATGCGCAGCGCCCATTTTGTGTGAACCCGCACCCTTCGACTACGCAGCGCGGACGAGTGCGCTGCTCCGCTCAGGGTGCTTGCATGGGTTACGAATGTATCCGAAAGCCTAAACGGAGCAGAGCAACGTGAAGGATCTCCCACGAACTTCAACGCCGTTAACCTGGCTGCGCGCCCAATGGCCCGGCCTGGTGGTTCTGGCGGTGCTGGCCGCATTCCCTTTTATCTACGGCGTGGTAAGCGGTGGCGGGGCCAGCAGCGGGCCGGCGCGCTACTGGCAGGGCCAACTCATCACTGTCTTTATCCTGGCTGTTTACGCCATGAGTTATGACCTGCTGATGGGTTACACCGGCATCCTGTCCTTCGGCCACGCGGCGTTTTTCGGCGGCGGCGCTTACGCCATGGCGCTGTGGCTGGCTCACGGCGTGCCGCGCATCGCGGGCCGCTCGCCCGCGACCGGGGTTGAGGTCGCGTTGTTTCTGGCCGGCATCGCGCTGGTAGTGATCCTGTCCATCCTGCTCGGGTTATTGTTCAGCACCGTCTCCGTGCGGGTCAAGGGGCCCTATTTCGCCATGATCACCCTGGCCATCGCCGAGGCGATCTTCATCCTGTCCAAAGCCACCGATTTCGTGCAATGGACCGGGGCGGATGAGGGGTTGCACGGCATCCCGGTGCCCGCCTGGCTCAACCCCACCCAATTCCGCACCCGGTTCTACTTCATCGCGCTCATCTTCATGGTGGTGATGTATCTGTTCCTGCGCCGCACGGTCAACTCACCCACCGGCCGCGTGTTCGTGGCTGTGCGCGAGAACGAAAGCCGCACCCGCATGATCGGTTATAACCCGGCGACCTACCGGAGCATCGCATTTGTCACCTCCGCGGTCGTGGCTGGCCTGTCAGGCGCGTTCTACGCCCTGTGGAACCTCAGCGCCACCCCCAGCATGACCAGCGCCGTGACCACTATCAACGCGCTGATCATGACCATCCTGGGCGGCATCGGTACGCTGATCGGCCCGATGCTGGGCGCAGGGCTCATGCAAGTGTTCAGCCAGTTCTTCTACCAGTGGTTCGGCGCGCGCTGGCCGCTGGTGTTCGGGCTGGTCTTCATCGCGCTGGTGCTGTTCCTGCCCTACGGCATCGTCGGCACCTGGCAGATGCGCAAGAACGACCTGCAAGCCGGCTGGCGACGGCTGTTTCAACCACTGCGCGGCGAGACGGGGGTGAAGGAAAAGCTGTAGGGGCGATCCCTCCGCGGTCGCCCCGCCGGGGCGGACACAGAGGCCGCGCCCCTACGCTGTTTTGACGTCTCGTGCTAACCGCGTTATACTCTTGGTCGGCGGCCATAGGGCCGCCGATTACTTTGTGGGACGTCGCACCATCCATGTCACATCTCTTCGATCCCATCCGCCGGCCGGTTGAGCGTATATTCACCGACGCGCGCAACAACGCCGACGGATTCATGGCCGGCCCGCCAGACCCGGAAGCCGATGCCTGGCCTGAAAGCCGCCGCGGCCGGAGCCTGCTGTGGTCCGATGGCCTGTTCTCCAACATCTCCGAATCGTTCGTCGCGAACTTCATCAACCCGTTCGCCCTGGCGCTGGGCGCGACCAACGGCCAGATCGGCTGGCTGAGCGCATTGACCAACCTGGCTTCCGCGCTGGCGCTGTTCCCGGGCGCGCGGCTGGGGGAACGACCGGAACGCCGCAAGCAAATCACCGTATGGTTCGGCGGCGGCGTGGCGCGCGTACTGCTGCTGGCCATCGCCCTGGCGCCGTTGATCTTCTCCGGCCAGGCGGCCATCTATGCGTTCATCGCCCTGGTGTGCCTGCGCGCGTTCTTTGGCCAGCTCTGCTTCCCTGCGTGGTCCGCCCTGCTGGCCGACTTGGTGTCCCCGCGCATCCGCGGGCGCTACTTCGCCTCGCGCAACATCGCGCTGGCGGTGGCCGCGCTGATCTTCACCCCGCTGGCCGGCGCCATCGCAGAGTGGGTCGGCTTGCCCCATGGCTACCAGGTCAGCTTCTTCATCGCCGGGCTGATCGGCTTCGTCGCGACGGC
>DAOUAT010000194.1:0-1565 GCA_034433275.1 Anaerolineae bacterium
CTGTCCGCATCGAAGGCCGCCAGGATGGACGCCACTTTGATCAAGATGGTGCCAAGTCGCCCGTAACTGGGATGAAAACGTGGCGGGATGGCATCTTGCAGCTCCGGCGCGAGCATATCCCAGCCGATGGTTTTGCTGTAACGTTCCCACTGCGCCCAGGCGTCCGCGTCGATCTGAATGGCCTGGCTTTGCAGCAGCGGAGTGATGGTGATGTGCCGGGCGCTGCCCTTTTCCCCTTCCTGAAACTGCGCCTCCGGCATCGGGAGCAATTCGTAGGCCAGGAATTTGAGCCGCTTGACCAGCGCTGCGGGATAGTCCAGTGGCGGCGACCAGAACTGCCACGTGGCGTTGTGATCCGTGCCTACGATGGCGAAGCGGGCGAATAGTCCGTTGCCCCAATGCGCTGCATTGTTCAGGTGTGAGGCCATTGCGGCGTGCGTCGTCGAACCGAAGATGGTGATGTAAGGTTGTTTGATGTACTCCCAGCCACGCCCGATGGTGGTCTTGGGGTCATAGGGACTGGGACAGTCGTAGAGGTCCAGAAGCAACGGCAGCAGCCCACTGCTGTAATCCCGGCTGAACGAATCCAGCAACTGGGCGGCTTCGCTCAGCAGCAAACCGCGTTGCGCCGCCAGACCCCGACTCTTGAGCCAGGCGGTTTGTGCAGTTGGCGACCAGTTCTCAAAGGTCGGCGGTACGTGGGACGAGAGTTCCAGCATAAAGGCTTCGGCGGAACTGCGGCTTGGTAACAGCAGATGGTTGAGGTCCGCGCTGTCGAGTAAACCGCGTTCCACATTCTGCGCCGTGCTCTTGCGGTCGCGGGTGGATTCGCCGATGTAGAGCATGTAGAGGTTGGGATAAATGAAGTTGGTGGCCGTGCTCACCGACACATACAGGCGGCGTGCAATCGCCTTGCTGCCGATATCCAATCCGGCAGCAAGGTGAAAGGAGCGCGGCGTCAACGGTGAAGCCTGCGCGGCAAAGGCCACGTAGTCATCCAGCCAGCGCCCGGCTGTCATTCCCTCGCGTTCCTGTTGAGCGTTTAGCCGGACATCCTCCGGTAGCTCTGGAACCGCGCACAAAGTGAAATTGTCGGTCGACTGCGCGGTAAACGTCTGGCTGACGGCGTGGGTGATGCGCTTTCGAATTTCCGCGTAGGCCTCGCCGGATGCATCCAGAACCGCATCCAGTGCCGCCGGTCTGAAGTCGTGGTGCTGAGCCAGCTGGTGTTGGGCGCGGCTGAGAATCTCCCCCAGAGGATGGGGCAAGTCCTCAGCCGCCAACGGCGCGCCCTGTAGCCATTGCGCCAGGGCTTCATACGCAGCAGCGTCAGATCGAGTGATAGTATCATTCATAACTTGTGTCTCCTTGTAGCGTTAATGATAGGTTTACCAAAACGGAGGCCGGGGTAAGTCCAGGTCTTCCGCATACGTGAATAGCGCCGTGAGCAGCCAGGATAGCGCAGCCTCGGCGGCGGTCACTATGTAGTGGTCCGGCACAACGCCGTCCCCGGCCAGCAAGATTTCCGGTTCGCGGATGTCAACGCGCACCTTGAAATGCTGGGC
>DAOUAT010000195.1:0-3403 GCA_034433275.1 Anaerolineae bacterium
TTCCATGGCCCCCCTCCGGCAAATCTGCGAATGGCGAATGACGAATGACGAATGGCGAATGGCGAATGGCGAATGGCGAATGGCGACCTGCTCTCCACTCCCCAACCTCCAACCTCCAAATTCTACCACAACCACAACACCGTGCAATTGCTCCCCCACTCCGCCTGGTGCTATAATAGCGGCTCACGTGTACATCGTACATCGAACATCGTACATATCCAAGGAGCACCCATGCCCGACCCACGCATCACCAATCTGGCGCAGGTCATCGTTGACTATTCGACCAGGATCAAACCCGGCGACCAGGTGTACATCACCACTGCGCCGGTCGCGGCGCCCCTGGTGCAGGAGCTTTACCGGCTGATCGTGCAGCGCGGCGCGCACGCGACCCCGCTGGTTGACCTGCCCGGCCTGAACCCCATCTTCTTCGAGCACGCCAACGACGAACAACTGGCCTACATCCCGCCCGTGCTGAAACAGGTCATCGAGACCTTCGATGTCCGCATCGCCATCGGCAGCCAGACCAACACCCGCGAGCTGTCAGCGGCCGACCCGGCCAAGCAGGCCGCGCGGCAGCGGGTCACCCGGCCGCTGATGCAAACCTTCATGGATCGCAGCGCCAGCGGCGCGCTGCGCTGGAACGTCACCCTGTTCCCCACCGACGCGTACGCGCAGGACGCGGAGATGTCGCTGGCCGACTTCGAGGACTTCGTCTACGGCGCGTGCCTGTGCGATCAGCCCGACCCGGTGGCAGCCTGGCAAGAGGTCGCGCGCAAACAGCAGGTGTTGGTGGATTGGCTGGCCGGCAAGCGCGAGATTCACCTGGTGGGCCCCGACACCGACCTGACCGTGGGCATCGCCGGCCGCAGCTTCGTCAACTGCTGCGGCGACAAAAACATGCCCGACGGCGAGATCTTCACCGGGCCGGAGGAGACCAAAGTCAACGGCCACGTCCGCTTCAGCTTCCCCGCGATCTACCAAAGCCGCGAGGTCAGCGATGTGCGCGTCTGGTTCGAGGACGGGGTCGCGGTCAGGTGGACGGCCGCCAAGAACGAGGAATTCCTGACCCAAATGCTGACCAGCGACAAAGGCGCGCGGCGGCTGGGCGAGTTCGCGTTCGGCACGAATTTCGGCATCCAGCGCTTCATCAAGAACATCCTGTTCGACGAGAAGATCGGCGGCACGGTGCACATGGCATTCGGCAGCGGCTACCCCGAAACCGGCTCCACCAACCGTTCGGCCATCCACTGGGACATGATCTGCGACCTGAGCGCGGGTTCCGAGGTCACGGTGGACGGAGAGCTGTTCGCGAAGGACGGGAAGTACGTGCTGTGGGGGTGAGCGAATCAACGAATCAACGAATCGGCGAATCAACTCAGTCGCCATTCGTTGATTCGCCACTGCGTAGCGTCCCTTTGGGATTCGTCTTCCGCCTCCTCCGCCACGGCCCTGCGGCCGGCGCGTGGAACATGGCGGTGGACGAGGCCATCAGCCAGGCGGTCGCCGAGGGCCTGGCCCCGCCCACGCTGCGGTTCTACGCCTGGGCGCCGCCGTGCGTATCGTTGGGGCGCAACCAGCCCATCGCAGGGGTTGACCTGGTCCGGATCGCCGCGCGGGGCTACCAGGTGGTGCGCCGGCCCACGGGCGGCCGCGCCATCCTGCACACCGACGAGCTGACCTACAGCCTGATCGCCTCGCCTCAGCACCCGCTGATGGCCGGTTACGTGCTGGACAGCTACCTGCGCATCAGCCACGGGCTGGTGGCGGGCCTGCGCCGGCTGGGCATCGCGGCCGAAGAGGCGCCGGGCGCCAATCGGGCCGGGCCGGATGTCTCGGCCGCGTGCTTCGAGGTTCCGTCCGCCTACGAAATCGTGGCGGATGGCCGCAAAATCCTGGGCAGCGCGCAGGCGCGGCGGGCGAAATCGGTGCTGCAACACGGCTCGCTGCCGCTGACCGGCGACCTGACGCGCGTGGTGGATTGCCTGGCGTTCCCCGACGAGGCCGCCCGTGACGCACTGCGCGCCTCGCTGGCCGGTCACGCCGCCACCGCCGCGACACTGGCCGGCCGCGCGATCAGCTATGACGAGGCGCTGGCGGCGTTGGTCGAGGGGATGGTCGAGGCGTTGGGGATCGAGCTGGTGGACGCCGAGCTGACCGACCAGGAGCACACCTGGACCGAAGAACTCATCCACGACCGATACGGCAATTCTGAGTGGACGGCGCGGGTGTGATGTACGATGTACGATGGACGATGTTCGATGTAACGTCGCCCATCGTCAGGTAGGGGCGCACCCCTTCGACGCGCTCAGGGCAGGCTCGTGCGGTCGACCCCGGGGCCGTTTTGCATGTCGCGGGCGGTGCCACGCCAGTGCGAAGACTCCCTGTGGGATGGCCCCTGAAACCGGACGTCGCAGCGTGCTGCGTGGCTGGCGGCGCACCGGGACGAACCCCGACATCCAGATTTTCGGGGCAGGCGCAGACGGGCAGGTGCAAAACCTGCCCCCACGATGTTAGGGGAGGGGCGCACCCTCTGTGGTCGCCCCAAAGGTCACATGATGGAAATCCTAGAATACCGTGCTGCCGGTGGTGTCGTGCTGGACGACGCCGGCCGCGTGCTACTGATCGAACGCTGGGTGGTGCGCAACGGCCAGCTGGCCTTCGAGATCCGCCTGCCCAAAGGCCACGTCGAAGCGGGCGAGACCGACGAACAGGCCGCGGTGCGCGAGGTGTGCGAGGAGACCGGCTACTGCGGCGTCGTCGTGGCCGCCGACCTGGGGGAAATCATCAACGAATTCAACTGGCCGGACCGAGACCGCCGCGTCCTGCGCCACGAGCACTACTACCTGATGCGGCTCACCGATCCCGTGCGCGGCGAGCCGCACTTCACCAGCCCGGAGGCCGACGAAGCCCGCTTCACCCCGCGCTGGGCCACCACCCTGGCCGACGCAGAAGCGCTCATCACCTTCGCATCCGAACGCGAATTCATTCGCCGCGCCATCAAATCTACGATGTAAAATGTACGATGTACGATGTGACTCGCCCTCCGCCGAGAAACATCGCCCATTCAACATTCCACATTCAACATTCAACATTCCAACCATGCCAACCGTCGGACTGCTCACCCTCGAAATCTACATCCCCGGCGTCACTTCACTGAAGGAAAAGCGGGGCATCGTCAAGCCGCTGGTCGCGCGCATCCGCAACGAGTTCAACGTCTCGGTGGCGGAAGTGGAGGATCAAGATCAGCTCGGCCATACCGTGTTGGCCGTCGCCGCGGTCTCGATCAGCGCGGATTACGTCCACGGCCTGCTGGCGCGCGTGGCCCAAAGCGTAGAGGCCTGGCGCCTGGACGCGGAGCTGGTGGACTACACCATCGAAATGCTGTAACGTCTCCCAATCTCAG
>DAOUAT010000196.1:0-35491 GCA_034433275.1 Anaerolineae bacterium
CAGGGGTCAGGGGTCAGGGGTCAGGGGTCAGGAGATACGCAATACGCAATACGCAATACGCAATACGTCCGGCGTCTGGTCCAAACACGAATGGGTGCTGCCGCAGCTCCGCCCGGAGAACATCGTCAGCCTGGGCGAGGGCAACACGCCGCTGCTGCCCGTCCCGCGGCTGGGCGTGGCGTTGGGCCTGGACGACCTGTGGATCAAGCAGTGCGGGGTCAGCCACACCGGCTCGTTCAAGGATCTGGGCATGACGGTGCTGGTGAGTGCGGTGAACCAGATGATGGCGGACGGTAGGGGCGAGGTCCCCTCGCCCGAGGTCCCCTCGCCTGATGCCGGCCACGCGGCGCGCGCGGGCGGGGAAACCCCGCCCCTACGCGTGCGGGCGGTGGCGTGCGCGTCCACGGGGGATACGTCGGCGGCGCTGGCCGCGTATGCCGCGGCCGCGGGCATCCCGGCCATCGTGTTCCTGCCGCGGGGCAAGATCAGCACCGCGCAGCTCATCCAGCCCATCGCGCACGGCGCGCGCGTCCTGGCGTTGGACAGCGACTTCGACGGCTGCATGAAGATCGTCCAGGAGGTGACGCGCGACAATTCGATCTATCTGGCGAACTCGATGAACTCGCTGCGGGTCGAGGGCCAGAAGACGGTCGGCATCGAGATCGTGCAGCAGCTCGGCTGGGATGTGCCGGACTGGATCATCCTGCCCTCGGGCAACCTGGGCAACATTTCGGCGCTGGCGAAGGGGCTGGCGCTGGCGAAGACCCTGGGCGTCATTGACCGGCTGCCGCGGCTGGCGGCCGCGCAGGCAGCAGCGGCCAACCCGCTCTACCTGGCTTATCGCCGCGGCTTCGACCGCCTGGCGCCGGTGACCGCGGGTGCGACCGCGGCCTCGGCCATCCGCATCGGCGCGCCGGTGAGCTACGACAAGGCCGTGCAGGCCCTGCAGGCATTCGATGGTGTGGTGGAACAGGCGACCGAAGACGAGCTGGCCGACGCGGCTGCGCTGGCCGACCGGGCCGGCATGTACGCGTGCCCGCACACCGGCGTCGCCCTGGCCGTCGCGGGCAAACTGGCGCGGCAGGGGGTGATCCAGCCGGGGCAGCGCGTGGTGGTCATCTCCACCGCGCACGGGCTGAAGTTCAGCGAGTTCAAGGTGGGCTATCACGAGGCCGCGCTGGCCGATGTGGTCGCCCGGCATCGCAACCCGCCGGTGGAGCTGCCCGCGGATGCTGGGGTAGTGAAGGCGGAGATTGGGCGGTGGTTGGACGGATGACGGTGGAAACCGGCAACCGCAAACTGCTGGAACGCCCGGTGACATTTGGCGCCCGCTGGGAGTTGCGTTTCGGGCCGAACAACCGCTTTCGGATCTACTATCGTACAGTTGAGCCGCAGCATGAGGTGCATATTCTGGCGATTGGCGTGAAAGAACGGGAGAAGGTTGTGATCGGCGGGGAGGAGTATGACCTATGAGAATCGCTCCGGTAGCAGAAATCAAAGCGCAGTTGAGCGCGTTTATCAAGGCTTCGGAAGAAGGCCCGGTAGTGGTCACGAAGAACGGTAAACCGGTGGCCGTGCTCATCGGCACTTCGGACGAAGACGAGATCGAGCGTCTGCTCCTTGCCCACTCGAAGAAGCTGCGGACCCTCCTGGACGCTGCAGAAGCCAGGATCGAGACGACCGGCGGCATTACACACGATGAGTTTTGGCGTCAATTGGACGCGGAATACGCTGCCGCACCCGATGGGCACCAGGATGCTACGGGCGAGCACGACTTGCACTACCAATACCTTGTCACACGTTCAGCGAATGGACGCAGGCAGCCTTATCTCAAGGGGCATAACATGACGGTCGGCCAATTGGTCGACATGATGCGCGCCAACGACTTGAACGCCGAAGAGGCTGCTGAGGTTTTCGATTTACCGATGGCGCAGGTGCATGAGGCTCAGGCGTATTACGAAGTACACCGAGAAGTGGTGGACGCTGAGGCGGATGCAGAGGCCAGGCCGACTGAGACGATACCATGGTGAGATATGATCGCAAACACTACGACAGCACTTTATAACCGCATTGACCCCGTTTGCGCCGCGCACGCCGGGGCGCTGTTGGCGCGCATGACGCTGGCCGAGAAGGTGGGCCAGTTGGTGCAACTGGCGCCGTGGGGCGCGGCCGACCTGGAGGAGGAAGTCCGCGCCGGCGCGGTGGGATCGGTGCTCAATCTCTTCGAACCGCGCGCGATCAACCGGCTGCAACAGGTCGCGGTCGAGCAGGCGCGGCTGGGCATCCCCTTGCTCATCGGCGCAGATGTGATCCACGGCTTCAGGACGATCTTCCCCATCCCCCTCGGCGAATCGTGTACCTGGGATCCGCCCCTGCTGGAGCAGGCCGCGCGCGTCGCCGCGGAAGAGGCGTCGGCCGTGGGCATTGACTGGATCTTCGCGCCCATGGTGGACATCGCGCGCGACCCGCGCTGGGGGCGGATCGCCGAGGGCGCGGGCGAGGATGCCTTCCTGGGCCGCGCGCTGGCTGCGGCGCGGGTGCGCGGCTTCCAGGCGCCCGATCTGGCCAGCGGCCGCCGGATCGCCGCCTGCCCCAAGCACTACGTCGCCTACGGCGCGGCCGAAGCCGGGCGCGACTACAACACGGCCGACATCTCGGAGCGGACGCTGCGCGAGGTCTACCTGCCGCCCTTCAAGGCCGCGTTTGACGCCGGCGCAGGCAGCGTGATGGCTTCCTTCAACGAGATCGCGGGCGTGCCGGCCACCTGCAACACCCTGACCCTGCGCACGGTCTTGCGCGACGAGTGGGGCTTGGCGGGCGTCACGCTCAGCGATTTCCAGGCGGTCAAAGAGCTCATCCCCCACGGCGTGGCCGCGGACCTCAAAGAGGCCGCGCGGCTCAGCCTCCTGGCCGGGCTGGACATGGACATGATGGCCGGCGCGTACGCGCAGCACCTGGCCGCGCTGGTGGAGGAAGGCCGCGTGCCGCTGGCGCTGGTGGATGAGGCGGCCTGCCGCGTCCTGTGCTTGAAGATCGCGCTGGGCCTGTTCGAGCGGCCCTACGTGGACGAGGGCCTGGCCGAGCGGATCACCCTGCGGGATGACTTCCGTGAGTTGGCGCTGCGGGTGGCCCAGGAATCCATGGTGCTGCTGAAAAACGACGCCGGCCTGCTCCCCTTGCCGGCCGGCCAACGCCGCATCGCGCTGATCGGCCCGCTGGCGGACAACCGGCACGACCTGCTGGGTTCGTGGGCGTTCATGGGCCGGCCGGAAGATGTGGAGACGGTGCTGGCAGGGGTGCGCGGCTACCAGGGGGAGGCCGGCCTGGCGTTCGCGCCGGGCTGCGACATCACCGGCGCCGCAGCGCCCGACCTCGCCGCGGCCGTGGCGGCCGCCGAGGCCGCGGATGTCATCGTGCTCGTCCTGGGCGAGAGCGCCGACCTGAGCGGCGAGTCGCACTCACGCGTCCACCTGGGCCTGCCCGGCCGCCAGCAAGAGCTGGCCGACGCGCTGGCCGCGACCGGCAAGCCGCTGGTCGTCGTGCTGATGAGCGGCCGGCCGCTGGTGATCCCCCGCTTGGCCGAGCAGTCCACCGCGCTGCTGGCCGCCTGGCACGGCGGCATCCGCGCCGGCCGCGCGGTCGCCGACCTGCTGTTCGGCGCGGCCGCGCCCTCCGGCAAGCTGACGACGAGCTGGCCGCGCGCCGAAGGCCAGATCCCGGTCTACTATGCCCAGAAAAACACCGGCCGGCCCGCGGCCGAGGCCGGGACCAAGCAGTTCGCCGAGATCTTCAAGTCCGTCTACCTGGACGAGCCCAACTCACCCCTCTTCCCCTTCGGCTACGGCCTCGCCTACACGGCCTTCGCTTACAGCGACCTGCGGGTCGAGACCCCCAGCGCCCCCGCCGGCGGGACGGTGGTCATCAGCGCGCGGGTGGCCAACACCGGCAACCGGCCCGGCGTCGAGGTGGTGCAACTGTATGTGCGCGACCTCCACGCCAGCGTCACCCGGCCCGTGCGGGAGCTGAAGGGCTTCCAGCGCGTGCCGTTGGCGCCCGGCGAAGCGCGCATCGTCCGGTTCGAGCTCCCCGTGGACGAGTTGGGGTTCACCGGCCTGGACATGGCCTACCGGGTGGAGCCTGGGCTGTTCAAGGTCTGGATCGCGCCGGATTCGGTCGGGGGGTTGGAGGGAGAGTTTGAGGTGCGGTGATGAGAGCACGCGGAACCAACCGTGCGGCCCCAGCGTCTCACGCTACGGCCAACCTGATACGACGACACGGGATTGGCGTAATTACCGAAGCTCACATGGAGAGACTGATGAACACACGGAACACTCTGATCGCTTTGACTATCGTTGCCGGCCTGCTGCTGGCTGGCTGCGTGCCGGTGCCGAGCGCGAGCTCTGGCTCGCTGGCTGACACAAGTTGGCTCCTGGTAAACCTGAACGGCCAGCCGGCCCTGTCTGACACCCAGGTCACGATCCGTTTCGAGAACGGGCAACTCAGCGGCTCGGACGGCTGCAACCGCTACAGCGGCTCGTACACGATCAATGGCGCGCGGATCACCGTGGACAAGAACCTGATCAGCACCATGATGGCGTGCGCGGAGCCGATCATGACGCAGGCGGCCGCGTACATCGCCGCGCTGACCGGGGCCGCGACGTACACGATCGAGGGCGGGCAGTTGACCCTGCTCGATGGGAGCGGCAAGGCGCTGGCGACCTTCACGCGGCAGAGCGTTGGACTGAGCGGCACGGCATGGGTCGTGACGGGCTACAACAACGGCCAGCAGGCCGTGGTCAGCGTGGCGGCCGGCTCGCAGCTCACCGCTAACTTCGGCGCCGACGGCACGCTCAGCGGCTCGGCCGGCTGCAACACTTTCACGGCGACCTATGAGGTTTCGGGCAAGACCGTCAAGATCGGTCCCATCGGTTCCACCCGCATGGCGTGCGCCGACCCGGCCGGGGTCATGGAGCAGGAAGCGCAATATCTGGGGGCGCTGGCGACGGCCGCGACCTATACCCGCGAAGGCAACCAGCTCGAGCTGCGCACCGCCGACGGCGCGTTGGCGGCATCGTTCGTCCTGGCAAACTGAGCGCGGCCGTTTTTGACATCAACAGCGCAGATTCACCGATCTGGGATCGAGGCTCACATCCACCTGCGCTGCCCACAGGGGGCCTTTGGCTCCACTCCGGCGCAAGCGCAGGTGTCAGCCGGTTCAGTCGTCGTTGCGAGAGACCGGCTAAAGCCTCGACTCCAGAGGAAATCACGATGGGAGACACCCACCCATGCACCTCTTGAGCATCAACATCGGCACGGCCCGCGCGGTTGACCCGGCCCGGCCGCACGATCTTACCGGCATCTACAAGGAGCCGGTGGCCGGGCCGGTGGTCGTGACGCGCGCCGGTCTGCCCGGCGACGCGATCATCAGCACCCGGCACCACGGCGGGCCGGATCAGGCGCTCTACATCTACGGCGGCGCGGATTACGCCTGGTGGGCCGCCGAGCTGGGGCGGGAGATCGCGCCGGGCACGTTCGGCGAGAACCTGACGGTCAGCGACCTGGAAAGCGCACCTCTCGCCATCGGCGACCGGCTGCACGTGGGCGACGTGACCTTGGAAGTGACCGCGCCGCGCATCCCGTGCGACACCTTCGCCCGGCGCATGGGTGATCCGGGCTTCGTGATGCGGTTCCGCATCGCTGAGCGGCCGGGATGCTATTGCCGCGTGATCCGGGAAGGCACGATCCAGGCTGGCGCCCCGGTGGCGGTCGAGCCGTGTGCAGGCGACCGGGTCACGATCGCCGAGGTTTTTCGCGATTATTACGAAGAAGACCGGCCCTTGACGGAGATCTACCGCTTTCTGGCCGCGCCGTTGGCGGAACGTGCCCGCGACGCCAAACAGCGGCAACTGCGCGCCGCGCTGCGGTGCGAGGGATGACACCGCCGCTGGCCTGGTAGGGTGCGCCGCATGTCATGCTGAGTTACTCATGTCGCGGGCGGCATGTGCCCCGGCAAGAACATGTCGAGAAGCCCGAATCGAGGCTTTAGCCGGTCACTCTCTCTGAGTGCCAAACCGCCTGAGCCTGAAGGAGGCTTCGCACAGGCTCGATTCCGTCAAGCAGGTCAGCCTGCAAAAAACTGAACCGCGCCCCATGCCCTCCTGCGCGTGCATTTCCCCTTGAATTGTGCTAAACTGCCGCAGTACATCGCGCAAGACTCATTGACGAGGGCAGCATGACAACCGTTCTTCCGCGCACCACCCCCGAGGCTCAAGGCATTCCATCTGCCGCCATCCTCGCGTTCCTCCATGCCGCCGAGCAAGACAACTGCGGCCTGCACAGCTTCATGTTTCTGCGCCACGGGAGCGTCGTCGCCGAGGGGTGGTGGGCGCCCTACGAGCCGGGCGAACCGCACATGCTCTTCTCGTTGAGCAAAAGCTTCACCTCGACCGCGGTCGGCCTGGCGGCGGCCGAGGGCCGGCTCTCGGTGGATGATCCGGTGCTGGCGTTCTTCCCGGCCGAAGCGCCGCGCAAACCCAGCGGGAACCTGGCGGCGATGCGGGTGCGGCATCTGCTCTCCATGTCTACCGGGCACGACCACGACACCACTGAGCACCTCTACAAACGCAAGGATGGGGACTGGGCCCGGGCGTTCCTGGCGCGGCCGGTGGCGCACGAGCCGGGCACGCACTTCCTGTACAACACCGGCGCCACCTACATGCTGTCGGCCATCGTGCAGCGCGTGACCGGGCAGACGCTGCTGGACTATTTGGGGCCGCGCCTGCTCGAGCCGTTGGGCATCACCGGCGCGACGTGGGAGACCTGCCCGCGCGGGGTCAACACCGGCGGCTTCGGCCTCAACATCACCACCGTGGACATCGCCCGGTTCGGCCAGTTGTATCTCCAGCGCGGCCGTTGGCAGGATCGGCAGCTCGTGCCAGAAGCCTGGGTGGCGGACGCGTCCGCTGTGCAGACGGTGAATGGCGCCAACCCCGAAAGCGACTGGGAACAGGGTTACGGTTATCAGTTTTGGCGCTGTCGCCACGGCGCGTATCGGGCGGATGGCGCGTTCGGCCAGTTCTGCGTGATCCTGCCGGCGCAGGACGCGGTGATCGCGATCACCGCCGGCACGCCGGACATGCAGAAGGTGCTGAACCTGATCTGGGAGCATCTGCTGCCGGTGTTCGGCCCGGCGGCGCGGCCCGACGATGCCCCAGGGTGCGCGGCGCTGCGGCGCAAGCTGGCAGGCCTCGCTTTGCCGACCGTATCCGGCGCTCCCGCTGTCGAGCTGGCCGCCGATGTGTCGGGCCGCTGGTACGCCTTCGACGGCCCACGTAAGCCATGGCAGGCGCTCTCCTTCGCTTTCGGTGAGCGCCAGACGCTCTGCACCGTGCGTGATCGGCTCGGCGAGCACCAGATAGCCTGCGGACAGGGAGAGTGGATCAAGGGGATCACCACCTGGGCTCTGGCGCGCCCGCCCGAAGGCCGCCAGGGCACGCAGTTCCCGGTTGCCGCCAGCGGCGCGTGGACGGCTTCCAACACTTACGAGGTGAGGCTGGTCTCCTACACCACGCCCTTCTGCTTCACCCTGACGTGCAACTTCATCCGCGACAAGGTGCTGGCAAAAGCCCGGATGAACGTGTCATTTGGCCCGACCCAATTCCCGCAGTTGACCGGCCAAATCATCGAGGCTGTCTGACACAGGTCATTGTCACGCGCAGCATCAGCCTGTACAATGACCATCGTTTCATCAACTGTTCTACCTTATTGCCATCCACCAATTTACCAATCTAACCATCTACCATCACACCTCAACGAGGAGGCATCTCATGGACATCGGCATCCCCAAACAACGCCGGCCGTTCGACTATCGGGCCGGCCTGACCCCGATGGGGGTCGAAATTCTCACCGGCCTCGGCCACCGCGTCTACGTGGAGCGGGACGCGGGGCAAGGCAGCGGCTTCGAAGACGAACGCTATCGCCGCGCCGGCGCGCAGGTCGTGTACTCGATCGAGGAGGTCTATGGCCGGGCGCAGATGATCCTCACGGTGTCGCGGCCGTTGCTGCCCGAGTTCGAGTTGCTGCGTGAAGGGCACATCCTCTGCGGCTTCCTGCACATGGCGGTGGCGCACCCGCGCAAGATCGAGATCTTGCTGGAGCGCAATGTGACCGCGATCGCCTATGAGACGATCCAGGACGCCGACGGCCATCTGCCGGTGCTGACCGCGGCCAGCCAGATCGCGGGCCGGATGATCGCGTCCATTGCCGCCCAACTGCTGCAGAACCACGAGGGCGGGCACGGCATCCTGATCGGCGGCGTGCCGGGCGTGCCGGCCGCGAATGTGGTCATCTTGGGCGCCGGCATCGTGGGCACCAACGCGGCCAAGGTGTTTGAGGCCATGGGCGCCAACCTCTATGTCCTCGATACCGACCTGCGCAAGCTGCAGCTCCTGGAGGATCAAGGCTCCAAAGCGCACACCGTCGTGGCGCATCACTTCAACATCGCCAAGGCGGTGAAGCGCGCCGATGTGTTGGTGGGCGCCGTGCTGATCCCCGGCGCACGCACGCCCCACGTGGTCACCCGTGAGATGGTGCGCACCATGAAGCCGCGCTCGGTGATCATGGATGTGTCCATTGACCAGGGCGGCTGCGTCGAGACGAGTCGGCCCACCACGTATCAGAGCCCGACCTACATCGAAGAGGGCGTGATCCACTACTGCGTGCCGAACATGACCGGGGTGGTGGCGCGCACGACCACCCACGCGTTCAACAACGCGGCCTGGCCCTACATTCTGGAGATCGCGCAAAAAGGCCTGGACATGGCTCTCATCGGCGATCTCGCGCTGCGACAGGGGCTGAACACCCATAACGGCGCCATCGTCCATCCCGCGTTGCGCGAATCGTTGGAGGGTGTGGCATGAAGGGCATCTCCTATCACAGCAAGCTCTGCTCGGCAGATGTGGCGGTGCAGACCATCAAGTCACACGACCGTATCTTCATGACCGGCAACTGCTCGGTGCCCAAGGAGCTGCTCGGCGCGCTGGTGCGCCGCGCGCCACAGTTGGAGGATGTGGAGATCTGCCAGGTGCTCACCATCGGCCCGGCCGAGTACGTGGCGCCAGAGATGCAGGGCCATATCCGGGTGAACTCGTTGTTCATCAGCCACAACGTCCGCCAGGCGGTCAACCAGGGCCGCGCGGACTTCACCCCCATCTTTCTCAGCGAGATCCCGCGCGCCTTGCGCGACCCGAAGCTGCTGAAGCCGGATGTGGCCATGGTACACTGCTCGCCGCCCGACGAGCACGGGTTCTGCACCTTCGGCGTTGAGGTGGGCCTGACCAAGCCCGCGGCCGAGTCGGCCAAGATCGTCATCGCTGAGGTGAACGACCAGATGCCCCGTGCGCTGGGCGACAGCTTCATCCATGTCAGCCGGCTCACCCACATCGTGCCGGTCAGCTACCCCATCGTCGAGGTGCCTATGGGCTCGCCGGGCGAACTGCAGAAGCAGATCGCCAGCAACATCGCGGAACTGATCCCGGACGGCGCGACCATGCAGATGGGCATCGGTGAGATCCCGGATGCGGTGCTGCTCTACCTGAAGGATAAGCGGGACCTGGGGGTGCACACGGAACTTTTCTCGGATGGCGTCATCGAGCTGATCGAGGCCGGGGTGCTGACCAACGCGGCCAAGACGATCCACCGCGGCAAGTGCGTCGCCGGTTTCGCGCTGGGCTCGCAGCGGTTATACGATTACATGGACAACAACCCGTTGTTCGAGTTTCACCCGCAAGATTACGTCAACGATCCGTTCGTGATCGCCCAAAACAGCAAGCAGGTCGCCATCAACTCGGCCATCGAAGTGGATCTTACCGGCCAGGTGTGTGCGGATTCCATCGGCACGCAGTTCTATAGCGGCGTCGGCGGCCAGTTGGACTTCATCTACGGCGCGTCCCGATCACCGGGGGGGGTGCCCATCATCGCGCTGCCGGCCACCGCCAAAGACGGCGCGATCAGCCGCATCGTGCCGACGCTGAAGCCAGGCGCAGGCGTGGTCACCGGCCGTTACCACGTCCACTACATCGTCACCGAATACGGCGTGGCCGACCTGCACGCCAAGACCATCCGCCACCGCGTGCAATCGCTGATCAACATCGCCGCGCCGCAGTTTCGCGAGGATCTGACGCGGTTCGCCAAGGAGCAACACTGGATTTGACCCAAGAAGAAACCAGGTTTCTCGCAGAAACCTGGTTTCTTCTTGGGCTAAGAAAGCTGAGAGATGATGAACTGCATTACCCCCTCCAACGAGGTCTCGTTGGAAGGCTGCCGGTTGGCCTGCTGTCCCACGTGCTTATGATGGGGAAAGCTCGCTAATTCTGCGTGATGCGGCGCGTTATCCCAGCCGATTTTGAGGCGATTATCTGCCGTCAACCAGTAGTAGCTGTAGCCAACTAATGTCTTGCCCTCCCACTCCTCGGTCACGCGTAAGTTGCTGCCATCCGATAGGTAGATTACGGCTTTCAGATACTCGTCCTCGATCTGCAACGGAACCAGTCGCTGAATATGCTCGGAGTACGCGGCATAGATGGATAGCAGCCGGGATTGCATCAGGACGGCTCCAGCATCGTGAGCAATAAGGAGAGCGTGTTCAGCGCCTTTTGAGTTTGCTCCTGCGTACGCGACCAGTAGCGCCACTCAAAGTAGTCTTCATGCATGACATAGTCGGCCTCATCAGGAAGTCCCTCTGCCTCAACCTGGGCAAGTGTCTTATGATACCGCGCCTCAAACTCACGCACCTTGCGCTCCGATTGTTCCAGCTTTTTCGCTAGACTGAGGCGATGAAAAGCCGCGCCGACGCCGAAGACCTCTACCCGATCCTCTGGGGTGAGGGCATGGAAAGCGCGCTCGACAAGTTCTGGCTTGAGTGTGATCGAGTTCATCGTTAGCCAACCTCCTTGCTCCTGCCTCCTGGCGAACTTTTACCCTTTCATCCGCGCTGCTCGATCGGCGTCCACGCCACCTGGTGCTCGCCGGTGTAGTTCGCCAGCGGCCGGATCAGGCGGTTGTTGGACTGCTGCTCGTAGACATGGGCGGTCCAGCCCACGATGCGACTCATGGCAAACATGCACGTGAACGCGTCGACCGGAATCCCGATGGAATAGAGCAGCGGCGCAGAATAGAAGTCCACGTTGGCGCTCAGCCCGCGTGACTTGAAATGCTCATCCTCGACCGCCAACGCTTCCAGCTTGCTAGCGATGTTGTACCATGTACGTTCGCCCGTGGCCTCGACCATCCGGTTGACGTTCGCCATCAATGGCGCAGCGCGCGGGTCGCGCACTTTGTAGACGCGATGGCCGATGCCCATGACGCGGCGGCCCGTGCCGGCCAGCGATTTGAACCACGGCTCTACGTTGTCCTCGGCCCCGATTTCCAGAAACTGCTCCATGGCTTCCTGCACAGCCGCGCCGTGCGCCGGCCCCTTCAGCGCGCCCAGCGCGCCGGTGATGGCCGAGTGGAGGTCCGAGCCGGTGGAGGCGATGACGCGCGCCGTAAAGGTGGAGGCGTTCAGCTCGTGCTCGGCCAACAACAGGAGATATTGATCCAACGCGCGGGCCGCGGTCGGCTCCGGGTCTTCGCCGGTCAGCATCCACAAGAAGTTGGCCGCGTGATCCAGATCCATGCGCGGCTTCACCGGTTCCTCGCCGCGGCGGATGCGTTCGTAGGCGGCCAACACGCCGGAAATCTGCCCCAACAACCGGCAGGCTTTGTGCTGGTGCGCCACGGATGTGTTCTCTTCTGACTCTGGGTCGTAGTGCGCCAGCATGGACACTGCGCTGCGCATCACCGCCATGGGATCAGCGTTCTTCGGCATGTTCCGCAACGCGGCGATGATCTCAGGCGGCATGAAGCGACACGCGCGCGCCTGGTGTTTCATCGCATCAAGCTCCGAGGCCGTGGGCAGTCGGCCGTTCCACAGCAAGTACGCGACCTCTTCAAACGTGCTGTGCTCTGCCAACACCCGGATATCGTACCCGCGATACTCCAGGATCCCGTTGTTGCCATCCACGAAGCTGACATTGCTGTCCGCGACGACCATGCCAGCCATGCCGCCTTTGGCGGCTGCAGGCTTCGTTGCCTCTGAATTGCTCACAATTGCCTCCTGCTGTTGCCTCTCCGATTCGGCGGCATACCACAAACCGCGCAGCACGCTTGATAACACCTATGGTACAAATATAACTCAAATGCCAGCCCGCGTCAAAAATCTCAGGAATTCCACATGTAGCCTCTGAGTTCCACATCCCGCCGCGGCGGAATGTGGAACTACCTATGACATTCAGCTTCCGGCGGGTCGCAGACCCGCCGGAAGCGGCCCATGTCACTGCCGGGCGCATCCTGCCGCGGCGGGATGTGGAACTCAGAGTGACAGCGCCGTCCGTCTCATATTTGGAATTGCTGCAAGAACCTGCGCCACCTGTCGCCCCAAAAGCGGGCCAGTCATGGCCTCATGCTGGCCCGTGGCTAAGCTACTTCAGCAACTTGGCGAATTCCCGCATCAACATCGGTTCGGGCACTGCGCCTTCGATGTGGATCGTCTCGTCAATGACCGTGCGGGGCACGCCCATCACTTGATACTTGTTGCCCAGATGGGGAAACTCCACCACCTCCACCATGTGCGCCTGGATCAGGTCGCTCTCCAGCGCCATCTGATACGCGAGCAGCACGGCTCGCGGGCAGTACGGTCAGGTAGGGGTGATGAACACCTGAACCGTAACTGGCTTCTTGAGTTTCGCGATCTGCTTCCGGGTCTCCGGGGCCAGGCCCGAATCCCCATCCGCCACCAGCTTGATGCTCTCGATCAGGCTGCCGAACTCGTAGCCCGACGGGATCCCGAACATGCGGATGCCGTAGTCTTTTTTGCCGATCACCGCGATCGCCGGGATCTTGTCAATGCCCAGGCTGTCGGCGAGTGCCTTGTCCTTCTCGAAGTCATACACTTCGGCCGACACATAGTCGGAGAGTGCGGCGACTTCTTCTACCAGCTCGCGCGTTTCCTTACAATACTGGCATTCGAAGGCTTGGGTGAAGACTTTGAACGTGACTGGTACGGTCACATCCGATAGAGCAGCCTTCACCTCTTTACGAATTTCTGCGTTCAGAAGCGCCATGGGGTTTCTCCTTGCTTGGAAGGTTGAGATGGTTTAACCCAACACAAATATCTTGGATTCACATCTTTTTTGCGAGGTTACAGTCTGATGCCGCGCTCCTCTACTTGTGTGGATTGTAACATGTTTTCGATGGTCGTGCCAACGGGACAGAGCGCTGAGACCTCCGCGCCTTGCGCTTTTGTGACCACCGGTGTATCTTTAGGACGATCTTGTAGCGAGGGAGGGTGTTATGGCCGACGTGCCAGTCAATCTGATGCCGCACGCCAATTTGTGGATCACGTCCAATAATCAGGTCGTGCTCAGCCGGTGGCGCGCCCAGCTGTTGGCGGCCGTGGCTGAGAAGGGATCGATTAACGCCGCGGCCGAAAGCATGGGCATTCAGTATCGCCTGGCCTATGATCGGCTGCAAGAGATGGAGGAAGGCCTGGGGCTACGGTTGATTGAGCGGCGCGTGGGCGGTCCAGGCGGCGGCGGCGCGCGGCTGACCGAGGCCGGTCGCACCCTTGTCGCCCGCTTTAATCGTTTCGCGGTACGCATGGATCAGGCCCTGGAAGAGGTGTTCGCAGAGGCCTTTCCTGATGCCTTACCGTGACTTGGTTCGTGTTCCAGGAGTTCCAAATATGAGGCGGACGGCGCTGTCACTCTGAGCGGGTTTGCCAGCCAAAGTCCACTACGGCGCGCCCCCAGCGAAGAGTCTGGGCGCACGGCACGGAGATTCTGCGCGAGAGGCTTGCTGCAACGGGTGTTGAGCTGTAGACCCGCTCAGTATGACAGGCTACATTTGGAATTGCTGCGTGTTCCCTGAAACTTGCGCATCCGCCTCTCTTCGGTTATACTACTCTTCGTAATCAGTTTACAGCTCACGGCGTTGTGTGAACATGCGAAAAGCGCTCCAGTCTGTGCTCTATTTCCAACATGGGCACGACCGGGGGATCACGGTTGAGCCTCGGGTCAGTGAAATGGCCGGAGGGCGTTATGTAAGAGGAACATAGCGCCCTCCGGCTTTTTGTTTCTGTTCCGTTCAGCACCTGGCGGCGTTCTCCAATCAATCGTTTCTGTCAGCACTGCACAAGGAGGTGAATCTATGCAACTGGGTGGTTATGTCAATCGTGTAGCCTGGATCGACCTGTCCAGCGGGGCGGTCGAGTACAAGCCAATTGATCCGGAAGATGCGCGCAAGTACATCGGCGCGCGTGGCCTGGGCGTGAAGTACGTCTTCGACAACGGCCCGTTGGTGGACGCACTCGCCCCCGAAAACATCCTGTGTTTCATGAACGGCCCCCTCACCGGGACCGACGTGAACCTGAGCGGTCGCATGGCCGTGGTCACCAAGTCGCCCCTCACCGGCACGGTGACCGACTCGCACCACGGTGGCTGGTCAGCGGCGCGGCTCAAGTGGGCCGGGTTCGATGGCCTGGTCTTCAAAGGCAAGGCTGATAAGCCGGTGTATGCCTACGTGGAAGATGGCAAAGTTACGCTGCACGACGCCAGCGATCTGTGGGGCAAGCACGTCCACGAGACGATCAAGATCCTGCAGGAACGGCACGGCGGAGCCAAGGACCTCAGCGTAATCACCATCGGCCCGGCCGGCGAGAACCTGGTGAAGTTCGCCAACTGGATGAACGAGAACGATCGGTCATCCGGCCGCGGCGGCACCGGCTGCGTGGGCGGCAGCAAGCACCTGAAGGCCATCGTGATTCGGGGCGAGCACGGCAAGCGGCCCCGGCCCGTGGACAAAGAGGGCTGGAAGGCGGCGCAGAAGCGCGCGCTGGCGGAACTGATGGACGAGCGGGTCTTGACCGCGCCGCGTAAGGGCGGCCTGTCGGTCTACGGCACCAACGTGCTGATGAACATCAGCAGCAACATGGGCGCGCTGCCCGTGCGCAACGGCCAGGAAACCTCCTTCGGCGCGCGCGCGGAGCTGCTCAGCGGTGAACACGTCAAGGCGACCATCCTGGTGAACGATCCCACCTGCCACGCCTGCCCGGTGGCCTGCAAGAAAGAGGTCGAGGTCACCGAGGGGCCGTTCAAGGTCCGCATGGAGAGCGTGGAGTACGAGCCGGCCTGGTCGGTGGGCGCGTTCTGCGACAACGACGACATCGCCGCGGTCGCCTACCTGATTGACCGCGCCAACGACTACGGCTACGATGCCATCGAGATCGGCACCGTGCTGGCGATGTACATGGAGTACACGCAGCGCGGCTACGCTAACGGCGACGGCCTGGCGTGGGGCGACACCCACGGCATGGTGGAGATGTCACGCAAGATCGCGTTCCGCGAGGGCGTGGGCGACATCCTGGCTGAGGGCACCGGCAAGGCCGCCAAGAAGCTCGGTCATCCCGAATTGGCGATGGCGGTCAAGGATCAGGGCATCCCGGCTTATGACCCGCGCGGCATCAAGGGCATGGGCATCGGCTATGCCACCTCAAACCGCGGCGCGTGCCACCTGCGCGGCTACACCCCGGCGGCCGAGGTCGCGGGCAATGTGCTCGGCCCTGCACCGGTGGTGGATCCGCTGGCCTGGGAGGGCAAGGGCAACCTGATCATGATCTTCCAGAACGTGCATGCCGTCACCGACTGCCTGGACGTGTGCAAGTTCGCGACCTTCTCTGAGTCCATGGAAGGCTTCGCGATGCAGTTCGCGGCCATCACCGGCGCACCCTGCACGCCCGATTACCTGATGCAGGTGGGCGAGCGGGTGTACAACCTGGAACGCTACTACAACAACCTGAACGGCTTCGTGGGCAAGGACGACACACTGCCCAAACGCTTCTTGGAAGAGCCCTCGACATTCGGTGGCTCCAAGGGCCACGTCTCCGAGCTGCCGCAGATGTTGGCGGAGTACTACGAGAAGCGCGGCTGGGTGGATGGCGTCGTGCCGGAGGCGAAGCTGAAGGAGTTGGAGATCGTTTAGGGAAACGAAGGAACTGAAGGAAATCAGGGAAATCGGGGCGCGCTTCTTGTCAACCTGAGACCAGCAGGGAGCAGGAGCTAGACAAGGCAGACCACGTTGAACTGCGGGCGGTGAGGAATACAGATCCTGCCGCCCGCTTTTTGTCGGCAGTATTGACGCAATTTCTTCTGTAACTTATACTATGTTACCTGCCGCAGAGACAGAGAAGCCAGGTTTCTCGGAGAAACCTGGCTTCTGCTTCAGGAGTCTAGCATGACCATTGATGCCCGCGTGTTTTTTTCGGGCAAACCGGCATCTGCCCCCAAGACGGTGTGGGCGCGGGTGGACGAGCAAGGCCACCTGGTGCTGCCGCCGGAAGTCGCCGCGCAGTTCGGCCTTAAGCCGGGCGCCCGGATGCGGGTGGAGCCGACGCGCAACAGCCTGCGCATCCACCAACCTGTCACCCATCTGAACAAGCTGTACATCGAGCCGACCAACGCCTGCAACCTGGATTGCGCCACCTGCTTTCGGCACGGGTGGGATGAGGCGGTGGGGCGCATGAGCGACGCCACCTTTGCGGCCATCCTGGACACGCTCCCGGCGTTGGATCCGCTGCCCACAGTCTATTTTGGCGGGATCGGCGAGCCGCTCTCGCACCGGCAGACGGTGACTTGGGTGGCCAGGGCCCACGCGCTGGGCGCACGGACTGAGCTGATTACCAACGGCACACTGCTCAACGAGCGCACCACGCGTGAGCTGATCGACGCGGGGCTGGACCTGCTGTGGGTCTCGATTGATGGCGCAAGCCCGGAAAGTTACGCCGACGTGCGCCTGGGGGCCGAGCTGGCGCACGTCATCGCCAATGTGGCGCGCTTCAGCAAGCTGCGCCGGGGCGGCCACCATCCTCGGCCCGAGATCGGCATCGCGTTCGTGGCCATGAAACGCAACATTGCGGACTTGCCCGCGGTGCTGCAATTGGGGCTCGACCTGGGCGCCAAGCATTTTTCGGTCAGCAACGTGCTGCCGGTGACGCCGGAGCTGCAAGAAGAGGTGCTGTATACGCGCGCCCGGAACGCGCTGGCCTACATCGAGTCGGCCACCGTGCCGCGGCTCAGCTTGCCCAAAATGGATTTCTGTGACGCCACTCGTGAGGCGCTGTTCCAGGCCTTCCAGGCCGGTTACAATGTGCGTTACGCCGGCCAAAACTGGGCCGAGGCCAGCGATGTCTGCAACTACATCGAGGGCGGCACCATGTCGGTGGCGTGGACTGGCGATGTCAGCCCGTGTTGGCCGCTGATGCACACGCACATCAGCTATCTGCACGGCAAGCCGCGGGTCAACCACCGCCACGTGGTCGGCAATGTGCGCCAGCGCAGTCTGCGCGACCTGTGGCTGGATCCGGATTACGTCGCCTATCGCGAGCGGGTACACAGCTTCGACTTTGCGCCCTGCACCTTCTGCGGCGGGTGCGAGCTGGCCGAGTCGAACCAGGCGGACTGCCTCGGCAACACGGCGCCCGCGTGCGGCGGCTGCCTATGGGCGCAAGGGGTGATTCAATGCCCCTGAATCAGGAGGGGATCATGGCCGAGGGCGAGAAGCTTGCTGGCGTCACCAATGACGCCGTGCGCGCCAAAACGGGCAGGACCTGGGCGGAGTGGCTCGCCGTCCTGGATGCGGCCGGCGCGAACGAAATGGCGCACTCCGAGATCGCACGTCTCCTGCAAGAAGCGCACGGCGTGCCGGACTGGTGGTGTCAAATGGTCACCGTGGGTTACGAGCAGGCGCGCGGGCTGCGACAGCAGCACGAAAAAGCCGACGGCTTCGCGGCCAACGCCAGCAAGACGATCGGCGTCGCGGTGATGCGCCTTTACGAAGCCTGGGTGGACGATGACCAGCGGCGGCAGTGGCTGCCGGATGTCGCGCTGACGATCCGCAAGGCGACGCCGGGCAAGTCGGTGCGCATCACTTGGGCCGACGGCACAGCCGTGGATGTCAACTTGACGCCGAAGGGTGACGCGAAAAGCCAGGTGGCAATCCAGCACAGCCGGCTGGCGGACGCGCAGGCTGTTGCCACGATGAAGGCGTATTGGAGCGCCCACCTGGAAGCTCTGAAGGCATTCCTGGAAAGTTGAGGGGCTGAAGGTTTTGACCAAGACGCCAGCCGCGAGTATACTGGGCCGGTGCAATCAGGCACAGTTATGATGAGTTCTGAAAGGGAGCACCTATGATCGTTACGACCAAGAAGCTATTTGAACTTGCCTACGGCAAGTATGCGTTGGGCGCGTATAACATCAACAACGCCGAGCAGACCATGGGTCTGTTCCGCGGCTGCATTGAAAGCCAGGCGCCGTTCATCATCCAGATCAGCAAGGGTGCGCGCACCTATACCAACAAGCGGATGCTGGAAGCAATCATCCGCTCGGCCGATGAGATCTTCCCCGAGGCGATTTTCGCCGTTCATCTCGATCACGGCGACGAGAAGACCTGCCTGGATTGCATCGAGAGCGGGTTCTACAGCTCGGTGATGATTGACGCCAGCCACGAGTCGTATGAGAAGAACATCGAGATCACCAAACGGGTTGTGGACGCGGCCCATGCGCGCGGCATCGTCGTCGAGGCGGAATTGGGTCAGCTCGGTGGGGTGGAAGAGCATGTGGCGGTGGATGAGGCCAACGCTAAGCTCACCGATCCCGATCAGGCGAAGGATTTCGTGGCCCGGACGGGCTGTGACTCTTTGGCGTGCGCCATCGGCACCAGCCACGGCGCGTTCAAGTTCACCGGCACGCAGGGCTTGCGCTTCGATGTGTTGAGCGAGATCCAGAAGCGGCTGCCCGGCTTCCCACTGGTGATGCACGGCTCCAGCTCGGTGCCGCAAGAAGAGGTGGCGCGCATCAACGCCGCGGGCGGCAAACTCAAGGGGGCAAAGGGCGTGGATGACAATCAGTTCCGCCGCGCGGCCGAGTTGGGCGTCACCAAGATCAACATTGACACCGATGGCCGCCTGGTGTGGACGCGCGTACACCGCGAGTTCTTCCGCGACTTTCCGGAGAAGTTCGATCTGCGGGATCCGGGCAAGGTCTTTATGACCGAGTATGCCAGGTTCATCGCGGACAAGAACGGCAAGCTCGGTAGCACCGGCCAGATCCCCCTCGTACGCGCCGCGTTAGGTTGAGTAGGGGGGTGCCCGGTTAAGGCGAGCGCGCTTTAGAGCCTATCGGATAATCCATCGGAAGCCGACGGGCCACAGTCCAGCGACGGACTGTGGCCCGTCTTTGCACTTATTCGGATAGGCTCTCATTCGGCAGCCGCGTGATCGCAGCAGTTTCCCCGTGGATGCGGAGAAACCCGCCCCTACAATTGGTTTCGCCCCTTGGCTATTGGGTCAGCCGCTCGATGATTACCATTTCGGCGCGGGCGGCGGCCACCCCCAGCGCGACCTGGGCCGTGACGGGCGCGGACCCGACCGGCCGTTTGACCAGCAGCTTTCCCGCGGAATGGCTGCCCCCCGTCTCGATCACCGCATGTACGGGTTCCCACGTCACCAGATCGGGCGCGATGAGCGTGGCCGCGGCCAATGGGTCGTGCAGATAGGTCCAGCCGCGCTCCCGATACCTGGGATAGCCGTCAATCTGATCCGCAATGGCGCGATGAAACGGATCCCCGGCTGACCGGATGCGGGCAGTATCCGCGGGCCGGATACGCACCTGCGTAGTGACATCCAGCGGCACGATGCGGATCGGTGCGCCAGACGCCAGGACGATGGCCGCGGCTTCGGGGTCGCTCCGAAAGTTGTGCTCGGTCCACGGCAGGTGTAGCGCGCCGGCCCCGCCCACCGCGCCGCCCATAATCGTCAACCCGGCCAGCGCGGCCGCCAGCCTGGGCTCCAGCAGCAGCGCCAGCGCCACATTGGTCAGCGGGCCAATAGCGAGCAAGGTGATCTCGCCGGGGTGGGCCATGACCGTGTACACGATCAGCTCGGCGGCGCGCTCAGCGCGAGGGTGCAGACTTTCATCACCTGGCGCCAGCAATCCCTCCCCCTCGTGCCCCTCCCAATACACCGGCGGACGGCCCAGCAAAGGCTTCTCCGCGCCGGCGGCCACGGGTACGCCGGTCATCCCGCGCAGGGCAAGCAGCTTAAGGAGCATGCGGCCGCGCAACAGGGTGTCGCCGTAGACGGTGGTCACCGCAGCCAGCCTGAGCTCGGGTGAGGCCAGGATCAACGCCAGGGCCAGGCAGTCGTCAACATCGGTGCCGATGTCGGTGTCCAGGATGATCGGGCAAGGGGTAAGTTGCTTCACTGGTAACCAAGTGATAATAGCAGACAATGAGTTGCATGGTCCGCTATTGCGGCGTCAGCTTGTCGCCGACCAGGCTGGCCAGGAAGGTGCGGACGTCGGCGGTGACGAAATTGACGGTGATGGCCATGTCTTTGCCGTCGGGCCGGATGTCGGTGATCTCGCCGGGGCCGAATTTGGCGTGGTAGACCGACATGCCCACACGATACGGCTGCGGTTTGGCGACGGCCTTTTGGGCCGGGGCCTGCGCGGCCAGGTTGGCCTGCCGATCCCACCACATCTCGGCGTAGACATTGAGCTTTTCAGGGGGCTCGAGCTTGGTGGTGAATTCGCCCGCGCGGCGGCGCGCCTGGCTCAACAACGGCATCAGCCCTTGTTTTTTTGCGTGCAGCACTTTGCCGTTTTGAGCTAAGGCCGCGGTCGCGCGCGCCAGGCCGGTTTCCAGGTTGCGCAGCGCCACCCGGGGCTCGCCGTCAGGGTCAATGCTGACCAGGGTCACGCCGTGCTCTCGACAGACCGCGACGCGGGCGGCCTCCCGCTCTTCCTCGCTGGCGACCTCCTCATCGCTCTTGCGTCCCTTGCGCTGGGCGCCCTCCAATCCAACAAAACGCACCGCGAAATTGATGTCGGTGAAGAGGTAATCCAGTTTCAAGCGCCGGTTGGTATCCGGGTTGACCAGCCATTCCGGCGTCACGCCCAATTCCGCGTCGAAGCCTTCCATGACACGGGCCAACACCTCGCGCCAGCCGTTGACCAGGTTTGCCTGCATGTGCTTGTCACCATAAATGAGATCAAATGAGATGAACGTGCGAGGCCAAACCGCAGGTCTGCACGTTGCTGAACACGATCATACCACGGTTTCCGTAAACTCTACAAACACAGGTATAATCAAGGAGAAAGTGTAGGCCCGGAATCGCAACCCGTTGGTAACTCAATGCCCGTAGATCTGGAAAAGCTTTACTCCGCTGTTCCTGAACCCAAGCACGTGTGGGTCACCGAACGGACCAGCCACGCGCCAGCCGCGAGCCTGGACGCGGATGCGGCTTGGGATGCGTTTCTGGCGCGCCGGCCGGATGGCCATGTGCTGCAAACCAGCCGGTGGGCGCAGCTTAAGGCCGACTTCGGTTGGCGTGCTCAGCGCGTCATGCTGCGCACCATCCCGCGCGATGACGCGCCGATCTTGGGCGGAGCCGGCATCCTGTTCCGCGGGCTGCCGTGGGGCCAGACCCTGGCCTACGCGCCCAAGGGCCCGGCCGTGGACTGGGCCGACCCCACCCAGGTCCGCGCGGTGGTGACGATGGCGCGCGAAGCAGCACTTAAACAACGCGCCGCCCTGCTGAAAATCGAACCTGAACAGCCCGAGTCCCAGGCCCTGGCTGAGCAGCTTGCGAGCTTAGGCTTTCGACGGAGCCCCCAGCGCGTCCAGCCGCTCAGCACCATACACCTAGACCTGACTGGCAGCGAGGAAGCGCTCCTCGCGCGTATGAAACCAAAGTGGCGTTATAACATCCGCCTGGCAGCGAGGAAAGGCGTGAATGTGCGCGAAGGCCGACCGACCGACCTGCCAGCTATTCAAAGTCTAATGGAGGCGACCGGTTTGCGCGACCGGTTTGCAGTCCACAGTGCGGCGTATTACGCACGCGCGAGTGAGCTATTCGCACCGGTTGGGTTGGCAACCTGGCTGCTGGCCGAGGCTGACGGGGTGTTGTTGGCGGCTATTGCGGTTTTTGCCCTGGGCCGGAATGCCTGGTACATGTGGGGCGCGTCGGCTGACGAAGGGCGCAACCTGATGCCGAACCATGCGCTGCAATGGGCGGCGATGTGCTGGGCGCGGGCGCGCGGCTGCGACACCTACGATCTGTGGGGCATCCCAGATGAGGTCGGCGCCGATCCTGCGGCCTACGCTGAGCCGGAAAGCTGGGGCGAGGGCGGTTTGTGGGGCGTGTATCGCTTCAAGCAGGGTTTTGGGGGCCGCGTGGTGCGCTACACTGGCGCATGGGACTTGCCCTTGTCGCAGGCAGGATATGGGTTATACCGCCTGGCGTTGCGCTTCCGGCGCTATCAGGCCGCGGGTAACTGACAGGATGGCCATGCTGACCTGCACCGAGATCGCCTCGCAAACCGGTTGGGATAGTGCGCTGTGTGCTCTGCCACAGTCTCATATCCTGCAAAGTTGGACATGGAGCGAAACGAAGCAGCAAACCGGCTGGTGTGCAAAGCGGTTGTTGTTTAGTCGGGCTGCTGATGCTTCCGTTTCGTCTGTCATGAACCCGCAAGCTGCGGCTGCACTGCTGGTGCGGCGTCTGGCGGCGCGTGTTCCCCTGGCGATTGGCTATGTCCCCAAGGGCCCGCTCATGGATTGGTCCGATACGGGCCTGGTTGAAGCAGTTCTGGCGCAGCTGGAGGCGGAAGCGCGCCGCGCGCGGGCGATCTTTGTGAAGATTGACCCCGATGTGCGCACCGACACCCCCGAGGGCCAGGCGGTGTTGGGGCTGCTGGCCTGTCGCGGTTGGTGGCCTTCGGCCGAGCAGATCCAGTTCCGCAACACGGTAGTCTCGGATGTGACCGCCGACGAGGACGCGCTCCTGGCCGCCATGAAGCCCAAATGGCGCTACAACATCCGCCTGGCCGAGCGCCGTGGGGTGGTCGTACGGGCCGGAGCCGAGGCTGATCTGCCGGCGTTTTACGCCATGTACCAGGAGACCGGGGATCGCGATGGCTTCCTGGTGCGGCCATACGGGTACTATCACGCCATCTGGGCGCGCTTTATGGCCGATGGCCTGGCGCACCTGCTGCTGGCGGAGGTTGAGGGGCTGCCGGTGGCCGGGCTGATCCTGTTCCGTTTCGGCCACACCGCGTGGTATTTCTACGGCGCGTCCACCGCGCAGAGCCGCGACCTGATGCCCAACCACGCGTTGCAGTGGGCGGCCATGCGCTGGGCGAAGGCGGCCGGCTGCACGCGTTATGACTGGTGGGGCGCGCCCGATGTATTGAACGAAAGCGATCCTATGTGGGGCGTCTACCGCTTCAAGCAGGGGTTCGGTGGGACGTTTGAACCGCACATCGGCGCCTGGGATTATCCCGTCAGCCGGCCGCTGTATTGGGCCTATACGGTCGCCATGCCCAGGGTGTTAGCCCTGATGCGCCGCCGGCATCGCACGGCGGGCGCCTCAGCCTTGTAACAGGCGAAGTTTGCAATGGGGGTGGACCTGGCAAATGCTGCGCCCCAGATCACGCCCGCGGAACCTCACCACACCCGTTGCAGCCGCGCCTCCATGGCTTCCAGGCTGATCTGACCCATCCAGGTATCGCGGATGTTGCCGGCGCGGTCAATGATCACCGACGTGGGCAGCGACCGGACCGCGTAGCGATCGCTGGATACGATTCCGTCGAGATCGAGCAGCAGCGGGAAGGTCAGTTGGCGCGGCGCCGCGAATGCAGCCACCGCAGCCGCGCTCTCCTCCATATTGATACCCAGGACCACGAAGTCGCGCGGCGCCCCGTGCTTCTCGTGCAATGCGTTCAGGTCTGGCATCTCGGCCTTGCACGGCGGGCACCAGGTCGCCCAGAAGTTCAGCAACACGACCTTGCCGCGCAAATCGCTCAACCGGACGGTCGCGCCATCCGCCGTCTGCAGGGTGAAGTCGGGGGCCTTCCGCACGCCAGCGCCGGCCGCCGGTTGCGACTGTTGTGCTATCTGCTGGCGGTGGTCGAGCGCCAGCCACGCGCCGGCCGCCATCAGCAGCAGGCTGAGCGCGATGAGAACGCCCAGGACAAGGCGCCGGGAACGGTCGGCGGAGCCGGAGGTCGGAACTTGCTGCGCCATGCTGCGCCCCGTTCTCAGCCGGCCGGCGCGGGCGCGACGCGCGAGCTGGACGTGACCTCCGCGACCCCCCGCACCGTGGCGATGGCGCCGCAATAGGTCGTCTCCGAGAGCTCAACGGCGCGGGCCAACGCTTTGGGGTCCACGTCGCCGTAGGCCACGTATTCCAGGTGGATTTTCGTGTACTTCTTGGGGTGCTCGGCCGACCGTTCGCCGCTGGCGAAGATCTTGAAGCCCTGCACCGGCTGGCGCTTCTTCTTCAGGATGCTGATCACGTCCATGGCCGTGCATCCCAACAGCCCCATCAGCAGGACCTCCATGGGCCGCGCGGCGCTGTTGTGGCCGCCCACGTCGGCCGATGAATCCATCACGATGGCATGGCCCGAGTCGCTGGCCGCGACGAACTGCATATCCTCAACCCAGGTGATGTTTGCGGTAGTCATGGTGTGTTCTCCTTGCGACAGATACAGATTGCTTGGATGCGCGTCGCCGCGCAAGGTTACGCGCGCGGCCGCGCGTGCAGCAGCGCCAGTGCTGCGTCGGCGATCTCGGCGGCTGCCTGGGGGTGGGAAATGGCGCGCGCGCGTGCGGCCATTTGGCCCAGTCGTGGCGCAGCGGGCTGCAGCAGTTCGGCCACCAGTGCGGCCACGCGCGCCGGGTCGGGTTCGAAGATGCCCGCGCCGTTCTCTTGCGCCCAGGCGACGTTGCCGGTTTCCTGGCCGGGGATGAAGTCGGTGATCAGCACCGGCACACCCAGGCAGGCGGCTTCGGCCAGGGTGCCGGGGCCGGCCTTGCTGATCAGCAGGTCGCTGGCAGCCAGCCAATCGGCCATGTTGTTCACGAAGCCCAGGAGCGTCATCGGCAGCGGCCAGTCCTCGGCCGCCAATTGGCGCAGCAGGTTCGCGTTGCGGCCGGTGACGACGGCCAGTTGCGGCGTGGCAGGATGGTGCGCGAGACGCTGCGCCACCGCGCGCGCCAGCAGCGCGATCCGGCCGATGCCGGCGCCCCCTCCCGTGAGCAATACCAGTGGCCGATCGGCTGCCAGGCCGAGCTGGCTGCGCGCCTGAGGCTTGGGCCGGCCCCGCGCGGCGGCAAACGCGGCGCGGATGGGCAGCCCGACGACGCGCACCCGTTCCGGGGGCACGCCGCACGCCAGCGCCGTTGCGCGCGCAGGCTCGGTCGCCACGGTGCAACAATCTGCACCGGGGCAGAACCAGGCTGCCGACGCCGTCACGGGATCAGTGACCACGATCATGAACGGGATCTGAAGGCCGCTGTCGGCGAGGGCCCAGTACACGATGTCGGTCTGCAGCGGGTGGACGCTGATCACCAGGTCGGCGCGTTCCGCGGCCAGGGCTGCGGTGATTCGGCGGCGCACCAGGGGATAGACCGCGCGTGTCGCGCGCCGCAACCGATCGCGGGAAGCGGCGAAGTCGTAGACCACGCGATAAAGCTGAGGCGTGAGGTTCACAAAGGGGCCATACAACTCGGACCAGATGTTGAACGGAAAAGGCGCGTGATCATCCAGCAGGCTGATGCACGAAACGTGGGCGCGACCGGTCAAGGCCTCGGTCAGGCTGGCTGCGGCCGCGCGATGTCCGCCTCCCGAATCGGCGCTGAGAATGGTGACGCGCGGTAAAGTGTCCACCCAGATTCCCAAGTTAGCGACTGACTACTTCAAGATCTCGAGCGCAAGCTGGGCGTAGCCCTGGGCCGCGGTGACGATGTCCAGGACGCGCACCGCTTCATCGGTCGTGTGCGCGCGTTCCGGGTCGCCGGGGCCGAACCCGATGGTCGGGATGCCGGCCACGCCCATGGTGTACGCACCATCAGTAGAGAACGGCCAAAGCCCCATCCGTGGCGCGGCGCCAAGCGTCTTTTCCAGCGCACGGCTGGCCTGGCGGGTCAGGATCGAATCTTCCGGCAGCAGCCAGGGCGGGTAGTATTTCCGGCCGTGGGCCACGTAGCCGGTGTAGGTGGCGAGTTGGAATTCCAGGGTGGCCACGTCGGCGCGCACACCCTCGCGGCGGATGACCTGCTGCACCTCGGCGATGGCCCGCGCCTCCGTCTCACCCAGCGTCAGCCGCCGGTCCAATACGAACGCGCAGCGATCGGGGATCGAGTTCAGGCTGGTGGCCGAGCTTTCGATGTGAGTGACGGCCACACTGCCCTGGCCCATCAGCGGGTCGGAGAGCAATTGGGCGCCGAGCAGATCGATGCCGAACAGGAGCCGCGCGGCCAGCAGCACAGCGTTGGTTCCCTCCTGCGGCAGCGCTGCGTGACTGGCCCGCCCGTACGTGGTCACTTGCAGTTCGACCCGCCCGCGCTGACCGCGATAAAGGCCCAGGTTGGTGGGCTCGCCCAGGATCACGAAATCAGGCAATAAGCCTTCTTCTTCGATCAAGCCGCGGACGGCCATGCCTTCACAAGGCTCTTCTTGCACCACGAACGCGATGTACAGGTCGCCGTTCAGGGCAGCGCCGGTCGTGGCCAGTTGTTTGACCGCGTAGACCATGGCGGCCAGCGCCGCTTTCATGTCCGCGGCTCCCCGGCCATACAGGTAGCCGCCATCAATCTCGGCCCCCAGCGGATCGCGCGTCCATGCTCGGCGGTCGCCGATAGCGACTGCGTCCATGTGGCCTTCGATGAGCAACTTGGGGCCATGGCCTGCGCCGTAGCGGCCGATGACGTTGCCGGCGCGGTCGGTCCAGACCTCTTGAAAGCCGCTTTCTTGCATGGACGCACGTAAGCGCGCGGCCACGGCGGCCTCTTCGCCGGGCAGGCTGGGCGTGCGGATCAGGTCTTGCGCCAGCCGGACAAGGCCCTGGGTATCGGTGGCAGAAAGGGAGAGCATGCCGCTGTCCTCCGTTTCCTGGTATGGAGCTGGTTAGTAAGCCCCGTCCGCGAAGAGCACCTGGGGCACGGTGCGCAGTATGATGCGGAGATCGAGCCCTAAGGCCCAGTTCTCAGCATAGTAAATGTCCAGCATTACCATTTCGTCAAAGGTCAAATCGCTACGGCCGCTGACCTGCCACAGGCCGGTGATGCCGGGCTGCACTTCAAGCCGTTTGCGATGCCAATCCTGGTATTGATCGACTTCACTTTGCAGCCCCGGGCGTGGGCCGACGATGCTCATCTCGCCGCGCAGCACATTGATGAGCTGGGGAAGCTCGTCAATGCTGGTTTTGCGGATGACGCGGCCGACGCGCGTGCGGCGCGGATCGTCGCGCATCTTGAACAGGGGGCCGACCGCTTCGTTCTGGGCGCGGAGCTTCTCCAGTTGTGCTTCGGCATCAACGTACATCGAGCGGAACTTGTAAACCATGAACTGTTTGCCCCCGCGGCCCACGCGCTCCTGGCGGAACAACACAGGGCCTGGGGAGTCCAGCTTGATCGCGATGACGGCGGCCAACCAGACCGGCGCCAGGATGATCCCGCCCACGCTTACGATCAGCAGGTCTACCGCGCGCTTGAGAGTCTGGTTGAAGCCGGTCAGTGCGCTCTGCTTGATGCTGATCAGGGGAATGCCGTTGATGGCTTCGACGTCCACCCCGCCGAGGCTCAACTGAAACAGGTCTGGCACCACCCGCGCGCGCACGCCGGTCTGCTCGGTCTCGTTCACCAGGCGGATGATCTTGCGATGATACTGCCACGGCAGGGTGATGATGATCTGGTCAATGGCATTCTCTCGAATGACCTGTGGGAGATCTTCGATGGGGCCAAACGCCTTGATGGGGCCGATGTCCGTGTCGCTCTTTGCCGGGTTGTCATCCAGGAAGCCGATGACGCGGTAGCCCAGGTCGGGTTGGGCGATCAGATTGCGCATCACCGTGCGGCCCACTTCGCCGGCGCCGATGATCAGCACCCGGTCCACGCCCCGGCCCGCCTGGCGCAGGCGGTTCAGCACCATGGAACGGATCACGCGTGCCAGGCTCAGCAATAGCACGATGAGCAGGCCGGCGTAGATAAAGATGATGCGAGAGTAGAAGAGCCGCCGGTAGAAGAAGACCAGCACCACCAGCAACATGATCGCCAGCGTGGTGGCATTGACAACGCCATAGATGTCGTCGAACAAAGGCCGGCCGCGGCGCACATCGTAAGCGCCCTCGCGCCGATTGGCCAGCACCAGCACCCACGTCAGCAGAGCCACCAGCGGCAGGTAGACAGTGTAGGGGACGTTGTTGGCCGGGTCAACCGACCGGAAGAGTTGTAGCTCGTACCGGAGCCAATAGGCGATCAGAAATGCGATGTTGATCAACACGATATCGGTCACCAGGGTGACCCAGGGCATCCATTTTCGGAAATCCTGTTTCATGGCGTATCTCCCTGGCCCGCCAGCCCCAATGCCGCTCGATATACGGCAACCGTCTCGGCTGCGGTGCGGTTCCATGAGAAGCAGGCCGCCTGACGCAGGCCCGCAGCGCGCATCTGGGCGCGGCGCGCGGGGTCAGCCAGCACGCGCAGCAACGCGTCCGCCAGGCCCGTGGCATCGCGCGGCCCGACGAGCACGGCCGCGTCTCCGGCCACCTCGGGCAACGAGGATGCGTTGGAGGTGATGACGGGGGTCCCGCACGCCATGGCTTCCAACACCGGCAGCCCGAACCCCTCGAACTGTGATGGATAAACGAACACTTCAGCGGCGCGATGCCACCAGGGCAGATCCTCCCCCGGCACGAAACCGGGGAAGATTACGTCGTCAGTCAGCCCTAACTCGGCGACGTGAGCAAAGATGGTCTGGTAATACCAGCCCCTGCCGCCGGCGATAAACAACTTGGGCAGGGGTGTGGGGCTTGTCTTGCGCGCCAGCGCGTACGCGTCTAACAGGCCGGTGATATTCTTGCGCGGCTCCAACGTCCCCAGGAACAGGATGAAACGCTCAGGCAGGCCGGCTCGAACGCGAAACTCAGCCACGGCGGCCGGTTCGGCCGGCCCAAAACGCTCGCTCACGCCGTTCGGCACGGCTACGACGCGCTCGGCGGGTACGTTGCACAAGGCGATCACGTCCTGTCGCGTGCTCTCCGACACGGCGATCACCCGTGCGGCCCGTCGCGTAGACCAGCGGGTGAACAGGCTCAGGTACAGCCGGTTGAACGGCCGGAACGCGGCCGGGAAGCGCAGAAAGCTCAGATCGTGGACGGTGATCACGGTCGGGCAGGCCGCGGCCAGCGGGGCGGCAAAGGCCAGGCCGTGCAACAGGTCCAGGCGGCGCGTCAACCTCGCCAGGCGCGTCTGCTCCCAGAGGATCCGGCGCCAGGGGCGGCGTGTGTCCCAGCGCGACCGGTTCACCATCAGCCCCTCTGGGGCGGCAAACGCTGAGTCGTGTAAGTAGGCCGTATAGCGCAGCTCGTCACCTGCAACCTGCGGCAGATGCCGCAAAAGCTCGTAGATGTACCCGTTGATTCCGGCGCCGCGATAGGTTTGAGTCAGTGACAGCAAGTGCGCGTTCAGGCCGACGTGACGCGTCGTTAGTGGCGTATTGTACACAGGGCAATTATAGCACCGTCTACTAAACATACATAATCAGTGTACAGCGAGCAGGGCCGCGCTATCATCAAGGGTGCATCATGGGCCCCGTGTGTTTGACTCTCAGGGCAGATGCCCAGGCTGGGGCAGCGCCACGGCTCATGGGACTGGACGTCGCAGCTTGCTGCGTTCCGGGCCAAGCCTGGCGTTCGGGTTGCTCAGCGCAGCATTTCGCGATAGACCTGCGCAGTGGCTTGAGCGATGTGCGCGTGGGTGTAGTGCGCCAATACCCGCGCCCTCGCCCGTGCGGCCAGCACAGCCCGGCGCGCCGGATCGGTTGCCAGGTCCGCCAGCGCTGCGCTCAGCGCGGTCGCATCGCCTTCGGGCGTCACCAGCCCGGCATCGCCGATCACGTTGGGGATCTCGCCACTATCCGAGCCGATGACAGGGATCCCGCAGCTCATCGCTTCCACCAGCACGCGGCCGAACTGCTCCACCCAATTGGGGCGGCTCAGCGAGGGCAGCACCAGCACATCGAAGGTTTGATAGAAACGGTTTGTCTGCGTGGAGGGGCGGTGGCCGAGGAAGTGGACCCGTTCCTCGATGCCCAGGGCAGTGGCCAGCGCCTCGAACCGGCCGCGTTCTGGCCCATCGCCCAACAGGTGCAGCGTCCAATTGGGGATCGCCAGGCGCGCGCAGGCCTCCAGCAGAACGGCGATGCCTTTTTCGGGCACCAGTCGGCCGGCATAGCCGATGACGAAGTCCGCGTGCGGGGCTGGCGGCGCCGGCGCGAAGATGTTCGGGTCCACCCCGAACTGCGGGATGACGGCGACTTGGCCGCGGTACCCCTTGGCGCGCATCACCTGTGCTGCATCGTGGTTGCCGGCGATGGCGTAAGCGGCCCGGCGATAGTTGGTCCTCTCGAAATAGCTGAACGGCCAGGGGTAGCGGCGGTGCAGGTTTTGCCAGGTGAAGAACAGGCCGCGGGCGCCGACCGCCTCGGCCAGGCGCAGGGCGTGCCAGGTCGCCAGGTTGTAGGGCTCTTCATCCATGTGCAGCACATCGGGGCGGAGGCGGTGAAGCAGCCGGCCCACGGTGGGGTAGAAGTGCAGGTGAAATTGGCCGTTGAAGGCCAGTGGCGCGACGATCAGTTCATAACCGTTGGTGTGGGCGCGTTCCAGCGGCAGCACGTTGCGGCCTTCGCGCCAACAGGCTGGTATGATCGCCGTCAGCTCGATGGCGGGTTGGCGGGCTAACTCCTCCAGTTTGCGTTGGTAGGCGCCTACTACCAGCGCTTTGGAGATCATCACAACGCGCACGCGAGATTTCCTTGCCGAAGGTTTGGCGTTTGAGAAAGAACCGAGTTTTGCATTCCCTCTTGATTTTGTCCAGCAATGGGTGTAATATTAACAGCGCGTGTGGGCGCTATCAGACGAGCAGGTCATTTTCCCGGTTGCCAACGACGATTTGCCGCAGGAGGCCCCCATGGACATCATCAAAGTCTCGGCCCACTCTCGTTCTACTGCGGTTGCTGGCGCTATTGCTGGCGTAATGCGCGACACTCGCCATGTGGAGGTACAGGCGATCGGCGCCAGCGCTGTCAACCAGGCCATTAAAGCGATCGCGATTGCTCGGAGTTACCTTGCCTCTGACGAGATTGACATCCGATGCTTTCCCGAATTTATTGATATTGATATCGAGGGCAAGGAACGCACAGCGATCAAATTCATCATTGAACCCAGGGTGTAGGCGCGGCGGTGGCAACACAGCCATGCGGCGCGTGGCGTCGCCCTGGGTGATCAGCGCTTTTTGCGTCGCGGACGTGCCCGTCGTGCCTTAGCCCCCGGGTCCTGGCTGACGGGTTGCGGTGTCTCTTCGCTCGTGGCTTCCACGGCAGGCGGTTCTTCCTCTACCACCTCGTCCACGGGTTCTGATGACAGCCGACGGCCTGTGCTGGCTACGGCGGCGTGTGGTTGCGGCTTGAGCTGAAACACTGGCTCCGGGACCGCGACATCCATCATCTGCCGCGTTTCGTTAGGTCCCTCTACCAACACGCGGACTGAATTGGTGAGCACGTGTACCTGCTTGACCTTGCCCGGCCCTTGCGGCGTTTCGACGATGCTGTTAATCCGCGGCATCTGCTTGCGTGCTTCGGCGTAAAAATCGTTTTCATAAGCCAGGCAGCACAGCAGGCGACCGCACGCCCCTGAGACCTCAGGCGCGTTGAGCGGCAGGTCTTGGGTCTTGGCCATCTTGATGGACACAGGCGCGAACTCACGCAGCCAGGTGGTGCAGCATAGCGCACGGCCACAGCGGCCGAGCCCACCCAGGAATTTGGCCTCATCCCGCACGCCCACCTGGCGCATTTCTACGCGGGTGCGCAACATCTGCGAGAGCTCGTGTACCAGGTTGCGGAAGTCAATCCGCTGCTCGGCGGTGAAATATACGACCGCGCTGCTGCCATCAAAACTGAACTCGACCTTGACGACTTTGATGTTCAGGCCCAGGGCCTGGGCGCGCTTGCGACAGATGTCAAGCGCCTCGGGTTCGCGGTGGACCATTTGATCGTTTTGCACCATGTCCCAGGCCGTGGCTCGGCGCACCACCGGCTTCAAGTTGCCGCTGATCTCTGAATCGGCGACCATTTTGGCTGCGAACACGATTTGGCCCAGGGAACGGCCGCGCGAAGTTTCCACCACCACGTTTTCCCCCGGCTGCAGGTCGTCCAATTCCGCAGGGTCGAAGTAGTAGACTCGGGTGACGGGCTTAAAAGCAACACCGACCACGATCGGCATAAGCACTCCTGTTCAATCCATTACGCGACGGCCGGTTTCGGCAGTCGCAACAGCAACACATCCAGCGCCAGGCGCACGTTGACATTCGCTTTGATGCGGCGCACGGTCTGCACCAGGTCAGCCAGCGCCGCTTCCACTTGCTCGGAGCGGTACAGGTCGGCCTGTTGTATGAGTTGCGCCTTGCGATCCAGGTTGAGCACCGCCGGGAGCAGACCACGCTGCACCAGCAGCACATCGCGCCACCAGGCGGCCCATAGCCCCAACGCTGTCTCCCACTCGCCGCCCGCCCGGCTCAACGTTTCCGCGTAGGCCAGCCGCCCCAGGTGGCCGTCACCCGTCAACGCCAGCAGCGCATCCAGGTGGCGCGCGCGCGTCTCCCACAGCTCCGCATCGGTGTGCGCCGTTATGGCCCAGCCCAGCCGGCCCGCACTGAGCTGCGCCAGCAGTGCGGCGCGCTCCTCATCCACGCCCCAACGCGTTTGCAGCGCCATCCGCACTTGGGCTTGGGGGAGCGGCCGCAGCGCGATGACCTGGCAGCGCGATAGGATCGTCGGCAGCACCAGGTCGCGACGGGCGGTAGTCAGCAGCAGGATCACCTGCGACGGCGGCTCCTCCAGCGTTTTCAGCAAGGCGTTGGCGGCCGGGAGGCTGGCCCGCTCGATCTCGCTGATGATGAAGACCTTGCGTCGGCCCTCGAGCGGCGCGATAGCTGCGTCATTCTGGAGGGCGCGCACTTGATCGATCTGGATGGTATTCTTCTCGGCGGCGATGATCTGGACATCGGGATAGCGCCCCTGGGCCACGCGCTGGCAGGTGCGGCAGGCGTCGTGGCCATCAGCACACGGCGTCCCGCTGTTCTGGGCGCTACGCTCGCACACCAACGCCTGCGCAAAGGCGCGTGCCACGGTCGTTTTCCCCACCTGTGTCGGTCCGGTGAACAGATAGGCGTGACTGGGCCGGCCGCTGCTGAGCGCGTGCGCTAGCAGTTCTAGCGCCCATTCGTGTCCGATGACAGGCCAGGGTGACATCATGCCTCACGCGTAGAAGATTCACTCAGGCCGCCATTGTAGCACAGGGGGCGCGAACGCGCCAGCCATGACAGACGCTTCATTCGAAGATCTGCCGCCTGTCATCCATCATTTGACATGTCGCGCAAGCCAGGTATAATGCACCCCGTTCGTGATATTCAGCAAAACGTTGACCGGGACGAGTACGCGGCCGCGGAAGCGCCAGGGAGGGCGGGCCACCGACTGGGAGCCTGCCTCGCCGAAGTCCGCCGAAAACCCCCCGGGAGTGGGCGCCTCAAATCACGTCGTAGAGTATGGCGCCCCGGGTCGCGCCGTTAGCCGCTTCTTAAGATGATCGCGACAAACCAGGTTTCTGCGAGAAACCTGGTTTGTGTTGAATCAATTTGGGTGGAACCGCGGATGCCCCTCGCCCCAATAAGGCGAGGGGCATTTTTTGTGTTTCAGGGTAGGGGCGCACCCTTGCGGTCGCCCAGGGCAGGTGCAAGACCTGCCCCTACAGGACGGAGGTTTGTTCCATGCAAATCATGAAATTCGGCGGCACGTCCGTCAACGACGCTAAGGCCATCGCGCAGGTCGCCCTCATCGTGGCCGACCAGATCAAGGCCGACCCCCATGTGGTCGTCGTGACCTCGGCCATGCGGGGCGTCACCGACCTGCTGATTGATTCAGCCAAAGCCGCGGCGCGCGGCGACCGGCAGAAGTACCGCGACGCGCGGGGGATCCTGATCGCCCGCCACCGCGACGCGGCCGAGGCGCTGATCCATGACCTGGACGACCTGGCCGCGATCCAGGCATTGACCGACGAGCGCGTGCGCGAGTTCGAGCGCCTGTGCATGGCCGTCGCCATCCTGGGCGAGCTCACCGACCGGGGCCTGGCGGTGGTGTCGGGCCTCGGCGAGCGGCTGCTGGCGCCCATCCTGGCCGCGGCCATGCGCGCGGCTGGCCTGGCTGCCGGGTTCGTGGACGCGGGCGAGCTGATCGTGACTGACGACAACTACGCCGCGGCCGCGCCCGACATGGTCGCCACCCGCGCGGCCACCCGCGGCCGGCTGCTGCCGCTGTTGGGGCAGGGCGTCACCCCGGTCGTCACCGGCTTCGTGGCGGCCACCCCCGACGGCGTACCCACCGTGCTCGGCCGCGGCGGCTCCGACTACTCGGCCGCGGTGCTGGGCGCGGCGCTCGAAGCAGACGAGATCCAGATCTGGACCGACGTGGATGGCGTGCTCACCGCGGACCCGCACATCGTCAAGACCGCGCGGCCCGTGCCCGAGCTCACCTACGGCGAGGCCGCGGAGTTGGCCTACTTCGGCGCCAAGGTGCTGCACCCCAAGACCATGCTGCCCGCGATTGACCTGGGCATCCCCATCAGCGTGCGCAACACCTTCAACCCGGCGTTCCCCGGCACGCGCGTGGTGCCCAAGACGCACAACGGCGGCACCGTCAAGGCCCTCACCGTGATCCGCGGGCTGGCGCTGGTCACCGTGGCCGGCCGGGGCATGATGGGCGTGCCCGGCATCGCCGCGCGCACCTTCGCGGCCGTGGCCAGCCAGGGCGCCAACGTGCTGATGATCTCGCAGGCCTCCTCCGAGCAGAGCATCTGCTTTGTGGTGCCGGAGACCGACGCCGGGCCGGTGGCGCGCGGGCTGGAAGTCGCGTTCGCCGACGAGATCCGCCGCCGGCTGATTGACCGCGTCACCGTGGAGCCGGAGATCGTCATCGTGGCCGTGGTGGGCGAAGGGATGCGCGGCACCCCCGGCATCGCCGCCCGCATCTTCGGCGCGCTGGGCGAGCACCGCCTCAACGTCATCGCCGTGGCCCAGGGCTCGCCCGAAGCCAACATCTCCCTGGCCCTGGCCGCCGCGGACGCGGACGCGGGGGTGCGCTACATCCACGCGGCGTTTGGGTTGGCGGGGTAGCGAATGGCGAATCAGCGAATGGCGAATCAGCGAATGGCGAATGACGAATGGCGAATGATGGATAATCCAACACGCAACACGTAACACGCAACACGTAACACGTAACACGCAACACGTA
>DAOUAT010000197.1:0-20469 GCA_034433275.1 Anaerolineae bacterium
CGGCCGGCTGCTCAAGGCGCGCGGGGTCAGCGTGTCGATCCAGAAGCTCGACCCCTATCTGAACGTAGACCCCGGCACCATGTCGCCCTACCAGCACGGCGAGGTGTTCGTCACCGACGACGGCGCGGAGACCGACCTGGACCTGGGCCACTACGAGCGGTTCGTAGACGAGAGCCTGGGCCGGGCCAACAACATCACCATGGGCCAGATCAACAGCAAGGTGCTGAGCCGCGAGCGCCGCGGCGACTACCTGGGCGGCACCATCCAGGTGATCCCTCACGTCACCAACGAGACCAAGCGCGGCATCGTGGACGTGGCGCGGCGCAGCAACGCCGATGTGGTCATCGTCGAGGTGGGGGGCACCGTGGGCGACTACGAGGGCCAGGCATTCCTGGAGGCCATTCGCCAGATGCGCAAGGACGTGGGGCGCAACAAGACCCTCTACATCCATGTCACCTTGCTGCCGTACATCTCCGGCTCCAATGAGCTGAAGACCAAGCCCACCCAGCACAGCGTACGCGACCTGCGCAGCATCGGCATCCAGCCCGATATGATCGTGTGCCGCTCGGATCTGCCGGTGAGCGAGCACGTGCGCGACAAGATCGCCCTGTTCACCGATGTGGAGGCGCGTGCCGTGGTGCCGGCCTACACCGCCCAGAGCATCTACGAAGTGCCGCTGATGCTGGAAGATGAGGGCGTGGCCGATTTTATCGCCGAGCGGCTGGAGCTCAAGGTCGCGGCGCCCGACCTGGACGAGTGGCGCGCGCTGGTGGCGCAAATCCATAGGCCCAAGCCGGTGCTGAAGATCGCGCTGGTGGGCAAGTATGTGGAGCTGCCCGACGCGTACATGAGCGTGCGCGAGGCGCTGCGCCACGCGGCCTGGGCGCTAGATCGCGACGTCGAGATCGAATGGGTACACTCGGAGTCGTTGGAGCAGCCCGGTGGCCTGGAGCAACTAACCGGCGTCCAGGGCATCCTGGTGCCCGGCGGCTTCGGCGAGCGCGGCATCGAGGGCAAGATCAACGCCGCCCGCTATGCGCGCGAGCACCGGATCCCCTACTTCGGCCTGTGCCTGGGCATGCAGGTGATGTGCATCGAGTTCGCGCGCAACGTCTTGGGGCTGACGGCCGCCAACAGCACCGAGTTCAACCCCAAGACCCCGCACCCGGTCATCAGCCTGATGCCCGATCAACAAGGCATCGAGGAGATGGGCGGCACCATGCGGCTGGGGCTGTGGCCGTGCGCGCTGCAAGGGGGCAGCCTGGCCGCGGCCGCCTACGCGCCGGAGCCGCACGTCAACGAGCGTCACCGCCACCGGTGGGAGTTCAACAACCGCTATCGCGCCGGGGCCGACGCGGCCGGGCTGCGCTTCTCGGGCGTCTCGCCCGATGGCCGCCTGGTGGAGATCGCGGAACTGGACCGCAGCTTGAACCCGTGGATGCTGGGCACCCAGTTTCACCCGGAGTTCCGCTCCCGCCCCAACCGCCCCCACCCGCTGTTCCGGGCGTTTTTGGAGGCAGCCAATCAGTGATTTTTGATTGCGGATTGCGAATTGCGGATTCTGGACCATGAATCCGCAATCCGAAATCCGAAATCCGCAATAGGAGGTATAACCATGTCTGGACACTCAAAATGGGCTACGATTAAACGCAAGAAGGGCGCGGCCGATGCCAAGCGCGGCCAGATGTTCACCAAACTGGCGCGCGAGATCCAGTTTGCGGCGCGGCAGGGGCCTGATCCCAACTTCAACTTCCGCCTGCGCCTGGCTGTGGACAAGGCCAAAGCCGAGAACATGCCCAAAGACAACATCGAGCGGGCCATCCGCCGCGGGGCCGGGCTGGACAGAGACGGCGCCCAGTTGGAAGAGGTTTCCTATGAGGGCTATGGGCCGAGCGGGGTCGCCATCTACATGCAGGTGGTGACCGACAACCGCAACCGCACCGTCTCGGAGATCCGCCGGATGCTGACCCGCGGGGGCGGCAGCCTGGGCGAGTCGGGGAGCGTGGCGTGGCTGTTCGAAACTAAGGGTTATATCACCGTTGACATGGCCGGCCGCAACGAGGACAAAGTCTTCGAGCTGGCCCTGGAGTCTGGGGCCGAAGATGTCCAATTCGGGGATGATACGGCCGAGATTTACACCCTGCCAGAGGATCTGCAGACGGTCCGCCAGGCATTTGTGGATGCGCGCTACGAGATCGAGAGCGCAGACCTGACCATGTTCCCCAAGACTTCCGTGTCGCTGGCCCCGACGCAGACCCTGCAGGTGATGAACATGGTGGAGAACCTGGAAGAGTTGGAAGACGTGGTGAAGGTTTACTCGAACCTGGAGATCTCGGAAGAAGCGTTGGCCCAGTTGGAGTAAGTGGAGGGCAACGATACCGCCTTGAGCGGAGCAAGCATCCTGAGCGGAGATACGGAGTCGAAGGGCGCTTGCAGGGCGGGTTGCCGCATCCTTCGGCTGGTCATTTTGCGTTGAGCAGGTTGACTCGTAGACCCGCTCAGGATGCTGGCTGAATAGTTGCGGTTGAGGGGCGCGTGATTGTTCTTGGCATCGATCCGGGCACGGCGACGACAGGGTGCGGGCTGGTCGGCGAGGATGACAGCGGCGCGGCGCGGCTGGTGTACTGCGGCGTCATCACCACCCCGCCGGTCGACCCCATGCCCGCGCGGCTGCTGGCGATCCACCGAGCGGTGACAGGGCTGATCCGCGACCATGCGCCGGAAGCGGTGGCGGTGGAGGCGCTGTTCTTCGGCCGCAACGTCACCACCGCGCTGACCGTGGGCCAGGCGCGCGGAGTGGTGCTGCTGGCCGCGGCGCAGGCCGGGCTGCCGGTCTACGAGTACAAGCCGGCCGAGGTCAAGCAAGCGCTGGCGGGCTACGGCGGCGCGGACAAGCGCCAGATGCAGGAAATGGTGCGGATGCTATTGGGCCTCGAGGCCGTCCCGCGGCCCGATGACGCGGCTGACGCGGTCGCCATCGCCATCTGCCATCTGCACAGCGCCCGGCTGCGGCGACTGGTGGATGGGTAAAAGTAAACTGGCATCGAGGCTTTAGCCGGTTTCTCGCCCATACACACCAGACCGCCTGAAGGCTCGATTCCGGTCACGAAACTATTGTCGTCTCTGCCTGTGTCATCTGTGGCATGGACAGTGACCTGCAAAGTGTAGCTCAGGGGAGGGCTGAGGCGTGATCGCACTCATTGAAGGTCGCATCGCCACACGGCTGCGGGACGCGCTGGTGATCATGGTGGGCGGGGTGGGCCTGAAAGTGCTGTGCCCCCAGCCCGCGTTGGCCGCCGCACGGCCCGGCGAGGTGATCCGCCTGCACACCCACCTGGTGGTGCGCGAGGACGATCTGACCCTGATCGGCTTCACCGAAGAGGAGGAGCTGGACCTGTTCCAGAAGCTCATCGGCGTGTCCGGCGTGGGGCCCCGGCTGGCGTTATCCGTCCTGTCGTTCATGGCGCCCGATGCGCTACGGCTGGCGGTCGGCCAGGAGCAGCCCGACCTGCTGGCGCGCGTCCCCGGCATCGGCAAGAAGACCGCGCAGAAGATCGTGCTGGAGCTGAAGGACAAGGTGGGCGCGGTCGAGGTGGCCGAGGGCCTGGCCGCGCTGACCGAGGCGGACGCGGCAGTGATCGACGCGCTGACCGCGCTGGGCTACAGCATCGTCGAGGCGCAGCGCGCCGTGCAAGCGCTGCCGCGCGATGTCGCCGACGTCGAGGAGCGCCTGCGCCGGGCGTTGGCGTCGTTCGGCGGATAGTAAGCTGGAATCGAGCCTTCAGGCGGTCTCACGCTTTAGCGAGTGTGACCGGCTGAAGCCGCGAGTCTAGTTCACATGGAATTCGCTACAAGCCTGAACAGACCGTGCCGACTTTATCTTCGATCATTACCAGCACCACCAATCCGCGCGTGGTGGCCGTGCGCAAGCTGACGCAGCGCAAACACCGCCAGGCCCAGGGCCTGTTCCTGGTCGAGGGCTTGCAGCTCTTGCACATGGCCCTCGACGGCGGCGCCGCAGCCCGCGAGGTTTTCTTCTGCCCCGAGCTATTCACCGGCACGGAGGCCGCCGCGCTGCTGGAGCGCTTCCGCCAGGCCGGGGCGGCCCTGCTGCGCGTGGCGCCGCACGTCATGGCCGCGCTGTCGGATCGCGAGGAGCCGCAGGGGATCGTGGCGACCTTCCGCCTGGCCGAGACACCCCTGGCTGCGTTGCAGCTGTCCGGCCGCGAGCTGGTGGTGGTGCTGGATCGGCTGCAAGACCCCGGCAACCTGGGCACGCTCATCCGCACCGCCGACGCCGTAGCCGCGGCCGCGGTGATCCTGATCGAACCGTGCGTGGACCCGTTCGACCCCAAGACCGTGCGCGGCAGCATGGGATCCCTGTTCAACCTGCCGGTGGTCAGCACGGGCGATGCACCGGCGCTGTTCGCCTGGCTGCGCGCATCTGGCCTGCAGCCCGTGGGCGCCGACCCGCACTTGGGCGTGGCCTGGGGCGAAGGGCTGTGGCGAGGCGGGATCGCGCTGGTGCTGGGGAACGAAGCCCGCGGCCTGTCGCCGGACGTGGCAGCCCAGATCGAAACCTGGGCCAAACTCCCCATCGCCGGCAAAGCCGAGTCGCTGAACGTGGCCGTGGCCGGCGGCGTGCTGATGTACGCCTGGCTGCGCGCAAACCGTTTTTGACAAAACCGTCTCCTCGCGCTAAACTGATGCTTCGTTTGACCACACACACTTAACAACACCACACTGGACACTCATCCAGAGGGGGGGAGGGATCGGCCCTGTGAACCCCCGGCAACCACCTGGAGCCCCGGAGCACGGTTGCGGATCAGCGATGAGGGGTCACCGATCAGGCATTAGCGCCTGACTCCTGACGCCTGACTTCTGACCCCTGCTCGCCAGGTAGGTGCCAATTCCGACAGTCCCGCGGCGCGGGATTGACAGATGAGAGGTCGGCTTCGACGCTGCGCGTGCCCTCCTCTTGGAGGGCTTTTTTTGTTTACCCCCCTCCCTTGCCGCAGCGGGGAAGGGCCGGGGTGGGGGCCAGAAGGAGCCAACGTGCCACGCACCTTATGGTGGGAAGACAACCAACTGAAGATGATTGACCAGCGCATCCTACCGCTGCGCTACGAGGTCATCGCATACAGCGACTACCACGCCGTAGCCGAAGCCATCACCGACATGGTGGTGCGCGGCGCGCCGGCCATCGGCGCGGCGGGCGGGTTCGGCATGGCGCTGGCCGCGCTGCAAAGCCCGGCGTGCGATCGCGATAGCCTGCTCGTGGACCTGGCGCAGGCCAAAGCCGTGCTCGACGCGGCCCGGCCCACCGCGGTCAATCTGAGCTGGGCGACGGCGCGGGTGCTGGAACACGCAAGAAACCAGGTTTCTGCGAGAAACCTGGTTTCTGAGGTCATTGCCGAGGCCCAACGCATCGCCGACGAAGACGTGGAAATCAACCGCCGCATGGGCGCGTTCGGGGCCGAGATCGTGCCGCAGAGGGCCAACATCTTGACCCACTGCAACGCGGGTTCGCTGGCGACGGTGGACTACGGCACCACGCTCGGCGTCGTACGCGCGGCCGTGGCGCAGGGCAAGCAGGTACACGTCTGGGCCGATGAGACCCGCCCGCGGCTGCAAGGCGCGCGGCTCACCGCCTGGGAGCTGATGCAGGACGGCATCCCGGTAACGCTGATCGCCGATAACGTGGCCGGCATGGCGATGCGGCTGGGCAAGGTGGACCTGGTGCTCTTCGGCGCGGATCGCGTGGCGGCCAACGGCGACGTAGCCAACAAGATCGGCTCCTACAAGCTGGCCGTCATCGCCCGCGAGAACGGCATCCCGTGCTACTCCGTCGTGCCGACGCCGACCATTGACCTGAGCCTGCCTCACGGCGACCTGATCCCCATCGAGGAGCGGGACGCCCGCGAAGTGACCCACGTCGGCGCGGAGCAGATCGCGCCCGACGGCGTGCCGGTCTACAACCCGGCGTTCGACGTGACCCCCAACCGTTATCTGACGGGGATCATCACGGAGGAGGGGATTTGCTACCCGCCGTTTGGGGTCAGCTTGCGCAAGGCGGTGGAGGCGGCGGAACGGCGACGGGGTGACACGGTGATGGGGTGACGCGGGGACGCGGGGACACGGGGACATGGTGACACGGTGACATAGGGACGCGGGGACGGGGGTGATTGTCATTCTGAGCGGGTGGACAGCTCAACGTCCATTACGGCGAAGCGCCAGCGAAGAATCTCTCGTGCCCCTACATCATAGAAAAGCAATCTCGATTCCCTGTCTTTTAGAATTCAGACCACAGGATCATCTTGTGCGGAGAGGCGAAAAAGCGGTGACAGGCGACCTGGTGGATTGGCAAGATCACATCTTTTGCGGTGACGCGCGACACATGGCCGCCGTGCCGGATGCGTCGGTGCAGCTTGTCGTCACCTCGCCGCCGTACAACGTGGCGAAGGATTACAGCGACCACGACGACAATCTGAGCCTGGACGCGTATGTCAGCTTGCTGAACGCGGTCTGGCGGGAGTGCTATCGTGTGCTCGTGCCAGGCGGTCGGTTGTGCGTCAACGTGGCGAATACCGACCGCAAGCCATACTTGTCGCTGGTGAGCTTGATTGACGAGGGGCTGCGGACGAGTGGTCAAACGTGGCTGCACCGCGGGCACATCATCTGGGATAAGTCTGCGAGTGCGGGAGTTTCGACCGCCTGGGGCAGCTTTGGCCGGGCGTCCAACCCGACGCTGCGCGATGTACACGAGTACATCACGGTCTGGAGCAAGGAGCAGCTTAAGCTGGCAGGGGCGGGCGAGTCGGGCGTCACCGGCAACCAGTTCGTCGCGTGGACGCGCAGCATCTGGCGGCCGGAGGATCTGCTGCCGGAGCTGCAACGGAAGATCGCCGAGAAGCTGGCCGATGCCCGCCAGCGCGGCAAGGACGACGCCTGGATCGCCGAGTCCATCGCACGGGCCGTGTGGGGCCAGGCCGTCGTGCCCGGCGAGACGGTGTGGGAGATGACCACCGAATCCGGCGTGGCCCACCCGGCACCGTTCCCCGTCGAGCTACCGAAGCGGGTGATCCAGCTCTACACGCAGCCAGGCGATGTGGTGTTGGATCCGTTTATGGGATCGGGTTCGACGGCGATTGCGGCAAAGCTGACGGGCAGGCACTATGTCGGGTATGAGCTGTCGGCGGAGTATTGTCAGTTGGCGGAGAAGCGGGTGAGGGAGGCAACGGATAAAAACGGATAAGCGGATAGGCTTCTGCTGCTCCGAGGCTCATCCGTTTATCCGTTGTTATCCGCTGCATCCACTCCCGTCAATAGACGCGTATCGCATTTCACGCAACACGCATCACGAGGTCACATGTCCGTCATCGTCACCGGTTCCATTGCAACCGACTACATCATGAAATATCCCGGCCGCTTCCTGGAGCACATCCTCCCGGAGACCGGCAAGATCAGCGTTAGCTTCCTCGTCGAAGAGAAGCAGATGAGCCGCGGGGGGATCGGGCCGAACATCGCGTACACCATGGCGCTGCTCGGCGAGCGGCCGCGGCTGATGGGCACGGTCGGCCAGGATTTCGGCGAGTTCCGCGCCTGGCTGGAGGCCCAGGGGGTGGACACGTCGCTGGTGCTCGCGTATCCCGGCGAGTTCACCGCCACCTTCACCGTGATCACCGACACGGCGCAGAACCAGATCGCCGGCTTCCACGCGGGCGCGATGAGCCACGGCCGCGATCTCACCTACCGGGGCCTGGATCTGCGCGCGATTGACTACACCATCATCTCGCCGCACGACCCCGAAGGGATGCTGCGCAACTGCGCCGAGTGCCGCGAGTTGGGGATCAAGTTCGTCTTCGACCCCAGCCAGCAGCTCGCGCGCTTCAACGGCGAGCAGATCCTGGCCGGCCTGCGCGGCGCGTATGCCATGACAGTCAACGACTACGAGCTGGAAGTGCTGAGGCAGAAGACCGGCCTGGACGAGGCGGGCATCCTGGACGAGGTGGCGCTGCTGGTGGTCACGCGCGGGGCCGATGGCGCCAGCCTGATCTCGAAAGATCGCCGCGTGGATGTGCCTGTCGCCAAGGCCACAGCTATCGTAGACCCCACCGGCGTCGGCGACGCGTTTCGCGGCGGCCTGCTGACCGGCATGGTGCACGGCTACCCGTGGGAGGTCGCCGGCCGCATGGGCAGCCTGGCCGCGGCCTACTGTCTGGAACAGACGGGGACGATGAACCACCGGTACACCGTGGCTGAGTTCGTGGCGCGGTATCGGGAGAACTTCGGGGATGCGCCGGAGTTAGAAGATCTCGCGCTCCCAGCCGGTCTATGACCGGCGGTCGGGGGTCACAGACCCCCTTCGAGCATAAATCTGTAATCTACTGAATCTACCAAGTTACCAACCAACAAGGAGCAACTAACTACGTGAGCAACAACTACGACATCAAAGACATCCGCCTGGCCGAGAAGGGCCGGTTCCGCATGCAGTGGGCCGCGCGCGAAATGCCGGTGCTAGATCTGATCGAGGCGCGCTTCGCCAAGGAGCAGCCATTGAAGGGCATCCGCATGGCGGCCTGCCTGCACGTCACCGCCGAGACCGCCAACCTGATGCGCGTGCTGCAAGCCGGCGGCGCGGACGTGGTGCTGACCGCGTCCAACCCGCTCTCGACGCAGGACGACATCGCCGCGACCCTGGTCGCGCACTACGAGATGCCGGTCTACGCGATCAAGGGCGAGGACAACGCGACCTACTACCAGCACATCAAGGCCGCGCTGGACTTCAAGCCGCACATCACCATGGACGATGGCGCCGACCTGGTGAGCACGCTCCACAAGGAGCGCCGCGAGCTGCTGGAGGGCATCATCGGCGGCACTGAAGAAACGACCACCGGCGTCATCCGCCTGCGCGCCATGGCCCACGACGGCGAGCTGATGTTCCCCGTGATCGCGGTCAACGACGCGCTGACCAAGCACCTGTTCGACAACCGTTACGGCACCGGTCAGAGCACCCTGGATGGCGTGATCCGCGCCACCAACGTGCTGATCGCGGGCAAGACGGTGGTGGTGGCCGGCTACGGCTGGTGCAGCCGCGGCATCGCCAGCCGGGCGCAGGGCCTGGGCGGCAACGTCATCGTCACCGAGATTGACCCGATGAAGGCGCTGGAGGCGGTGATGGACGGCTTCCGGGTCATGCCGATGGCCGACGCTGCGCCCCAGGGCGACATCTTCATCACCTCCACCGGCGATATCAACGTGCTGGACAAGCACCACTTCGCGGCGATGAAGTCTGGCGCGATCATGGCGAACTCCGGCCACTTCAACGTCGAGATCAACATCCCCGAGTTGGAGAAGCTGTCGGTGGAAGTGCGCCGCGTGCGCGAGTTCCTGGACGAGTACATCCTGGCCGACGGTCGCCGCCTCTACCTGGCCGGCGAAGGTCGGCTGGTGAACCTGGCCGCGGCCGAGGGGCATCCCAGCGCGGTGATGGACATGAGCTTCGCCAACCAGGCGTTGGCGGCTGAGTACATGGTCAAGAATCACGCCAGCCTGAAGCGCACCGTCTACAGCGTGCCGGAGGAGATTGACAAGAACATCGCCCTCCTCAAGCTCGCCGCCATGGGCGTCCGCATTGACGTGCTGACCCCGGAGCAAGAAGCGTATTTGAACGAGTGGCGGATGGGAACATAAGAATCAGCGAATCAACGAATCAGCGAATCAGCGCGCCATTCGCCGATTCACCATTCGCTGATTCAGGCGTACTAAGGATTTCAGTTCAAGGAGTAAACAATGACCACAACCTTCGCCTCTTCCCCGAAGTTCTACTTCACTTCGGAATCCGTGACTGAAGGGCATCCGGACAAGATTTGCGATCAGATCTCCGATGCCGTGTTGGATGCGATCATCGCGGATGATCCCGATGCGCGCGTCGCGTGCGAGGTCTCTACGACCACCGGCCTGGTGGTGGTGATGGGTGAAATCACCACCAGCACCTACGTGGACATCGGTTCGCTGGTGCGCGATGTGGTGCGCGACATCGGCTACACCCGCGCCAAATACGGCTTCGACGCGGACACCTGCGGCGTGGTCGTCAGCATCAAAGAACAGAGCCCCGACATCGCGCTGGGCGTAGACAAGGCGCTGGAGGCCAAGCAGGGCGAGATGAGCGACGAGCAGATCGAGGCCATCGGCGCGGGCGACCAGGGCATGATGATCGGCTTTGCGTGCAACGAGACCGAGAGCTACATGCCGCTCTCGATTGACCTGGCGCACAAGCTGTGTAAGCGGCTGACCCACGTCCGCAAGGATGGCACGCTGCCCTATCTGCGGCCCGACGGCAAGAGCCAGGTGACAGTGGAATACGCGTATGGTAAACCGAGGCGCGTGGACACCATCGTCATCTCCACCCAGCACAGCCCCGATGTCGAGCACAGCAAGATCGAGGCCGACCTGTACGAGCGGGTCATCAAGTACGTCGTCCCGAACGGCTACCTGGACAAGGACACCAAAATCTTCATCAACCCGACCGGCCGCTTCGTCGTCGGCGGGCCCATGGGCGATTCGGGACTGACCGGCCGCAAGATCATCGTGGACACCTACGGTGGCGTGGCGCGGCACGGCGGCGGCGCGTTCTCCGGCAAGGATCCCACGAAGGTGGACCGCTCGGCCGCGTACATGATGCGTTACGTGGCGAAGAACCTGGTGGCCGCGGGCATCGCCGACCGGCTGGAGATCCAGGTCAGCTACGCCATCGGCGTCGCGCGGCCCCTCAGCATCGCGGTCGAGACCTACGGCACCGGCAAGATCAGCGACGAGCGGATCGTTGAACTGATCAAGACCCACTTCGACCTGCGGCCGGCCGCGATGATCCAAAACCTGAACCTGCGCCGGCCGATCTACCGCGCCACCGCGGCCTACGGTCACTTCGGCCGCAACGACATTGATGCGCCGTGGGAGCGGCTGGACAAGGTGGCGGCGTTGAAGAAAGCGGCGGGGTTGGCGTAGAGCATACTACGTAGTCTGCGACGCAGGCTGAGTATAAGCATGGGAGAGGTGCGTTTCGATACGTGCCTCTCCCTGTTTTTCCGTTGCGAAACACAAAGCACACAACCTACCCGCTTTGCCCTTCACATACTCCTACGGTATAATCCAGTACGTAGTACGCAATACGCGATACGTGAGGCCTTCTTTGCGCGCACTCATCACCGGCATCTCCGGCTTCGTCGGCAGCCACCTGGCCGAATATCTGCTGGCCCACACCGACTGGCAGATTGCCGGCACGGTCTACGGCCGGCTAGACAACATCGCCCACTTGCGCGACCGCATCAGCATCTATCCGGCCGAGCTGTCGCGCCTGGAGGTGGTGCGCTTCATCGTGGACGAGACGCGGCCCGACTATGTGTTTCACCTGGCCGCGCAGCCCATCTCGGGCCTGTCGCGCATTGACCCCTGGTTCACGCTGGAGAACAACATCCGGGCGCAGCTCAACATCCTGGAAGCCGTGGTGCAGGCCAGATTGCCCAGCCGGGTCCTGGTCGTCGGATCGGCCGAAGAATACGGCAAGATCACGCCGGAGGATCTGCCGGTGGCTGAGGAGACGCCGCTGCGCCCGGTCACGCCCTACGGGGTGAGCAAAGTGGCGCAGGACTACCTGGGGCTGCAATATCACCTGAGCTACGGCGTGGCCACGGTGCGGGTGCGCTCGTTCAATCACATCGGCCCGCGGCAGCGTGAAGGCTTCGTAGCCGCGGATTTCGCCAAACAGATCGCCGAAATCGAAGCCGGGCTCCGGCCGGCGCAGGTGGCGGTGGGCGACCTCAGCGCGGGCCGCGATTTCAGCGACGTGCGCGATGTCGCCAGGGCGTATCACCTGGCGCTGACCCAGGGCGAGCCCGGCGAGGTGTACAACATCGGCTCGGGCTGCTCGCACACCGCCCAGGAACTGCTGGACACCCTGATCCGACTCGCCGGCAGGGCTGTGACCGTCGTGCAGGATCCGGCCCGGCTGCGGCCGGTGGAAGTGCCGGCCGTGATGGCCGACATCCGAAAATTCCAGGCGCGCACCGGCTGGGCGCCGGCCATCCCGTTCCAGCAGAGCATGGCTGACGTGCTTGACTATTGGCGGGAGCAGGTGCGCAGTGGCGCGGGCGATCCGACACCCCTTGAGATGCGGATCGTCACGCAAAAGAAATGACATCCAAAAGAGAGTGCCTTATGCCCAAAGCCTTAATCACCGGCATCACCGGCCAAGACGGCTCATACCTGGCAGAATTCTTGCTCGATCGGGGTTATGACGTGGTCGGCATGGTGCGCCGCACTAGCACGGTCAACTTCGACCGCCTGCGCCACTTTCAAGACCGGATCACCATCGTCCAGGGCGACCTGTTGGACCAGGTCAGCCTGATCAACATCCTGGACGAGCACCGCCCCAACGAGGTCTACAACCTGGCCGCGCAGAGCTTCGTGCCCACCAGTTTCGTGCAGCCCGTACTCACCGGCGAGTTCACGGCGCTGGGGGTGACCCGCATCCTGGACGCGGTCCGCATCGTGGATCGCGCGACCCGCTTCTATCAGGCCAGCTCCAGCGAGATGTTCGGGAAAGTGCAAGAGGTGCCGCAACGCGAGACCACCCCATTCTACCCGCGCAGCCCCTACGGCGCGGCCAAAGTCTACGGCCACTGGATCACGGTGAACTACCGCGAAAGCTACAACCTTTTCGCGTGCTCAGGCATCCTGTTCAACCACGAAAGCCCACGCCGCGGCCTCGAATTCGTGACCCGCAAGATCACTCACGCGGTGGCGCGCATCAAGCTGGGCTTGCAAGATGAGCTGCGCCTGGGCAACCTGGAAGCCCGCCGCGATTGGGGCTACGCGCCCGATTACGTCCACGCCATGTGGCTGATGCTGCAACACGAGCGGCCCGATGATTACGTGGTCGCTACTGGCGAAACCCATTCCGTGCGGGAGTTCTGCCAGGTCGCGTTCGATCACGTCGGGCTGGATTGGGAGAAGCACGTCGTGGTTGACCCGAAGTTCTACCGGCCGGCCGAAGTAGATTTGCTCGTCGGCGACCCCAGCAAGGCCGGCCGCGTGCTGCACTGGGAGCCCAGCGTCACCTTCCAGGAATTGGTTCGCATTATGGTGGACGCCGACATGGCGACGTTGCAGCAGCAGGGGAACCATACACCGCAAGTAGGTTAATTATCTACGATCTACGATGTACGATCTACGATGTCAGACGATCTCATCAAGAACGTCGTACATCGTACATCGTACATTGAACATCGTCACGGAGTAACCACATGTCCGACATCATCTTCGGCACCGACGGCTGGCGCGGGCGCATCGCGGAGGACTACACCTTCGACAACGTGCGACGCTGCACGCAGGGGTTCGCAGACTATCTGAAGGCCACCTATCCGGCCGAATTGGCGCGCGGCGCGGTCATCGGCGGCGACAAGCGGTTCCTGTCCGAGCACTTCGCCGCGGCCGCGGCCGAGGTGCTGGCAGGCAACGGCATCCCCGTGTACTTCTGCGGCGGCGGCGTGCCCACACCGGTGATCTCCTTCGGCGCGACCGACGCCCGCGCGCTGGGCGCGATCAACATCACCGCCAGCCACAACCCGCCCTGGGACAACGGCTTCAAAGTGCGCGATCCCAACGGCGGCGCCATTGACCCGGCCGGGCTGAAGGCCATCGAGTCCTACATCCCCGCCACGATCGCCGGTGTGCAGCGCATGGATTTCGACGCCGCGCTGAAGGCGGGAGTGATCCGCCACTACGACCCGGTGCCGGCCTACGATGCGCGCATCCGCTCGCTGGTGGACGTCGAACGCATCAAGGATGCCGGCTTCACCATCCTGGTGGATAACATGTGGGGCAACGGCGCGGGCTATCTCTCGCGGTTCGTGGCCGGCGGCAAGACCCAGGTGGTGGAATATCATGCCGAGCGCAACCCGGTCTTCCCGGAGATGCGGCGGCCTGAGCCGATCCCGCCCAACGTGGACGCCGGCCTGGCCAAGGCGCGCGCGATCGGCGCGGACGTCGTGTGCATCATGGACGGCGACGCCGACCGCTGCGGGCTGGGCGATGAAAACGGCCAGTTCGTGGATCAGTTGCGCGTCTATGCGCTGCTGGCGATGTACTTCCTGGAGATTCGCGGGGAGCGCGGGCCCATCATCAAGACCCTCAGCACCACTTCGATGCTGGAAAAGCTGGGGGCGCGCTACGGCATCCCGGTGATCAACACCGGCGTCGGGTTCAAGTACGTCGCGCCGGCGATGATGGAGCACAAGGGGATGCTCGGCGGCGAGGAGAGCGGCGGCTACGCGTTCCGCGGCCACGTGCCGGAGCGCGACGGCATCCTGGGCAACCTCTACCTGCTGGACATGATGTGCCGCACCGGCAAGAAGCCCACCGAGCTGCTGGCCATGCTGTTCGACCTGGTGGGCGGGCCGCACTACTACGACCGCATTGACACCCGGCTGAAAGACAACGCCATGAAGCAAGCCGCCCAAGTCAAGCTCGACACCGCCATGCCGGAGACCATCGCGGGGCTGCGGGTCACCGAAAAACGCACGATGGACGGCTACCAGTTCATCATGGAAGACGGCGGCTGGGTGCTGATCCGCTTCTCCGGCACCGAGCCCTTGATCCGCGTCTACTGCGAGACCATGCACGGCGACAAGGTGCAGGCCATCTTGCGCGACGGGATGCGGCTGGCGGGGTTGGAATAATGACGAATGACGAAAGACCAATGACGGAAGAAGACGATTCGTCCTTCGTCGTTCGTCCTTCGTCCTTCGTAGACACCCACTGCCATCTCGACCTGCGCCAGTTCGACGCCGACCGAGATGCGGTAATCGAGCGGGCGGCGGCCGCCGGGGTCACGCGCATCATCAACCCGAGCATTGACCTGGACTCGTGCCGGCGGGCCCTGGCGCTGGCCGACCGTCATCCGGGCGTCTACGCGGCCGTGGGGGTGCATCCCAACGACTGCGGCGACTTCGACGATGCGACGCTCAAGACGTTGCGCGAGCTGGCGAGGCATCCCAAAGTGGTGGCCATCGGCGAGATCGGGCTGGACTACTACTGGGAAAAGGTGGCACACGAGCAGCAGCGGGACGCGCTGCGCGCTCAGCTTGGCCTGGCCGCGGCGTTGGGCCTGCCGGTCATCTTGCACGCCCGCGAGTCTGCCCACGGCCCGGCCGCATGTGTGGCCGATCTGCTGTGGGAAATTGAACAATGGTGGCCCGCGATACGGAAGCAGCGCGGGGAAGATGGTATTTTCGGCGTGTGGCATGCGTTCTCGGGCGATAGCGCCGACGCGCAACGGGCGTGTGCAGCCGGGCTGGTATTGGGCCTGGGCGGGCCGATCACGTTCCAAAACGCCCGCCGATTGCACGCATTGGCCGCAGACCTGCGGCTGGATCGCACGCTATTGGAGACTGACGCGCCGTATCTCGCGCCGCACCCCTATCGGGGCCAGCGCAATGAGCCGGCCTACATCCCGCTGATCGCTGAGGGCCTGGCGCAGCGGTGCGGCGCTTCCCTTGCGGACGTCGCCGCCAGCACGACCGAGACGGCAAACCGCTGTTTTGGGTTTACGAAGTCATAGCACGCCGCGCGCTCAGAACATTTGGACCTGGGCTGCGCAGCCGGGGAACACATGAACAAAGAAGCGACTCTGCTAGACCTGGTACAAGCCGACCTGCGCAAGGTCGAAGATAAGATGCGTTCCATCGGCGGGACAGGGACGTATGCTCCCCTGGCCGAGGCGTTTCTGCAACTGCTCAGCAGCGGCGGCAAACGGTTGCGACCGGCGCTGGCGCTCGCAGCCCATGGCCTGTTCTTCGATCGGGCATCCGACAAAGTGATCGCGATGGCGGCCGCGGTGGAAACGTTGCACAACGCCACGCTGGTTCACGATGACCTGATTGACAACGCGCTGGTGCGCCGCGGCGTGACGACCTTGAACGCGCTATGGAACAAGGGCGCCACCGTGCTCGCCGGCGACTACCTGTTCGCGCGCGCGGCCGGCTTCGCAGCCGAGACCGAGAACGTGCGCGTGGTGCAGCTCTTCGCCGACACGCTGCGCATCATCTGCGAAGGCGAGCTGCGCCAGCTCTTCTCCGCCCGCCAGTGGCGCCAGCCGCGGGACGCCTATTACCCCCGCATCTTCGCCAAGACGGCATCCCTGTTCGCCGCGGCCACCCGTTCCGGCGCGATGCTGGCCGGCGCGCCCCCGGAGCAAGAAGTGGCCTTGTACGAATACGGCAAAGACCTGGGCATGGCGTTCCAGATCGTGGACGACATCCTGGACTACGTCAGCGACGAGGCCACGCTGGGCAAGCCGGTCGGTAGCGATCTGCGCCAGGGCATCGTGACGCTGCCCTTCTTCTATTTCCTGCAGTCCAGCCCACAGCCCGAGCAGATTATCGCCAAGCTCGATCAGCCCGGCGCCAACGGTTCCGGCGACCAGGACCCGGTCGGTGAGATCGTCGCGCAGATCCGTGCATCCGACGCGTTGCACCAGTCCGCCGCTGAGGCCCGGGAGTTCACCGAGCGTGCCAAGTCAGCCCTGGCGGTCTTCCCGGATGGCGCCTACCGCCGCGCCTTGGTAGACCTGGCTGACTTCGCCGTCGCCCGGCACGTCTGAGTCCCGGCAACCCGACATGTCCCACCACCAGGCGCCCGACCTCTCCGTGATCATCGTCAGTTGGAATGTGCGCGATCTGCTGGCCGCGTGTTTGAAATCGTTGACGGACGACGAACGACGAACGACCGTTGACACGCGGGCTTCGTCCTTCGTCCTTCGTCCTTCGTCCCTGGAAATCATCGTGGTTGACAACGCGTCGGCCGATGGCAGCGCGGCAATGGTGGCGGCCGAGTTTCCCGAGGTCAAGCTCATTGCCAACCCGGACAACCGCGGCTTCACGCGCGGCAACAATCAGGGGGTAGCGCTGGCTCGCGGCCGTTATGTCTTGTTCCTGAACCCCGACACCGAGGTGGTGGGCGACGCGCTGGGGACCATGGTGGCCTACCTGGACGCGCACCCGGCAGTCGGCGCGCTGGGGCCGGAGCTGCGCTACGGTGATGGCAGCCGGCAATCGTCGCGCCGGCGCTTCCCCACGCTGATGACCGCGCTGTGCGAGAGCACACCCCTGGCCTGGCACTGGCCGAGCAATCCGTGGGCGCGGCGCTATCGGATGGAGCAAGGGCTAAGAGTCAGGGAACAGGAGTCAGGGAGCAGGGATCAGGAGGTGGATTGGCTGGTGGGCGCGGCGTTGATGGTGCGACGTGAGGCGCTGGAGCAGATCGGCGGCTTCGACGAGGGCTACTTCATGTACTCCGAAGAGCTGGACTGGTGCCGCCGCGCCAAAGGCGCGGGCTGGCGGATCGTTTACCTGCCGGCGGCGCAGATCATCCACTACGAAGGCAAGTCCTCGGAACAGGCCGTCGCCGCCCGCCACATCCGATTTAACACCAGCAAAGTGCGCTACTTCCGCAAATTCCACGGCCCATTGGTTGCCGGGGTTTTGCGGTTTGCTCTACTAGGCATGTTTGGCGTAGAATGGCTGCTTGAAGCTGGCAAATGGCTGTTCGGCGTCAAACGCCCATTGCGGCGAGCGCGCATGGCCGCCTACGCCGAGTTGTTGGCAACTGGTCTTCGTTCGAGCAAATAGACAAGTAGACAGGTGGACAAGTTCCCTTGTTTCCTTTGTTTCCTTGTCTCCTTCTTCTTCCGGGAGCCTCTATGCGCATCCTCTTCATCACCGGGGAATATCCAGCCATGCAGGGCGGCGTGGGTGATTACACGCGGCGCATCAGTCAGGCGCTGGGGGCGCTGGGCGCCGATGTCCATGTGCTGACCAGGGTCGACGCGGGGGGCGATCATCTGCGTGTGCCGGCAGCCGCGTTCGAGCCGACAGTACACCCGGTGATAACGCGTCTCGGCTGGGGATTGTGGGGCCAGGCGTTGGCCGCTGTGCGCGGCTTACAGCCCCAGGTGGTCCACCTCCAATACCAGTCGGCTGCTTACGGGCTGCACCCGGCCATCAACTACTTGCCCCTTTTCCTGCGCGCTTTCCCAGGCCGCCCGCGCACCGTCACCACCTTCCACGACTTGCGCTTTCCCTACATCTTCCCCAAAGCTGGCCCCCTGCGCTGGCAAGCGGTGCTGGCGCTGGCGAAACACAGCGATGCATCGGTGATCACCAACCCGGCCGATTGGCTCGGCCTGACCAGTGATAGCCTGCGCGACCGGCTTCACCCCATCCCCATCGGCAGCAACATCCGGTGCGAGCCCCCCGCGGGCTATGATCGGGTGCGACAACGGGCCAGGTGGGGCGCCGGGCCGGAGACCTGGCTGCTGGCCTATTTCGGCTTCCTGAACGCCGGTAAGGGGGGCGAGACGTTGATCCGCTGCCTGGCCGAGTTGGCCCGCGCCGGCCATCCTGCTCGGCTGCTGATGGTGGGCGGCAAGGTCGGCGCCAGCGACCCGACCAACGCCGCGTACCTGGCCAGGGTCGAAGCGTTGATCGGCGAGCTGGGCGTGGCCGACCGGGTGCAGTGGACCGGCTTCACCGCGCCCGACGAAGTGTCGGCCAACCTGCTGGCCACCGACTGCGCGGTCCTGCCCTACCGCGAGGGCGCCTCCCTGCGTCACGGCAGCCTGATGGCCGCGCTGGCCCACGGCCTGCCCATCGTCAGCACTGAGGTGCCGGCCGAGGTGCGCACCGGCCCCGGCCTCTTCCCCATGCCTGTTGACAACCAAACCGCGTTGTTGGCGCCGCCGGACGACCCGCTGCGCCTGGCCGCCGCGGTGACGCGCGTGATGACCGAGCCGGACTTGCGGTCGCGCCTGGCCGCGGCGGCCTTGGCGCTCGCCCATCACTTCGAGTGGGAGACGTTGGCCCAGCGACATCTGGAGGCATATCGTGAGCTGGGGATCACCTGATTTTCCCGCGCCTGCACTCCGCCCCGTCCTGGCCTATTCCGGTCATGGTCCGAGCCTCCTTCAGCTTGGCTTATTCACTCGCTCGCTGAGGTTCTGATGCGCGCCAAACGCAGCTATTGGGTTGACAGCCTCCTGTTGCTCGGCCTGTGCCTGCTCTTCTTCTGGCGCGATCTGACGCCCGCGCCGGCCGACCGGTGGGCCTTCGCAGCCGGCGACTTCACGGATCAGTTCTACGCGTTCGCCCGGTATGAAGCCGCGCGGCTGCAGAACGGTGAGCTTCCGCTGTGGAACCCCTACACCTTCGCCGGCCATCCGTTTCTGGCCGACGTTCAGGCCGCTGTGTTTTATCCCCTCAGCCTGGTAACGATGTTCCTGACGTCGCTCAAGGGCTTCTTCTATCGTGCGCTGGAGTGGGAGGCGCTGGCGCACTACCCCCTGGCCGCCATTTTCACCTACCTGCTAGCGCGCCGGTTGACCCGCAGCCGCGCCGGCGGGCTCACGGCCGCTATCATCTTCACCTTCAGCGGGTATCTCACCAGCTATCCGCCGCTGCAACTAGCGATCCTGGAGACCGTGGTCTGGCTGCCGCTGATCTGGCTGCTGTTGGAGGTGGCCGCCAACCGGCTGGAAACCGGGGCCAACGCGGCGGCCAGCCGTTGGATCGTCGCGGCCGCGTTGGTTTTGGGGGTGGCGCTGCTGGCCGGCCACCCGCAGTCGGGGATGCTGGTGGCCTACGCCAGCCTGGCCTACAGCCTGTATCGCTTGTGTCCGCGGCCGCTGGCCTGGCGTTGGCCAACCTGGCGTCGGCCGCTGGGGCTGCTGGCGTTGTTCGGAGCTATCGGGTTGGCGGCCGCGGCCGTGCAGGTGATCCCCTCTGGGGAATTTCTGGCGCGCTCAACACGCGCCAGCCTGGGGTTCGCGGCCCTGGGGCAAGGGTTCACCACCTACGATTTGCTCCAGCTCATTTACCCGCAGATCGGCGGGCAATTCCCGGCGCTCTACCTCGGCATCTTGCCGTTGGGGCTGGTCATCCTGGCGTTGCTAACGGTGCGCCGCGACCGGGATGAGCCCGCGCAGGCACGGCGGACCATCACTTTCCTGGGTTGGGGCCTGTTGCTGGCGGTCCTGCTCTCCTTCGGCGCATCCGTGGGCCTGTACTTCGTGGCCTACCTGTTCGTGCCCGGCTGGAAGCTGTTCCGCGGCCAGGAGCGCACGATCGTCTGGGCCGTATTTGCCGCCGCGCTGTTGGCCGGCTACGGCGCGGCCTGGCTGAACCGCCGGTGGGCCGCGCAGAAGGCCGGGGCCGCACCGGTTCCGCTGGCCTCCTGGCTCGGCCAACGGCTGCCGGGCGTCTTCGGTGCGCCGGAGAAGGCGCTGGCCGCCGGGTTTGCCCTGGGCGGCCTGGCCGCGCTGGCCCTGGCGCTGGTTTTCTGGGTCGGTTACCTGGGGGGCCGCGACCCGCTGTGGGGATTCACTGCCGCATCCCTGGCCCTGGCGCTGTTCCTCAT
>DAOUAT010000198.1:0-3817 GCA_034433275.1 Anaerolineae bacterium
TTCGTCAACCAGGTGGCCGCCGACGCGTGTCACGCCTGCGGCGCGTGCACCGAGCGGTGCGCGTTCTCGGCCTTGACGCTGGCCGATGTCGTCCAGGTGGATGCGGTCCGCTGCGTGGGGTGCGGCGTCTGCGTGCCGGTTTGCCCGGAGGATGCGCTGGGGCTGGTGCGCCGGCCGGAGGCCGAGGTGCTGCCCCCGCCGGTCACGGACGCGGACTGGCGCGCCGCGCGGGCCGCGGCGCGCGGGGTGGACCTGGCGCAGGTGCTGTGAGGTCGGATGGACGAGCTCTCCCCCGCGCAAGTCACCATCCACGACCCGTTCTGGTCGCCCCGCCTGGAGGTCAACGCGACCCGCGCCATCGCCCACCAGTGGGAGCAATTGGAAGCCAGCGGGTGCATCGCCAACTTTCGCATCGCGGCCGGCGAGCTTACGGGGTGGCGCGAAGGCTGGTTCTTCGCCGACTCGGACGCGTACAAATGGCTGGACGCGGCCAGCCGGGTCTACCGCGACCGGCCCGACCCACAATTGGCCGCACGCGTGGATGACTTCATCGCACTGCTCGGCCGCGCACAAACCGCCGACGGCTACCTCTTCACCTACAACCAGATCCACTTCCCGGCCGTGCGCTGGGCCAACCTGCAGATCGAGCACGAGCTCTACTGCCACGGCCACCTGATCGAGGCGGGGGTGTCCCATTTCGAGGCCACCGGCCGGCCCGACCTGCTGGTCATCGCACGCAAGGCCGCCGACCTGCTGGTGCGCGACTTCCTCGGCGCGGGGCCGGAGCGGACGCCGGGCCACGAGGAGGTCGAGATCGCGCTGCTCCGCCTCTACCGCGCCACCGGCCACGCGCCCTATCGCGACCTGGCGCGCCACTTCATCGAGCAGCGCGGCCGGACGCCCCTGTTCGGCCTCAAACTGCTGCGCCAGATGCGCAGCGTGGCCGGCCGGGGCCGGGAGGTTGCGGCGGACAGGCAGGCGTACCTGGCCGCGCACCCGGATTATGTCCCCTATCGGGTCCCGCCGGGCAACATCGCGCAACAGCCGCGCGCCGTGCAGCTCCGCTGGCTGGCCAGCGCGCTGTCGGGCAAGTACTTCCAGCAGCACGCGGCCATCCGCCGGCAGACCGTGCCGGTGGGGCACGCGGTGCGCTTCGGCTATCTCCAGACGGCCATCGCCATGCTGGCCCGGCTCGACGGGGACGCCAGCTTGCTGCCCGCGCTGGAAGCGGCTTGGGAGCGCATGGTCGTCCGACGCACGTACATCACCGGCGGCCTGGGCGCGCTGCCCGCGCTGGAGGGCTTCGGCCGGGACGATGAGCTGGACCCCGAATACGCCTACGCCGAGACGTGCGCGGCCCTGGCGAGCATCTTCTGGGGCTGGCAGATGGCGCTGCTGACCGGCCAGGCGAAGTACAGCGACCTGTTGGAATGGCAGCTTTACAACGCCGCGGCCGTGGGGATGGGGCTGGCCGGCGACACCTACTTCTACAACAACCCGCTGGCCTGCCGGGGCGGGGTGACGCGACAGCCGTGGTACGCGGTGCCGTGCTGCCCCTCCAACCTTTCCCGCACCTGGGCGGACCTGGGGCGCCACATCTACGCAGTTGACGGGGGCGACCTGTTCATCCACCAGTGGATCGGCAACCGGGCGCGGGTGGATCTGGACGTGCCGGTCGAGGTCGAGATCGTCTCAGGCTTGCCGTGGGATGGGGAGGTCGTGGTGCGCCTGGCGCCGGCGCGGCCGGCCGAGTTCGGCATCCACCTGCGCGTGCCCTCATGGGCGGCCGGCCGCGTGGACATCCTGGTGAACGGTCAGCCGATCCCGCTGCCGCCGCCTCCGCAGCCGCCTGAACGGGCGACCGGCGGGTTCGACCCGCGAGCGGCCGCCTGGGTCACGCTGCGCCGCCGCTGGACGGCCGGCGATGAGATCCGGCTGGCGTTCATGCTGCCCATCAGCGCGCGCCGGGCGGGGCCGCGCGCCCGCGGGCACGCGGGCCGGGTCGCGCTGACGCGCGGGCCGCTGGTCTACTGCCTGGAAAGCCCCGACAACCCCGACGTAGACCTGTTCGCGGCGCAGATTGACCCCGTCGACCTGCGGGCGGAGTATGCGCCGGAGCTGCTGGGCGGCATCGTGGCGCTGCGCGGCCGCACGGTCGCCGGCCAGCCCATCACCGCCATCCCGTACGCGCTGTGGGGCAACCGAGGCGCTTCGCAGATGGCGGCCTGGGTCAGCTCAAACGATGCTCCAGGTGCGCGAAAAACCACGATACCACCGTTTCGGTGACACCCTTACGTGCGCCGAACATCAGCCGCCGGCCAACGGCATCCAGGGGATAGGCGTCAACCGCCACGACACTCTTACCCTCGGCATCCTGCGTCACAGAGACGTCAATGTGGGTGCGGTCGCCCAGCACCTTGCCCAGGATCTTTTTGTCGAACGTGGCTTCGATCTGGCCTTTGCCACCCTCCTGGCGCACCACCTTGCCTTCCAATCCCACGATAGCGCCCAGGGCCGCCTGAAACACGGCGCCCGGCGCGGGGTCATACGTTTTCGCGGTCGTAACATTCAGTGACATGACGCATCTCCCTCTGTCAGGATCGCCGGGTCAGAGTGACCTGCGGCAGAAGAGCTTCCACCTGACGACGCGAGCCCACGGTCGTGCCGGCCTGGCTGGCCGTGGCTGCGCCGCACGCGTTGGCCCAACGCATCGCCTGATCCAGCGGCAGCCCTTGGCTGAGGCCCCACACCAGGCCGCCAACCATCGAATCGCCTGCTCCGATGGGGTTGCCCTCCTGGATGACCGGGCCGGTCGCCAGCCACGTAGCCGCGCCATCGGTGAATAGCGAGCCCTTTTTGCCCAAGGACACGACGACGTTCCGAGGGCCCAACCTCGCCACCGCGTGCGCAGCAGCCTCGATCTGTGACAAGGTCTCCGCCGGCAAGCCCGTCAGCGCGTGAGCCTCGTCGCTGTTGGGCTTGACCAGGTAGGGCGCGGCCAGGCAACCGTGGCGCAGCGCCTCGCCGCTGGTGTCCAGGATGGCTTGACCACCGCCCGCCTGGATGATTCTCACGATCTGGCCGTAAATATCCGGCGCGGCGCCCGGGGGCGTGCTCCCCGAAAGCACCCACCAGTCTCCCGGCCGCACCAACGCGGCGATCTTCTCAACCAACGCCCGCTCTTCCTCCGGTCGGATGGTCGGCCCCGCCTCATTGACCTTCAGGTAGCGGTCGTGCGCGGTGGTGACGATGCTGACGTTGACGCGCGTCTCTCCGGGAACCCAGACGAAGTCGGTGTGGATGCCCAACGCCTCCAGCCCATCTTGCAACTGCTTGCCGTTGTGCCCACCGGCCAACGCCAGCGCGGTGCTGGCCGTGCCGAGTGACATCAACATGCGCGAGACATTGAAGCCCTTGCCTCCGACATCCACGCGCAATTCACTGGCGCGCAGAACCGTGTCGAACGCCATCGCGGGCACAGTGAGCTCGCGGTCAACCGCGGGGTTGAGCGTGACAGTGTAGATCATGCCATGTCCTTCTATGCGTCAAGCGTATCTACAGAGGGTTGCCAAAGCGTCTCGATCAGCGCGGCTTCCGCTTCCGGTGTCCACACGTTGCCCGGCCCCAGCTTCTCGGCTACCTGGGGCAGTCGCGCGTGCAGCTCACTCAGGCCCATCAACGGCAGATTGGCGATTTGCGGGAAGATTACGATCTTGCCGGGATAACGGCCATCCATCAGGGCCTCGATGCCATCCAGGGCTGCGTTCATCCCACCGATAGCCGCCACTGAGCGTCCCGGCGACAAACTCTTTTCCAT
>DAOUAT010000199.1:0-2743 GCA_034433275.1 Anaerolineae bacterium
CGCCGATTCATTGCCCGAGTCATCCACGACCACGAGCTGGAAGCGACGCTGGCCGGGCGGCAACGGGTTGGCGGGGTCAATTTCGACCGCGATAGCCGAATCTCTCGTCTCAATGGGAACGCCGAATTTGAAGAAAGCCATGACTCATGCTCCTTTCAATGCACCCAATTCCAAACATACAACACGATTTTCCTGCCGTACGCCGCCCGCGAGGCGCTGCCATCCAACGTGAACGCTGTGCCGGCCTCCACGAGCTCCGGGCCGCTGACCGACGCCAGTGGCCGCTCGCCAGCGGCGGCATAGCGGCCCCCTTCCAGCCGGGGGTCCAGGCTGGCCGGCCGCTGCACCAGGTCGCGCAGGCCGATCTGGCTGCGGTTCACGCGCACCGGGCCGGGCGCCGGCTTGACGCCCAGGAAGGTGTCCACATCCACCAGCGACGCCAGGCCGACCAGGAACCGGTCGCTGGCGGTCTGCACGCGCGCGGCCACGTGGGCGGGCGTCTCCTGTTCCACCACGCGGCGCACCAGCGCCAGGTCCTTAGGCGTGATACCCTGGTGCACCAGCACGGTGACGCGGTGCGCCAGCTCATCGAACAGGGCCGACACCGCGAAATGTTCTCGCAGCGTGCGCGTGGCTTGCAGGCCGAAGAGCGCCAGGAACTCCTTGCGGTTTTCGTCCCCCAGGAACAGCGTATCCCCCACGAAGGAATTGCCCGAGACCGCCAGGCCGCCCAGCAGCGGATCGTCTTCGTCGGCCAGATCGGCGCCCAGGATGGTGGCGAAGGTGCGGCGGAGGCGGAAGTCCTCCAGCACCACGATCTCCCCGCGGGCCACGGCGCCATCGGTGGCGATGTCCAGCGCGCGGCGGAGGCCCGCCAGCGTGCCGCGCGCCCGATAGAGGGCCGGCGCCTCCCGCAGCATCCGCCGGCGTTGCGCCTCCGACAACCCCGCCTCCAACCCCACACCGATCCAGCCGCCGAGCCAGGCCAGGGCGTCCGCGGGCGCGGCGTCGGGGTCGGTGAGCAGGTGTGCGCCGGCGATGCGGTCCTCCCACCCCGTCAGCAGGCCCTCAAAGTTGGCCAGGAACCGCTCCAGGAAGTCGGCCGGGGTCGCGCCGCCCGCCTGGTCGCCGCGCAGGGGCTGATCTGCGTCGGGGCCAAAACGGCTCTCCCGGTACAGGCCGGGCAGGTAGCGGTCGCGGTATGAGAAGCGGGGTGCGTAGGCGCGCAGGGCGGCCAATTCGGGCGTGGCGCGGCCATCACCGATGAGCTCGACCCGGACGTGCAGGAAGCGGCCGCGCAGCGCCTTGACCGGCCGGTGAGGCCGCTGGATCAGCACGGTGAACAGGCCGGCGCGGCCGGGCGCCGGCGGACAGGCCAACATGGGTTCGGCAAACGGCAGCTCCGACGGCAGTGACGACCATGCGCCGCGGGGTGTGCGATCATCGACGCGCTGATCGGCGACGCGCTGGGCCCCGCGCTCGAAGATGGCGCCAAAGCGATGCTCGTGCCAGTCCTCGGCCGCGATGGCCGGGGCGGCCTCATCGGTCGCGGCCAGGTACACCCGGAGGCCGCAGCTCGGCGGGATGTCGGCCTCGATGTAGAGCCGGTGCCAGACGGTGTCGGCGCGGCCGCTGTCCAGGGGGCGATCAGGGTGGCTCGCTGCGGTCCCACGGCTCGCCGTGGCGGGCAGCGACAGGTGGTGCAGCGGCGACGATGCGCCGGCCGCGGGCGTCATGATCGGGTAGTGCGGGGGCAGGTCAACGCCGTGCAGGAACGGCCCGCCGTCGTGATCGCGCAACGGGTACAGGTCGCCGACCGGCAGCAGCTCGCCGCCCGTCCCGCCGTCCGGCACAGGATAGACCGGCGCCTCGGCCAGGGCGGCTGGGATGAGCACGGCCAGCCGGTCTTCGGCGGCCCAGGCCGCGCTGAACGCGCGCGGCGCGCCGCGCAGGGTGTGCGGCGGGGAGAACGCGGACGCCCCCGGTTCCAGCACCCGCAGCGGAGCCACCCCGCCGGGGTCGGTCCACGACAACACCGCGACGCGACCGCCGGGGGAGCACGCGATGGCCGCGGGCAGTTCGTCGTCCGGGCAGACAGCCGCCTCGAACACGGCCAGGTGAGGCGGCGCGGGGTTCTCTTCGGCTGGCCGGAAGACGCCGGGGCCGTAAGCGCGGCCGGCCTGGCGCGGCAGCGGATAGCCGCGGAGCCGGGCAATGCGGCGCCGCGGCCGATCCAGCAGCCAGGCGCCGCCGGCCGGGTCGGCCGCGATGCGCCAGGCGCCGAAGCCGGGCACAGCGCGCAGCAGCGCCGGGTCCCAGCGGTCGCGGCGATCCTGCACGGCCACCGCGCCGGAGCTGAGCGCGATGTACAACACGCCATCGTAGCCCAGGGCCAGGTCGGTGGGGCGTTCACCTGCCGGCGGGGTGAAGATGGGCACGACACCGGGCAACGCGCCCGTGGCCACCACCTGGCCGCGATCCGCATCCCACCAGGCGCGCGTGCCGAAAGCATCGCGGGCCGCCGGCGTCAGCTCCAGGGCCGACAGCGCGGGGGAGAGGCCCGGCGGCGGGAGGTCCAGCGTGCGCTCGCTGCGGCTGGCCAGGCGCAGGGCCTGGCGGCCCGCGTCGTAGTAGACCGGGGCCGGATCGCCCTCCGGCTGCCAGTCGCCGGCATCCGCCAGCATCCAGAAGCGCAGGCCGTTGGCGTCCATCAGCACACCTCGGGGACGACGGGCACGGGCAC
>DAOUAT010000200.1:0-5004 GCA_034433275.1 Anaerolineae bacterium
GCTGCAGCGCCTGGCCGCGCTGTGCGCCGCGGCCGCCTTCGCGGTCACGCCCACCTTCTGGTCGCAGGCCGTGGTGGCCGAGGTCTACACCCTGCACGCCGCGTTCGTGGCCGCCATCCTGCTGGCCGCACTGGCCTGGGCTGACCGGCCGGGCTGGCCGCGCCTCTACCTCCTCGCCGGCCTGGTGGGGCTGAGCCTGGCGCACCACCGCACGACGCTGCTGCTGCTGCCCGGACTGGCAGCGTTTTTGTGGCTGGAATGGCGTTTAGGGACAGCGGAGCATCCTGAGCGAAGTTGTCATGGCCTTTTGGCCACCGTACCGCACCAAAATACTCAAGCGGAGCATCCTGAGCGGAGGGCCGCAGCCCGTAGTCGAAGGGTGCGGAGCGGTCATCGCATAAGGCCGCATCCTTCGACTACGCCGGGGGCCCTCCCCCGGCTCCGCTCAGGATGCTTGCTTTTTGTGGGGGCAAATACCCATCTACTGACCGCGGCCGCGCTCCTCCTGGCCCCGTTACTGCTCCACGCGTACATCCCGCTGGTCGCGCCGGGCGCGCCATACTTCACCGTGGCTCTGGGGCCGGGGCAGACGTTGGCGCTGTACGAGCCGACCGTGGCCGGCTTCCTGGCGCACATCAGCGGCAGCGTCTTCCAGTCGGCGCTGGGCGCGGCGCGCGGGCCGTGGCTGGCCGATCTGGCGGCGCGGCTGGCCGGTGAGCTGACGTGGCCCGGCGTGGCGCTGGGCGTGCTGGGCGTCGCCTGGCTGGCCTGGCGCGACCGCCGCACCCTGGCGCTGACCGGTCTGAGCTTCCTCGCCTTTGTGCTGTTCAACGCGTTCTACGCCATCGGCGATATTTTCGTGTTCTACATTCCGGCCTATCTGATCTGGGTTTTGTGGATGGGTGTGGGGGTGTGGGGGTGTGGGCGGGTGCTGCTCGGCGGAGTCAAAAAACCTCCCATCTGTCATGCTGAGCGGGTTGACAGTTCAAGTTCCGTCGCGGCAACTGACCAGCGGAGCATCGCGTCTCCTGAGGCTCCAGGCAGCAGTTCAGCAGGTCAAGCTGCCCCGCGGCATGATTCCAGCGAAGCAACCCCGACCGGTGGCGCACGAGACTCTTCGCTGGTGTCACGCCGCAGTGGGATTCAGCCGGCAGACCCGCTCGGAGTGACAAGCGCAAATATCTTGTCCAAAGCAGTCAATGCCCTTACGATCGCCCTGCTCTTGGCCCTGGCCGGCTGGCTGCTGGCGACCAACTTCGCCCGGCTGGATCGCCGCGCCGACCGCACGGCACGCGCGGCCTGGGACGGCGTGCTGGCGCAGCCGATCCTCCAGGACGCCATCCTGATCACCAACGACCGGGATGAGATGGTCCCCCAGTGGTATCTGCGCTACGTCGAAGGCCGCCGCGCCGACCTGACCGGCCTGTTCCCGCTGATCCAGCCCGGCCCCCAGTGGTCGGACGTGGTCGCGGTGACGGAGCGGGCGCTGCAGGTGGGCCGGCCGGTCTACCTGATCAAGCCGATGCCCGGCCTGGAGGTCAAGTTCGCGTTGGAGCCGGTTAACCCGGACGACGGCGCTCAGATCGGCGCCCTGGTGCGGGTGCTGGGCCCGGCAGCCGGGAGCAAGCTGGCCCACGACAGCGCCGCGATCTTCGGCGAGCAGGTGCGCCTGGTCGGCTACGAGGCCCGGCCTGCGACGATCAGCGCGGGGCAGGCCCAGGAAGTGATCCTGGATTGGTCGCCGCTGGCGGCGCTGGCGCACGATTACACCACCTTCGTCCACCTGGTGAACGCCGAGGGCCGGGTGATCGGCCAGAGCGACCACCGGCCTGGTGGCGTCTACTATCCCACCAGCCTGTGGCGGCCCGGCGACAGGCTGCGCGACGTACACCAGTTCACGGTCGCAGATGATCCCGGCCCCGCGCCCTACACCCTGGAGGTGGGCATCTATCGGCTGGCGCCCGATCTGCAACACCTGGGCAGCCCGCAGCGGATCGGCGAGCTCGGCCCGTGCGGCTGAAAACGACCGTTGGGGCCGTGAGCCACCGAACCTGATTCCCGATCTCGGTTGGATTTTAACTTTGCGCACTGTATCGAGGCTGTGGTATACTCATGACGCCGCGCGTCACAAGCACGGCGCTCCGGTAAGTCATCGAGTCGTTCACCGTTACCTTGCAACCATTGACAAGGAGGGACCCGCATGAAGTTCGTCGTTTGTGTCAAACTGACGCCCGACACCGAACAGTTGGCCGATGTCCGGCCACAGGACGTGGGAGGCGACCTGGGGGTGACAATGGTGCTCAACCCTTGGGATGAGTTTGCCGTGGAAGAGGCGCTGCAATTGCAGGAGCGCTTCGACGGCGAGGCAGCCGTGATCACCCTGGGCAGCGAAGAAGCGACTGAAGCGCTGAAACGTGCTGTCGCGATGGGCGTCGAGGAGGCCGTGCTCCTCTCGGACGAGGCTTTTGAGGGCAGCGATGCCTGGGGCGTTGCGCACATCCTGGCCCAAGCCATTCGTAAGCTGGACGATGTCACCCTGGTGCTCACTGGCAAGCAGTCGGTGGATGGCAACAGCGGCATGGTTGGCCCCGGCGTCGCAGCGATATTGGGTGTGCCGTTTGTCGCTGGTGTGGCCAAGATCCTCGATGTGACGGAAGAGGCTGCCACGGTGCTGCGCGCGCTGGACGAGGGCATGCAGACCGTGCGGGTGAAGCTGCCTGCCGTGCTCTCGGTCAGCAAGGAGATCAACGAGCCGCGCTATCCCAATTTCATGGGGATCCGCAAGGCCTCGCGCATGCAGTATCCTGCCACCGGCGTCAAGGGGCTGCCCGGCCTGGACAGCAGCAGGATCGGCGCTGAGACATCGCTCCTGAAGTGGACGAACCTCCGCAAACCGCCAGCGCGCACCGGCAAGTGCGAATTCATCCAGGGCGCGACCGCTGCGGAACAAGCTGCCATCCTGGCTGATAAGCTGATCGCAGAGAAGGTGATCTGAGAAAGACGGAGGACACACATGGCTATTCTCGTTTACGTTGATCACTTCAAGGGCAGTGCGAAGCCCGTATCATGGGAGATCATGGGCAAGGCGCAGGAGTTGGCCGCTGGGCTCGGCGCACCGGTCATTGCCCTGGTCATGGGGCATGGTGATGTGGCGCCACTCGCCGCAGAGGCCATCGCTTATGGCGCTGATCGCGTCCTGCTGGCTGATGCGCCTGCGTTGGCGCAGTTCCGCACCGGGGTCTGCGCGGCAGCCCTCAAGGCCGCGATCGCAGCCGCGCAGCCGCGCATCGTCCTTGCGCCCGCCACTGCAGGCGTGCGCGATGCGGTCGCTTTGGCTGCGGCTGAGTTGGGTCTCGGCCTGGCCGCAGATTGTCAGGGGTTAGCCCTGGATGCCGCTGGTAAGCTGCTGGCCGATCGGCCCGTCTTCTCAGGCAACATGGTCACTACGATCGTCTTTCGGGACGCGCTGCAGATGGCCACGGTGCGTGCGCGCAGCTTCCCGCTGCCTGAGCGTAACACCGCCCGCTCCGGCGAGGTCGTGTCCCTGGCGGTTGACCTGGCCGGGGCCGATGGGGAAGAGGTCCTCAGCTTTGAGGTTACAGAAACCGGCGAACTGAGCGTAGAGAACGCTGGCATCATCGTCTCCGCCGGCCGGGGAGTAAAAGGGCCGGAGGGCTTCGCGCCTGTCCGTGAATTGGCCCGGACCCTCGGCGCAGCCGTGGGCGCCTCACGCGCGGCAGTGGATGCGGGCTGGATCCCCTATGCGCACCAGGTGGGCCAGACCGGCAAGACCGTGCGGCCCGACCTGTATGTGGCGGCAGGCATCTCTGGCGCCATCCAGCACCTGGCCGGCATGAGCGGCGCCAAGGTGATCGTGGCCATCAACAAGGACAAGGACGCGCCGATCTTTAGCCTGGCGCGTTACGGCGTCGTCGGTGACCTGTTTGAGGTGCTGCCGGCGCTAAATCAAGCGTTCAAGAGCAAGTTGGGCCGTTGATCCCGGTTGGTTTCTCCTAATCATTTTTCTGTGCTGCCGCGCGTTGACAAGCGCGGCAGCTTTCGTTTATAATAACTACGTCGCAGAAAGGCGATAGAACCTGCGCGGGGATGGCAAGGCCGACTCGCGCCTTTGAACGCGTTAGGCACTAAGCTGGGCTACGGATATCAGGGTGGCCTGGCCCGATCCTCGTGATGGCGTGCGCGCCACAGTGCGTGGCCAGGCATTGCGAGTGCAAAGCTCAATGCGGTCCGAGGCCCGACTGCCACCGAGAATATCAGTGCGCCAGCCGGGCTGTTTTTTCGCCTTGAGGCACTGGTCTCAAGAGACGCAATCAATCAATCTATCGTTCGGAGGTTCCGTTCCCTATGTCTACAAGTTTGCCACCCACCAAACCACCGGCTGAGGTCCATCCCATGCAAGCCCTCCTCGACCAGGGAGGGTATGACATGCCGCAGCGCGGTGACATCCGCGAAGGGACGATCATCTCGGTCAGCCCTCAGGAGATCGTCATTGACCTGGGTCTGAAGCGGGAGGCCATCGTGCCGGCCAATGATTTGAGCCGGATCGAGAAGAATATCCTCGCGGAGATCCAGGAAGGTACAACCTGGCCGGTGTACATCTTGCAACCATCGGACCGGGAAGGGAACCTGATCGTCTCGCTGTCGCGCGCGTTTCAGGAAAAAGACTGGCTGGTCGCCCAGGAGATGATGGAAAACAGTGAGATGTTCGAGGCTGAGGTGAGCGGGCACAACGCCGGTGGCCTCGAAGTCATCTTTGGCAAGCTGCGGGGGTTCGTGCCGGCCTCGCATCTCTCCTCGCTCCCGCGCGACATGTCCGCGGAAGATCGTAAGACGCGGCTGGCAGCGTTTGTGGGCCAGAAGATACCGGTCAAGGTCGTTGAGGTTGACCGCAAGCGCCGCCGGTTGATCATGTCGGAACGCGCTGCCCGGCGTCGCTGGCAACGGGAGCATCGCAAACAACTCCTGGAAGATATCCAGGTGGGT
>DAOUAT010000201.1:0-7974 GCA_034433275.1 Anaerolineae bacterium
CACGCACGCAAGTGACGGCCGCGGCCGGCTGTTCGTGGTGGAAAAGGCCGGCTTGATCCGCATTCTCGACGCCGATGGCCTGCGTTCGGTTCCCTTCCTGGACATCCGCGGCCGGGTGAGCAGCAACGGGTCGGAGCAGGGGCTGCTGGGCCTGGCCTTCGCGCCGGACTACGTGACCAGCGGCCACTTCTTCGTCAACTACACCGACCGCCGCGGCGCGACCATCGTGGCCCGGTTCGCGGTGACCGCCGATCCTGACCGTGCGGATCCCGGCTCCGAGTTCCGCGTCCTGGCGATTGACCAACCGGCCGCCAACCACAACGGCGGCATGTTGGCCTTCGGACCCGGCGGCTATCTCTGGATCGGGACAGGCGACGGCGGCGCGGCCAACGACCGCTTCGGCAACGGACAGAACCCCGATACGCTGCTGGGGAAGATGCTGCGACTTGACGTAACAACAAATCCCGCCGCACCCTATTTGGTGCCTGGGGATAACCCGTGGGTCAATGCCGGCTGGAACGGGGCCGACGTGCGCGACGAAGTGTGGGCCGTGGGCCTGCGCAACCCCTGGCGCTACAGCTTCGACCGCGCCACCGGCGACCTGTGGATCGCGGACGTGGGGCAGAACGTTTATGAAGAGGTGCATTTTGTCCCGGCCGGTTCGCCAGGCGGCCTGAACTTCGGCTGGCCGATCATGGAGGGCACACATTGCTTCCCCAGGGATGCGGCCTGCTCGCCGGCTGGGCTGGAGATCCCCGTGGTGGATTATGAACACGCGGGCAACGGCTGCTCGGTCACCGGTGGCTACGTTTATCGTGGCTCGCAGTTCCCGGCGCTGGCGGGCGTCTATCTCTACAGCGATTACTGCTCCGGTAACATCTGGGGCCTGGCGCGTGACGGGGACGGTTGGCGCAGCGCCTTGCTGCTGGAAAGCGGGCTGAACATCAGCTCGTTCGGCGAAGATGAGGCGGGTGAGCTGTATGTTGTGGATTTGCGAGGTGGCGTGTATCAGGTTGTGGTAGAATAGTATATGGTGTGTAGGCGGCCTTTCTGGAGTCGAGGCTTCAGCCGGTTTCTTTCTCGACGGCGAGTGACCGGCTAAAGCCTCGACTCCGAGTCGAAAGATCTTAGCCAGGTAGTGATCTCAGCCCTGACTGGGTGCCCATCATGCTTCGTACAGTCACAGCCACCCGTTATATCACCCCGTTTCGCCAGGGGGGCTCGGTCCCGGCCCTGGTCGAGGCGGACGACGAGTCGCTTTACGTCCTGAAGTTCGCGGGCGCGGCCCAGGGGCCCAAGGCGCTGATCGCCGAGCTGGTCGCCGGCGAGATCGGCCGGGCCCTGGGCCTGCGTGTGCCTGAGCTGGCCTTCGTCATCGTCGAACCGGGGTTGGGCGCGGCCGAGCCACACGCCGAGATTCGCGAGCGGTTGGACGCCAGCGTGGGCCTCAACCTGGGCCTGCGCTTCTTGCCCTACGCCCTGGAATACAACCCGGTGCTGAAGCCGGCCCCAAGCCCGGCCGAGGCGTCGGCCATCGTCTGGTTCGATGCCTACGTTACCAACGTGGATCGGACCCTGCGTAACATCAACATCCTGCTCCAGGCGCGACAGCTCTGGCTGATCGATCACGGCGCCAGCCTCTACTTCCACCATGACTGGAACGATCACCTGGCGCGCAGCCGGACGCCCTTCACGCTGATCCGCGACCACGCGCTGCTGCGTTACGCGGGCGCCCTGGCCGTGGCCGACGCAGCATTGCGGGCCACGTTGACGCCGGAGGTCATCACCGCGGTGTGTGAGCTGATCCCTGACGACTGGCTGCGGGGCAATACGCCCTTCCCCACGCCCGCGGCAGGCCGACAGGCGTATGTTGACTGGCTGGCCGCGCGCCTGGCGGCCGCGCCCTTGTTCGTGGAGGAGGCTGAGCGTGCCCGCTCACGACTCGTTTGAGTACGCCATCGTGCGCATCGCGCCGCGCGTCGAGCGCGAGGAGTTCATCAATGTCGGCGCGATCCTCTACTGCCGGGCGCAGCGCTTCCTGGCCGCGCGGGTGCTGCTGCGGCGGAAACCGTTGGCCGCCCTGGGCCCGCTGCCCGACCTGGCGGCGCTCCAGGCCGAGCTCGATTTCTGCGTGGCGGTTTGCGCAGGCGATCCGACCGCTGGCCCCATCGCCGCGCTGAGCCAGGCCGAACGGTTCCGCTGGCTCACCTCCCCGCGCAACACGGTGCTGCAGATGTCACCGGTACACGGCGGGCTGTGCGACGACCCGCAGCGCGCGCTGGATGACCTGTTTGCCAAGATGGTGGAGTGAACGCCTACGGACAAATCTCCCTTTCTCCTGGATCCCGACATCCACTTCCTCAACCACGGCTCCTTCGGCGCGTGCCCGCGACCCGTGTTTGAGACCTATCAGCGCTGGCAGGCCGAGCTGGAGCGGCAGCCGGTCGCGTTCCTGGGCCGCCGCGTGACGGGCCTGCTTGCCGAGAGCCGGGCCGCGCTGGCCGATTACCTGGGCGCGGCAGCCGATGACTTGGTCTACTTCCCGAACCCGACCACCGCGTTGAACGCCGTCGCCCGCAACCTGGCGCGGCCTGACTGCCCCGCCCGGCTCCGCCCCGGCGACGAGATCCTGACCACCGACCACGAGTACGGCGCGCTGGATCGCACCTGGCGCTACATCTGCAGGCAGACCGGCGCCCGTTACGTCCAGACGCCGATCCCGCTGCCGGTGACGACCCACGCCGACTTCATCGAGCGCCTCTGGGCCGGCGTCACTGAGCGCACCCGCGTCATTATCCTCAGCCACATCACCAGCCCCACCGCGCTGATCTTCCCCGCCGCCGAAATCTGCCGGCGAGCGCGGGCCGCGGGCATCCTGACCATCGTAGACGGCGCGCACGCGCCGGGGCAGATCCCGCTGAACCTGGGCGAGGTCGGGGCCGATATCTACGCGGGCGCGTGCCACAAGTGGCTCTGCGCACCTAAGGGCGCGGCGTTTCTCTACGCCCGGCCCGAGGCCCAGGCCTGGTTAGAGCCGCTGGTGATCAGTTGGGGCTGGGAGGCGGAGCAGCCGGGGCCGTCGCGTTTCGTGGACTGGCACGAGTGGCAGGGCACGCGCGACGTGGCCGCGTATCTCACCGTGCCCGCCGCGATCCGTTTCCAGGCTGAGAACGATTGGGACGCGGTGCGGGCCCGTTGTCATGCGCTGGCCGCCGAAACGCGGGCGCGCATCGAGGGGCTGACCGGGCTGGCGGCGATCTGCCCTGCGGATAGTTCACCCACCCCCCACCCCCCTCCCTGCGAGGGCGGCAGACTCCCCCTCGCCTCTGAGGAGAGGGGGCAGGGGGGTGAGGTCTGGTTCGCACAGTTCTTCGCGGCGCGGTTGCCGGAGTGCGAGCTGGACACCCTGAAAACCCGGCTCTACAACGAGCACCGGGTCGAGGTTCCGCTGGTCCGCTGGAACGGCGGGGCGTTTGTGCGCGTATCGTTTCAGGCTTACAATGACCAGGCCGACGCGGGCGCGCTCCTGGAAGGCCTGGCGCATCTGCTGCCGGAGCTGCACCGTGAACCGGGATGAGCTGATCGCGCGTAAGGCTGCGGTGCGGGCGGAGATCGCCCAGGTGGTGCGGCGACTTGAGCAGGTGCGCGGCGAGTTGGAACAGGCCGCGGGGTTGCGTCGGCGGATTCTGGCCGGCCGGCTCGGGGCGCTGGAAGGCCGCCTGGAAGCGCTGGCGGCGGAGGAGAGCCGCCTGCGGCTGGACATTGATCGCAGCGGGAGGAGGGATCATGGCGCAGCGTAGCTACGACAACTTCGACCTGAGCATTGAGCCGCTGGGCGCGGGGTATCGGGCCCGGGTGCTCCGATCCGCCGTAGGCGAGGCCGATGAGCCGTTCGTGCCGCCATCCGCGCCGGGCCAGGCCGACCCCGGCGTCGCGCTCTTCGAGGCAGCCTTCATCGGTGAGGTGCTGACCGCGTATCGCCGCAGCCTGGATGCAGCCGAGCGCCACGATAAAGGCTTGCGCATCCGGCTGCTGTTGGACGACGCGCCGGAGCTGGCCGAACTGCCCTGGGAACGCCTCTACGACCCCAGCCGGGGCCGCGCCCTGGGCCTTTCGGTTGAGACCCCCGTGGTGCGCTATCTGGCGCTGCCGGAGCCGGCGCGAACGCTGGCGGTGAAGCCGCCTCTGGCCATCCTTGCGGTGATCGCCAGCCCCAAAGGCTATCCGCCCCTGGATGTTGAGGCCGAGTGGTCCGCCCTGGAGAAGGCCCTCGCCGAGCTGATAGCCCAGGGCCTCGTCGAACTACATCGGCTGGATCAGCCTACCCTGAACGCGCTGCAACGCGAGCTGCGCCGGCAGCCCTACCATGTCCTGCACTTCCTGGGCCCCGGCGGGTTCGATCCCGACTCTGGGGAGGGCGTGCTCCTGCTAGGCGACAGCGGCGGCAACGCGCGGACCGTGCGGGCCAGCGCCCTCGCCACCATCCTGGGCGACCACCGCTCGCTGCGGCTGGCCCTGCTGAACGCCTGCCAGGGCGCGCAGACCGATGGGGCCAACCCCTATGCGGGCTCGGCCCAGCGGCTGGTGCAGAGCGGCATCCCGGCCGTGGTTGCCATGCGCGAGCCTGTGTCCGACGCTGCGTCCCTGGCCTTCGCGCACGAGTTTTACCTGGCCCTGGCCGGCGGTTCCCCGGTGGACGCCGCCGTGGTGGAGGGCCGCAAGGCGCTCTTTGCCGAGGGGAGTGCTGAAGAGTGGAGCATACCGGTCCTGTTCATGCGCTCTGCCGATGGCCGTCTGTTTGAGATCGCGGCGCGGCCCGAACCTGAGGTGGTTGAGGCCCCTGCGCCTCGCCACCGGCCAGCGACGCCCGCGGGTCAGGCTCCACCCGCGGCAGGCTCGCTGCGCCGCGCCCGGCCGGCCCTGGGGGGCGACAGCATCGGCCACTTTGCCGTCAACTCGGCTGCCACGCTGGGCTGCCTGGTGCGCGACCGGGCCGATCCCAGCACGATCTATCTGCTGTGCGATTACAGTGGCTTGACCGGGCCAAACAACGTGATGCAGGTTGGCGACTTGGTCGTGCAGCCCGGTCTGGGTGATGGCGGCAACCTGACCAGCGACGTTATCGCCGTGGTGGCGCGTTGGGGTGAGATGAGCAGTGACGCCGCTGCTGGGATGACCAACCTCTCCGCGGCCATCGCGACCGTGCTGGACCTGGCCGACGTATCGCCCCAGGTGCGCGGCCGCGGCTATCTGGCAGGCGTGCGGCCGGCGCGGCCCGGTCAACGCGTCGTGGCTGTCGGCCGGACCAGCGGCCCGGTCGAGGGGCGGGTCCTCCGCGTGAGCGCGTCCATTACGCTGCCCGGCCAGGTGGCGCTGCCTTTTGACGACCTCATCGTGACCACCGATCTGCTGCAAGCGGGCGATTCGGGCGCAGTGCTGCTGGACGACAGCAACTACGCGCTCGGCCTGGGCTTCGCCAGCGGTGGCGGCGCATCCTATTTCATCCCTATGCGGCGCGTCCTGGATGCGTTGGAAGTGGATTTGATCACGGAAGCCGTGTGGCGAGAGGTAGCTCCGCAGCAATGAATTTGCTCCACAAGAAACCCCTTGTGCTTCTGTGTTGTGTCTTATTTGCACTGAACTAGTACTTGGTTTACAATCAAGCCGGGAGACGATCATGTCAGATGCCGGCTATCTAAACTTCGATCTGGCGATCGAGCCGCGAGGGACAGGCTATCGGGCCGAGGTCTTGAGTTCACCCGCGGGCGAGGCGCGCGCTGACGATATCCTGTTGGCGGGTTTCCTCGGCGTCCCAGGTGGGGAGGGCGAATCTCAGGTCATCGGCGCGCACCTCTTCGACGCCGTCTTCCAGGGCGAAGTGTTGAGCTGCCTCCGGCGGAGCATGGACGAGGCCGGCCGGCTACGCAAGGGCCTGCGCATCCGCCTGCGCCTGGGCGACGTGCCCGAACTGGCCAATCTTCCGTGGGAACTGCTCTACGACAGCAGTCGTGACAACTTCCTGGCGCTCTCCCGCGAAACCCCCCTGGTGCGCTACCTCGATCTGCCCGAACCCGCGCGCGATCTCGATGCCCAGCCTCGACTGCGGGTGCTGGCCGTCATCGCCAGCCCGGCCGGCTTCCCGCCGTTGGACGTGGAACGCGAGTGGGCGAATCTTAAAGCCGGCCTGAGCGAGCTGGAGGCCCGCGGGGCCGTGGCGGTGGATCGCCTTGAGACCCCATCGGTCACCGTGCTCCAGAGCCAACTGCTGCGCCAGGAATACCACATCCTGCACTTCCTGGGCCACGGTGACTTCGATCCGGCCGCCAACGACAGCGTGCTGCTGTTGCAAGGGGAAGATGGCCGCGCCCAGGCGGTGAGCGGCCAGTACTTCGCCGCGTTGCTGCGCGACCATCGCTCGCTGCGCCTGGCGCTGCTCAACGCGTGCCGCGGGGCCGTCACCTCGGGGCAAGACCATTACTCCGGCGTCGCGCAGAAGCTGGTGCGCGGCGGCATCCCGGCCGTCATCGCCATGCGCGAAGCGATCAGCGACGACGCAGCCCTGGCGTTGGTGCGCGCCTTCTACGGCGCCCTGGCGGGCGGCTCGGCCGTGGACGCCGCGCTGGCCGAGGCGCGCAAGGCGCTGTTCACCGGCGGTCATCCTGGCGAATGGGGCACCCCAGTGCTCTACATGCGCGCGGCCGACGGCGACCTGTGGCGCAAGGCCGAGCCGCAGGAGCGCGGCCAGGCCCGGCGGCGCGCCTTGACCATCGTCGCCGGCGCCGCGCTCATGGTCGCCCTGGCGCTCCTGGCTTACAACTTCATCGGCCCCACCCGGATGGATCCCAAATCCACCATGAATGTAGCTGTCGCCCCCGTCGGCGTCATCGGCGAGGACGGCCAGGTGCGCCGCTCGGCCGATGGGGATCTGATCTACCGCTGGCTGACAGAGGCGCTGGGCACCGCAAACAGCAGCGCCGACGCGGCCGCACCGGCCGTGGCGATCTGGCACGATGGCCTGCCGCGCTATCAGAAGCGGGTCACACTGGGCCCGGTGCCCGGCGAGACGCCGGAAGATCGCGGCCGCGCGGCCGCAGCCCTGGCCGAGCGGGTGGGCGCGGACGTGGTGGTCTATGGCCACCTGGACCCCAGCGGCGCGGGCAGCCGCTTCGTGCAGGAGTTCTACGTCGCCTCACGCTTGCGGCCGGAGGCCAGCGAGACCATCGGCCGCTACCGACTGGGCGATCCCGTGACCTTGCCCGCTGACCTGGCCAACGCGGACAGCCTGGCGCGGCAAGCGGTGGCGGACCGCATCGGCCTGCGCGCGGAGGCGCTACTGCGCCTTGTGAACGGCCTTCAGCTTGATCTGCTCGGCCAGCACGAACGGGCGCTGGCCGCCTTCCGCCACGCCGAAACCGACCTGGGCCGCTGGGCCGCGCAGGGCGAGGGCAAGGAGACGCTGTATTTCTTCATCGCCCGGCAGGCGTTGTTCCTGGACCGCCACGACGAGGCCGAGGCCGCCGCGGCCCAGGCGATTGCCAGCAACCCGCGCTACCCCCGGGCCTACATCGTGCTGGGCAGCAGCCTGGCCGCGGTCGCCCAGGCCCAGCCCCCGGCCGAGCGGCTGGCCGCTGATGGCCCCCTGGATCGGGCCGATGGCGCGTACGCGCAAGCCCTGGCCCTGGCGCTGGCCGATGGGGATACGCACATGGAGTTGATCGCGCGCCTGGCGGCCGCGGGCGCGCACCTGATGCGCGGGGCCGCGCACTACGAACTGGGCACGGCCGAGGACGACGCCCAGGCGCTGGCCTGGTACGCGCGGGTGGAGCAAGCAGTGCGGCCTCTGTTGGCGCCGCTGGCTGAGCTCGAGCAATATCGCCTGTTGGCCCAGGCCTACAGCTACCTCGGCGTGGCCGCGCTGCAAGCGGGGAGCCTGGCGCAGCAGGGCAACGATCTTGCGGCCGCGCGCACCCGTTT
>DAOUAT010000202.1:0-3436 GCA_034433275.1 Anaerolineae bacterium
CAGCACCACGACCGCGATGGCCCCGGCTGTAGCCAGAAAGGGCCGCCGACGGCGGCCGTCGCCCCAGAAGGCGCGGAGGCGGGCCACGAGCGGCAAAGGGCGCGCGGCGTTCGCCACGGCGACCGGGGCCGCGGTCACGGCTGCCGCAGCAGCGACCGCGGCAGCCTCGCGATCCGCGCTCAGCTCGGCGGCCAAGATCTTGTAGGCCCGGGCCACCGGCCGGCGGCCGTGGCCGATGACCATGGGCACGCCGCTATTGATGGTCTCGGTGGCCAGCAGCTGATCGTTGGGGACGGTGAAGCGCACGGGCCGGCCCAGGGCAGCCTCGACGTTGAAGCGCGCCAGGCCGCCGCCTAGCCCCTCGCGATTCAGCAGCGGCCACACCTTGTCGGCCGGATACCCCCGCTGATCGAACTGCGCCATCATCAGCCGGGCGTTGCGCACCCCCACCATCTCAGGCAGCACCGACACGATGACCCGGTCTGCCAGGTCCAGGAACGCGTACGCGGCCTCGTTGAGCGGCAGGCCCAGGTCCACCAGCACCCAGGGGAACATGCGCCGGAGCCAGGCGATCACCTGTTGCACCTGGGGCAGCGTGGGCGCGGGCTGGCCCGCGTCCGGCGGTGGGGCTAACAGCACCTTGACGCCCGTGCTATGGGCCGCCAGCACGCCGGAGATCAGGTCCGCGTCCAGTTGGCTCAGCTTAGGCATGAGATCGCGGATATCGCGCTGGCCGCGCAGGTTCAGCGCCACATCCACCGCGGGCGCGGCGTAGTCCGCGTCCACCAGCACCACCTTGTCGTTGGGCCGGGACAGGCTGACCGCGGTGTTGATGGCCAGGGTGGTGCGGCCCGTGCCGCCTTTGGGGCCACAGAAGATCACCACGCGACCGGCCGCCGGCGCGCGCTCGTCCTCGGATGGCACAGGAGCCCTGCGGCTCAGCGTCTGACGCAAGGTCGCGTTGAGGCCGGCCGTCTGCACCGGCACGGTGAGGAACGCGCGCGCGCCCGCCAGCAACGCATCCCGCGCGCTGGCGACGCCTGCGGGGCCTTCGGGCACCAGCGCCAGCAGCGTGGCTTCGGGGATCCCCTCGACCAGCTCCGCCACCAGCGCATCGGCCGCTTCCAGGGCGGTGTCGAGCAGGATGACGTGGGGGGCCAGCCCCTGGCCGCGGGTCAGGGCCAGGCCGGCCTGCGATACCCAAAAATAGCGATGCTCTCCGGCCGTGGCTGCCAACGCGGCGCCCAGCGCCTGATATAGCTCGGTATCAGAGCTCACCAGCAAGACACGTAACGGTTCACCAGGGACCAGGCTCGGCATGAACGCCTCGACAATACTTGCGACAGAATAGACAGCCGTGCGATGCGCTTAATATAGCGCACTCGGGCCGTTGCGTCAACTGGATGCCCCCGCCCCTGAATTGACAGCCCTGCTGCTTCTGTGTAAACTAGGTGCATCCTGAACCTTGTCCCGGCGACCCCGGCGCGCCAGAGCCATCGGCGGCAGGGCCGCTATCTACTGCAAGGAGCCGCACAATATCGAAGCAAACCGCTCTCCATTCACGATCGCACCGTACACTTACGGCAAATCATGACCATCATCACACAGGAGGAAACCGCATGCACCGAGGTACTTCGGCCAGGCTGAGCATTGCCATGCTCGTGCTGATCTTGCTGGTGTCCGCGCTGCCCGCAGCCGCGGCCCAGGGTCCGACCGCCGCCGCGCCCGCAAAGGCGGGCAACGGCGTTTACATCGTCCAGATGCTGGGCGCGCCGGTCGTCGCGTACGAAGGGGACGTGAACGGCTACAAGGCCACCAAACCGGCCCAGGGCGCCAAGATCAATCCCCTGGATCCCCATGTCGTCAAGTACGTGGGCTATCTGAACGGCAAGCACGATGAGGCGCTGAACCGCGCCGGCGGCGGCAAGAAGCTATACGACTATGCCTACACCTACAACGGCTTCGCGGCCGAGCTGACCGAGGCCCAGGCTGCCACCCTCGCGGCCCTGCCGGACGTCGTGGCCGTGACCAAAGACTACCTGATGACGCTGGACACCAGCAGCACCCCCGATTTCCTGGGCCTGACCGCCTCCGGCGGCCTGTGGAACTTGGGCTACAAGGGCGAGGACGTGATCATCGGCATCGTGGACGGCGGCATCTGGCCGGAGCACCCGAGCTTCTCCGACCGCACCGCTCCGCGGCCGGGCGCGAACCCCAAGGACAAGGGCAAGCTGGCCTATCAGCAGATCCCCGGCTGGAACGGCAAGTGCGTGCCCGGCGAGGAATTCAACGCCTCGATGTGCAACCAGAAGCTGATCGGCGCGCAGTACTATAACTCGGGCTGGGGCGGCAACGCGGGCATTGATGCAACGCTGCCATGGGAGTACAACTCCCCGCGCGACTTCGGCGGCCACGGCACCCACACCGCGTCCACCGCGGGCGGTAACGAGGGCGTACCGGCCACCGGTCCGGCCTCGGTGTTCGGCAAGATCAGCGGCATCGCGCCGCGTGCGCGCATCGCGGCCTACAAGGTCTGCTGGCAGACCGGCAGCGGCGGCTCGTGTTTCAGCTCCGACAGCGTGGCGGCCATTGACCAGGCGGTCGCAGACGGCGTAGACGTCATCAACTTCTCCATCAGCGGCTCGCGCACCAACTTCCGCGACCCGGTGGAGATCGCGTTCATGTACGCGGCGGACGCGGGCGTCTTCGTGGCAGCCTCGGCCGGCAACAGCGGCCCGACGACCTCCACCGTGGCGCACCCCGGCCCCTGGCTCACCACCGTGGCCGCGGGCACGCACAACCGCAACGGTTCGGGCAGCGTCACCCTGGGCAACGGTGTGACCTACACCGGTGCGTCCGTGGCGATGGCCGTCGGCCCTGCGCCGTTTATTGACTCAGAGACAGCCGGCCTGCCCGGCGCGGATCCGACGATGGTGCGTTTGTGCTACGCGGCCGTGGATAACGGCGGCACCCCCGTCCTCGACCCGGCCAAAGTCGCAGGCAAGATCGTGCTCTGCGACCGCGGCGTCACCGCGCGCGTCAACAAGAGCCTGGCGGTCCAGGAAGCCGGCGGCGTGGGCATGATCCTGGTCAACACCAGTGTAAGTTCCTTGAACGCCGACTTCCATTTCGTCCCGACCGTGCATCTGCAGTCCACCGACCGCGCGGCCGTGAAGGCGTATGCAGCCACCGCAGGCGCGACGGCGACAATTAACCAGGCGACGATCGTCTACACGGAGCCTGCGCCGTTCACAGCCTCCTTCTCCTCGCGCGGCCCGCTGCTGGCGGGTGGCGGCGACCTGCTCAAGCCGGACCTCATCGCCCCCGGGCAGGACATCCTGGCCGGCGTGGCGCCTCCCGGCAACTCGGGCCGCCTGTTCGACCTCTACAGCGGCACCTCCATGTCTAGCCCGCACGTGGCCGGCCTGGCCGCGGT
>DAOUAT010000203.1:0-3938 GCA_034433275.1 Anaerolineae bacterium
CTGTTTTACACGCCGTGGGGGCTGAGAACCCGCGCCGTGGGCGAACACCCGAAGGCAGCAGACACCCTGGGTGTAAACGTCTTTCGGATTCGCTACATCAACGTCATCCTTGGCGGCGCCATCGCGGGCGTCGGCGGCGCTTACTTCGGCATCGGCTCGGTCGGTCGCTTCGATGAGGTGATGACAGCCGGCAAGGGCTTCATCGGCCTGGCGGCCATGATCTTCGGTAAGTGGAACCCCATCGGCGCGGCCCTGGCGTCGTTGCTGTTTGGCTTCGCGGATTCTTTACAGGTGAAGCTACAAATCCTGCGCGTACCGATCCCGTCCGAGTTCCTGCTCATGGCGCCGTACATCGTGACCATGATCGTGTTGGCCGGCCTCGTCGGCCGCGCCGCGGCGCCTGCTGCCGACGGCGTGCCCTACGAGAAGCAATAAGGCTATCCATCAGCCACTATCAAACGGACTTCGGAAGTCAACCCTGCTTCCGAAGTCTTTTTGCAGAACCCACTATGAAATCCGAACCCATCCGCTTCCCCGGCCGCCAGGGCTATCCCCTGGCGGGCCGGCTGGACCTGCCGGACGACGGCCAGCCGGCGGCCTATGCCATCTTCGCGCACTGCTTCGGCTGCACCAAGAACCTGAAATCCATCGCCTACCTGGACCTGGCGTTAACCGACGCCGGGATCGGGGTGCTGCGCTTCGACTTCACCGGCCTGGGCGACAGCGCCGGCGAGTTCGCAGACACCAACTTTACGTCCAATGTCCTTGACCTGGCAGCCGCGGCCCGCTTCCTGGAAAGGGATTATGCGGCCCCGCGGCTGCTCATCGGCCACTCGCTGGGCGGGGCCGCGGTCCTGCAGGCGGCGGCCATGCTCCCCGCCGTGGCCGGGGTCGTCACCATCGCCGCGCCCTCTGACCTGCGCCACGTGCGCGCCTTCTTCGCGGCCCGGCTCCCGGATGCCGGGGAAGGTGACGCCGCCGAAGTGACTCTCATGGGCCGCACCTTCCGCATCACCAGGCAGTTCCTGGAAAACCTGAGCGAGAACCAGCTCGCCCACACCATCGGCAGCCTGGGCCGGCCGCTGCTCATCCTCCACGCGCCTGCCGACGACACCGTGCCCATCGCGCACGCGGAGCGCATCTTTGCCCTCGCCCAACAGCCGAAGAGCCTGGTTGCCCTGGATCGTGGCGATCACCTCCTGCTGGACGAGGCCGACGCACACTACGCGGGCGAGATCATCGCCGCGTGGTTCAGCCGCTATCTCGGGCCGGCAGGCGCGTGACCGGCGCGCAGACAAAAACCTGCCTGGCGCACCGCTCTGTGCGCCAGGCAGGTTCTCTCCCTGTCTCCCTTGCTCCGTGTCTCCCCTGCCGCCTACTCCCCGATGATCTTCACCAGCACCCGTTTGCGCCGGCCGCCGTCGAACTCGCCGTAGAAGATCTGCTCCCACGGCCCGAGGTCCAGCCGGCCGCCGGTGACCGCCACGATGACCTCGCGGCCCATGATCTGGCGCTTCATGTGCGCGTCCGCGTTGTCCTCGCCGGTGCGGTTGTGCCAGTAGCCGCTCACCGGCTCGTGGGGCGCCAGCCGCTCCAGCCAGAGCTCGTAATCGTGGTGCAGGCCATCTTCGTCGTCGTTGATGAACACCGATGCCGTGATGTGCATCGCGTTCACCAGGCACAGGCCCTCTGTCACGCCACTTTCGCGCAGCGCGGCCTCCACCTGCGGCGTGATGTTGATGAACCCCCGGCGGCCGGGGATGTTGAACCAGAGTTCCTTGCGGCAGCTTTTCATTGGCCTTACTCCCCCGCTAACCTGGCCGCCGTTTCAATCAGCTCATCTGACAGCCAATAGCCCCGCTGACGAATCGTTTCTAATTCTTCGCGCACAGACGCGATCAGACCGGTTTTACTCGCTTGAATCATTATGCCTGCAATACCGGCGATCCTTACCCCGAGTTGTTGAGCAGCCCGACGCCCTGCCCTTCAGAACCTCACCAAAAAGCTGCTGTAACAAGGCCAGGCGATCAGCCTTCGCCAGTGCAATGAGTGGCCCGGTGTTCGACACGACGCTCATGATGGCACCGAACGCAGCGTTTCCAAGTCTGCCCGGATTTCGCTTTCAAGGTCTTCAGGATCGTAGTTCAGGATAGACACCCGATAGCGGCCGCACATCTCAAAGAACTCAACACGTGACATACCCGCCAACTCCGCAGCTTTGCCGGAAGACAGTTTACCTAACTCGAACATTTTCAGCGCAGCCATCAGGCGCACTTGCGCTTCAAACTCCTCGGCTGTTGTGGAGACCGCGAGTTCAAAGTCATTGGGATAGGTTACCATCAGCGTCTTCATGCCGAATCTCCTCAAGTCGTCTGTCAAACTCCTGCTTGAGATTATAGCAGATGTTCATCACCTCCGGCAAGCATTTTTCATGTGCCTCCGTTACTTGATGATGGCGAAGATCAGCCAGTTCAGGGCGCTGAGCACGATAGATCCCAGCAGCGCGCTCCAAAAGCCGTTCTGCAGGCGCACGCCCTTCACCAGCGCGGCCATCAGCATGATCATCAACGCGTTCAACACCAACGCGAACAGGCCCAGCGTCAGGATGGTGACGGGCAGCGAGAAAAACGCCAGGACGGGTCGCACCACCGCGTTGAGCAGCCCCAGCACCAGCGCGGCCACCGCGGTCGTGCCGAGATCCTTGATGTCAATGCCCAGCTTCAGCCGGGAGATGATGAAGAGGCTGACGGTGGTGACAAGCCATGTAACCAGAAAACCGGTCATGATAGTCCTCCTGTAATGGTGAAGTGTCGGATGTATTATACGTTACGAGCGACGTGGTCGAAAGTTGCAGCGGGCGGCGTGCTTGCTTACTGACACCGCGTGTGAAGGAAGGTTCAATAACGGACACAGGGACAACACTTGTCCAAACAAAAGACTGAGGAACAACCCATATGAACAACTACGATCGTTGGATCGAGGGGCACATCCCCCCGCAGACCGGCAAAACCGTGCTGATCACCGGCGCCAACAGCGGCTTGGGCTTCGAAGCGGCAAAATTGCTGGCCGGCCGCGGCGCGCGGGTGATCATGGCGGTGCGCGATCCGGCCAGGGGCGAGCGCGCGGCCGCCGAGATCCGCCGCGCCGTGCCGGCCGCACAGCTTGAGCTCCTACCGCTCGACCTGGCCAGCCTGGCCGCGATCCAGGATGCTGCGGCCGCGTTCGCACAGGATCACGACCGGCTGGACATTTTGCTCAACAACGCGGGCGTGATGGCGATCCCGCGGCGCGCCACGGCTGACGGCTTCGAGATGCAATTCGGCACGAATCACCTCGGCCACTTCGCGCTCACCGGCCTGCTGCTGCCCATTTTGGAGCAGACATCCGGCGCGCGCGTTGTGACGGTCAGCAGCGGCATGCACATCTTGGGCCGCATCAACTTCGCGGACCTGCAAGGCGAACGCGGCTACCAGCCCTGGTCGGCCTACGGGCAAAGCAAGCTGGCGAACCTACTCTTCGCCTACGAGCTGCAACGCCGGCTGGCCGCGGCCGGCAGCCAGATCATCAGCGTCGCGGCGCACCCTGGCTACGCGGCCACCAACCTCCAGACCGTGGGACCGGAGATGGCCGGCTCAGCCCTGGGCCAGCGGCTGATGGCATTCGCCAACCGGCGCTTCGCGCAGAGCGCCGCGATGGGCGCGCTGCCCGAAGTTTATGCCGCAACCGCGCCGGACGTGCGCGGGGGCGACTACATCGGGCCGGACGGCTGGCTGGGGCAGAGCGGCTTCCCGAAGAAAGCCACGTCCAGCCGTCGCTCGCACGACCAGGAGGTTGCCGCGCAGCTGTGGGCGGTCTCGGAGGCGTTGACGGGAGCACCATTCAAACCCGTGTCTGCAAACTGAACAGCCTGCGCGTGTAATCTCCGCTTGACTCTGCGC
>DAOUAT010000204.1:0-7065 GCA_034433275.1 Anaerolineae bacterium
AAACCTGGTTTGTCCGCCGCTTCGATTTATTCGCGCCGCAGCGCTTCGATAGGATCCAGTTGTGCGGCTTTCACCGCCGGATAGTAACCGAAGAAGATGCCCACGGCCGCGGCCGCGGCGAAGGCCAGCGGGATGGACGCGGGCACCAGGGCCGTGCGCATCTCGCCCAGCCGGCCGAACAGTTCCGCGCCCCCCACGCCGACCAGCACGCCGATCAGGCCGCCGGCCAGGCTCAGGGTGACGGCTTCCAACAGGAACTGGAGCAGCACATCGCCCGGCCGCGCGCCCAACGCCTGGCGCAGGCCGATCTCCCGGGTGCGCTCGGTCACTGAGACCAGCATGATGTTCATGATGCCGATGCCGCCCACCAGCAGCGAGACGCCGGCCACCCACGCCAGCAGGTCACGGAACGCGGCCGTGGTCGCTTCCTGGGTGTTGATGATGTCCTGCTGGGTCTGCACCGTGAAGTCGGGCCGGGCCGGGTCCACGTCGTGCCGCGCGGCCAGCAGCGTCGTGATCTGCTGGGCAACGGCCTCCAGCGCGGCCTGGTCTTGCACTTTGACGTAAATGGTGCGCACCCGGTCGCTGCCGACCTGCTGCATCGCGAACTTCTGAAACACCACCGTGATGGGCAGGTACACCCGGCCATCGTAGTCAATGTCGGCCACAACCCCTTTCTGCGCCATCACGCCGATCACCGTCAACCGGGTGGTCCCCACGGTGATCTGCTGGCCGATGGGGTTCTCGGCCCCGAACAGGTCCTGCGCGATGCCGTAGCCCAGCACTGCGATCTTGGCTTTGCGGTCGTTTTCGTCCGCGGTGAAGAAGCGGCCGTCGGCCACGGCGTAATCGCGCACGGCGGGGAAATCCGCGGTGACGCCCAGGATGCTGAGGCCCTCTAACGTGGTCGCGCCTGCGCGCACATCCTGCTGACTCTGCTGCTCGGCCGACACGCCGTCAATGTTGCGCACGGTCGCTTTGATCGCCTCGGCGTCCGGGTAGACCAGCGCGCGCGCCGCGCCGGGCTGGCCGCGCGCGGGCGACACGATCAGCAGGTTCGCACCCAGCGCGTTGATTTGCTCGGCAATGGCTTCCTCCGCGCCTGCGCTGACGGCCAGCATCACGATCACCGACGCCACGCCGATGATCACGCCCAGGGTCGTCAGGAAGGAGCGCACCCGGTTCAGCGCCAGGCCCTCCAGCGCCATCTTGAAGGTTTCGGTGAAGGTCATCCTGCTTCCCCTCGTTCCAGGCACGAGCCAGCGCCCGCCGGCAGGATCCGACCATCCCGCACACACACGATCCGCTCGGCACGGGCCGCGATGTCCGGCTCGTGCGTCACCATGACAATCGTGGCCCCGCTCTCGTGCAGCCGGTGCAGCAGCCCCATGATCTCGACGCTGGAGCGGGTGTCCAGGTTGCCGGTCGGTTCGTCGGCCAGGATGAGAGCGGGCCGATTCACCAGCGCCCGCGCGATGGCAACCCGCTGCTGTTGGCCGCCCGACATCTGGTTGGGCCGGTGGTGCAGCCGGTCGGCCAATCCCACCGCCTCCAGTGCGGCCACGGCCCGGTCGTAACGCTCGTCCTGGCTGGGACGCTCCTCATGGTTGTAGGCCAGGGGCAGCATGACGTTTTTCACCGCAGTCAGCCGGGGCAGCAGGTTGTACGACTGAAACACGAAGCCGATCTTGCGGTTGCGCACCGCGGCCAGCTCGTCCCGGTCCAACTCGCTGATATCTTCGCCATCCAGGATGTACTGGCCGGACGTGGGCCGATCCAGGCAGCCCAGGATGTTCATCAGGGTGGATTTGCCGGAGCCGGAGGGGCCCATCACCGCGACGAACTCCCCGCGGCGCACCTGGAAGTCCAGGCCGGCCAGGGCGTACACCTCGGCATCCCCGCTGCCGTAGACGCGCATCAGGCCGATGGTCTCGATCACGTTGCCGTTAGCGTTCATGCGGCCTCATTCCGTCGCCACCGTGCCGGTGCTGACCACGTCCCCACGCTGGAGGCCGGACAGGATCTCCGCGTTGGCGAAATCGCGCAGCCCCACGGTGACGGGCCGCAGCGCCAGGGAGCCATCGGCCTCCACCACGAAGACCGCGTAGGCGCCGGGCGCCAGCTCACGCACCGCCTGCACCGGCGCCAGCAGCGCGCCCTTGGCCTCACCGGCCACCACTTCCACCTCGGCCGTCATGCCGGACAGCAGCGTGACCGGGTGCTGCGCCAGGTCAATGCTGGCCCAGGCTTGCACGGCCGGGGTGTTGCTCACCGTGACCAGCGCCGGGTCCACGCGCACGATCTGCCCGTTGAAGGTGAGGTCGGGCAGCGCCTCGAAGACCACCTTGACCGGGTTGCCGGGCGCCACGCTCAGCAGGTCGGCCTCCTCAACCCAGAAGCGCACCAGCGGCGCGCCCAGGTCGGCCAGCACGATAAGTGGGGTGCCGCCCACCGCCTCGCCGGCGCGCGCCCGCACCTCGGTGACGACGCCCGCGATCGGCGCGGTCAGCACGGTGTTCGCCAGTTGGCGCTGGGCGTTGGCCAGGCTCAACTCGGCCAGCTTGACCCCCAGCTCGGCGACCTCGCGATCCTCCGGGGAGACGCCGGCCAGCAGGTTGTCAAGCTGCGCATGCGCCTGGGCCAGTTTGGCCTCGGCCGCGGCGACCGCGGTGGCGCTGGCTCCGGCCAGCAGGCTGTCGAGCTGGCCCTGCGCCTGCGCAACTTTGGCCCGGGCCGCGGCGATCTGATCGCTGCTGGCCGGGGCCAGCTTTTGCGTGTAGGTGGCCTGGGCCTTCTCGTAGGCGGTGGTGGCCTGCCACAGCGCGACCGCCTGCGCCGAGGCCGGGTTCTGCCCGGCCCTGTCGTAGGCGGCCTGCGCGTTCTGCACGTTGATCTCGGCTGCTTGCAGGGCGGCCTGGGCGATGGCGATCTCTTCGGCGGTGGGGCCGGCCTGCAGGCGCACGAGCGCGGCCTGGGCGCTGGCCAGGTTTTGCCGCGCGGCGGTCAGCTCGGCCTCGGTCGGCGGCGTCTGCAGCCGGGCCAGGTCGGCCTCGGCCGCGGCCAGGCCGGCGCGCGCCGCGGCCAGCGCGGTCGCATCTGCGCCCTTGGCCAGGTTCGCCAGCTTCAGCTCAGCCAGCCGCAGGTTCACCTCCGCCTGGGCCACCTGGGCGCGGGCATCGGCATCGTCCAGCCGCGCCAGGGCCTCGCCGTCCGCCACGTGTTGGCCCACGGCCACCGGCAGCTCGGCTAACACCCCGCCGGAACGGAACGCCAGCGAGAGCTGCGTGGCCGGCAGCAGGTTGCCCGAGCCGTTGGCGGTGATGACGATGTCGCCGGTGCGGACCCGGGCGGTTTTCACGGTCTGCTCGGCCGGCGCTGCCTGCTTTGCCTGGCCTTGTTGGATGAGATACCACCCGCCGGCCGCAGCCGCGATGACGACCACCGCAGCAATCAGCCACCACGGCTGACGGCGGCGCTTCGATGGACGTTTGTTTGTCATGTGCCCCTCTTATTGCGCGATGCTCCCCAGGGGTCTGCAACCCCTTATCGTAGCGAGGAGGATCATCTCAGACGCGTGTGAAGAAGTCGTGAAGACGCTGTGGGGAGTCTATGAAGCCTTCCCTTGCACTCTGGCTTGCTTGGGGTACAATGGCGCGTGATATGAGCACATCATTGACGGCATCCCGTTCATCCCCTCCTTTGACCCTCGCCCGCATCGCTTGCACCTGGTGGCCGCTGGCTGCCAGTTGGCTGCTGATGGGCGCGGAGCTGCCCGCCTTGAGCGCGGTGGTCGCGCGCCTGGCCGAGCCGGAGATCAACCTGGCCGCGTACGGGGGCGTCGTGTTCCCGCTGGCACTGATCATCGAGTCGCCCATCATCATGCTGCTGGCCGCATCCACGGCCCTTAGCAAAGACTGGGCCTCGTACCGCAAGATCTGGCACTACATGATGGCCGCGGGCGCGCTCTTGACCGGCCTGCACGTGCTGGTCGCGTTCACGCCGCTGTACTACGTGGTGGCACGCGGCATCCTGGGCGTGCCGGAGGCGATCATCGAGCCGGCGCGCATCGGGCTGATGATCATGACCCCGTGGACGTGGGCCATCGCATATCGGCGCTTCAACCAGGGGGCGCTGATCCGGTTCGGCCACTCGCGCTCGGTGGGGGTGGGCACTGCCATCCGGCTGACCGCGGATCTGGCGGTGCTGCTCATCGGTCTGGCCGTGGGGACGATCCCCGGCATCGTGGTGGCGACAGCCGCGGTGGCTGCCGGCGTGGTGTCCGAGGCGATCTTCGCCGGGATCCGGGTGCGGCCGGTGCTGCGGGATGAGCTGCGTGCGCAGTCGCCGGTCCAGCCGCCGCTGACCTACGCCGCGTTCTTCGCGTTTTACATCCCGTTGGTGTTCACGTCGCTGTTGACGCTGCTGGCCCAGCCCATCGGCAGCGCCGCACTGAGCCGGATGCCGCAAGCGCTGACTTCGCTGGCCGTTTGGCCGGTGGTCACGGGCCTGGTCTTCATGTCGCGTGGGCTGGGCATTGCGTTCAACGAGGTGGTGGTGGCGCTGCTGGATGAGCCGGGGGCGCGGCCGGCGCTGCGCCGTTTCACGTTGCTGCTGGCGTTGGGCACCACAGCCCTGTTGGCGCTCGTGGCGGCCACACCGCTCAGCCGGTTCTGGTTCCAGGGACTCTCGGCCCTGCCGCCGGAACTGGCAGCCATGGCGCGGCTGGGCCTGTGGGTGGCGCTGCCCATGCCCGCGCTCAGCACGCTGCAAAGTTGGCACCAGGGTGCGATCCTGCACAGCCGGCGCACCCGCGGCATCACCGAATCGGTGGCGATCTTCCTGGCGACCAGCGCGGCCGTGCTGTTCGCCGGGGTGGCCTGGGGCGGGATCAGCGGCCTCTACGTGGGCCTGGCCGGGATGGTCGTCGCCACGTTGGCGCAGACGATCTGGCTGTGGTGGCGCGCGCGGCCGGCGTTGTAACACAATCCGCTGGATTGTGTTGGCGCAATCCAGCGGATTGCGGTACAGTCAAGCTGTGGTAAGATACGCACTGTGTCTTTCGCCGATTCATCTTCAACGAAGAAAGGAACCTCATCATGGCTGAACGACCTTTTCCCTGGCGCAACACCTTCATCCTCGGTTTTGGCTTCTTTGGCATCAGCATCATCTGGCCGCTGTTCAACAGCCTCATCCCGCCCATGTTGGCCGACCTCGGCCTCAGCGCGGCGGTGGTCGGGTTCATCCTGACCTGGGACAACATCATTAACATGTTCTTCCAACCCTGGGTGGGCAGCCGCTCGGACCGCACGCACACCCGGTTTGGCCGGCGCAAGCCGTGGTTGATGGTCGGCGCGCCGCTGGCGGCCGTGTTCTTCATCCTGGTGCCGTTCGTGCGCGAGAACTTCGTGCTGATCGCGCTGGCGATCCTGGGGACGAACCTGGCCATGGCGCTGTTTCGCTCACCCACCATCGCGTTCCTGGGCGACCTGTTCAAGCCGGCCGAGCGCAGCAAGGCCAACGGCGTGATCAACCTGATGGGCGGGGTGGGCGGCGCGATCGCGCTGTTCGCCGGCGGCGCGCTTTACAAGATCGGTGTGCCCATCCCGTTCATCTTCGGCGCCGCGGTGATGCTGATCGCCATCGCCATCGTGCTGTGGCGGGTCGAGGATCCGCCGGTGGCCCCGCCGGCCCAGGCCGCGCAGGAACCGACGCTGTGGCAGAACATCCAACAAGTGGCGACCGATCGCGACCGCAGCGGTCTGTTCCTGCTGGGCGCCATCTTTTGCTGGTTTGTGGGCTGGAACGCGACCGAGGCCTTCTTCACGCTGTACGCGCGCGAGATCCTGGGTGTGCCGGTGGGCACGGGCACGCAAATGCTGACCGCGTTCGCCGCGATGTTGATCCTGTTCTCGATCCCCAGCGGCCTCATCGCCACCCGGGTGGGCCGCAAACCGACGATCCTGGTCGGCCTGGCGGGGATGGCGGCCGGCACGCTGCTGGCGTTTTTCATGCGCAGCCAAACCGCGCTGCTGGTCCTGCTGGCGGTGATGGGCGGTTTCTGGGCGCTGGTGAACATCAACTCGCTGCCCATGGTGTACGACCTGTCCAAGTCGGGCCGCATCGGCGCGTACACCGGGCTCTACTACTTTGCCTCATCGGCCGCGGCCATCACCGGTCCCATCGTGGGCGGCGCGCTGGTGGATCTGACCAATTACCGGGCGATCTGGCCCTTCACCGCGCTGTTTCTGATCCTGGCGATGGTCTGCATGAGTCAGGTGCGGGTGAAGCGGGCGTAAGGCGTGGTGCGTGATACGTGAGGCGTGATCACGTTGTCACGTAATCACGTAATCACCACCATGCCTGCGCACACAAACGTCACCGCTCCGGTCAACCGCACCGACCAGTCGTCGGCCACCTCGACCAGCATCTCGCCGCCGGGCATGCGCACCGTGACCGGGCTGGCGCAGCGGCCGGTGCGGATGGCCGCGCCCGCGGCCGCGCAGCTCGATGTGCCGGATGCTAACGTGTAGCCAACGCCGCGTTCCCAGATCGCGATGTCGAGTGTGTGTTGGTCGGCTACGCGCACGAATTGGACATTGGTGCGCTGCGGGTAGAGCGGCAAGCGTTCCAGCTCTGGGCCGATCGTGTGCGCAAGCGTGACGAGACCTGTCAGGTCTTCGGAGACCTGACAGGTCTGGTTTTCCACAAACACTACGCAGTGCGGGTTGCCGATGGTGGCCGCAGTGATGCGCAGCCTTTGGCCTGCGACCTCAACTTCCTCCTCGATCACTTCACGCGTTGGCCCGGTCAGCCCAATCTCGTCGCTGCGGAACGACAAGCGTCCCAGATCCATCGCAATGCGCTCGCCGGCCGCGTCCAAGACGTGCGCGGTCACCGGGCCGGCCGGGGTCTCGATGGCGAACTCCGGCCCGGCCGGCAGCATGCGATCCCACAGGTAGCGGGCGAAGATGCGCAGCCCGTTGCCGCTGATCTCGAACTCGCTCCCGTCGGGGTTGAAGAGGCGGAGGGTGAATCTCTCCCCCTCCCTGCCAGGGTCCGACCTAC
>DAOUAT010000205.1:0-6902 GCA_034433275.1 Anaerolineae bacterium
ACCTGATGGCGGTCGCCTACCACGTCACCTACGGCCTGCCTGTCACCATCACCCGCGGGGCCAACAACATCGGGCCCTACCAGTACCCCGAGAAGGTGATCCCGCTCTTCGTCACCAACGCGATTGATGACCTGTCGCTGCCGGTTTACGGTGACGGCAAGCAGCGCCGCGATTACCAGCACGTGCTGGACCACTGCGAGGGGATTGACCTGGTGCTGCACCGCGGGCAGATCGGCGAGATCTACAACGTGGGGACCGGCGGCGAGATGGAAAACCTGACCATGGTCGAGATCCTGTTGGACGAGCTCGGCAAGCCGGCCAGCCTGATCCAGCACGTGGAGGATCGGCCCGGCCACGACCGGCGCTACTGCCTGAACGTGGACAAGCTGAAGGCGCTGGGGTGGGAGTCCCGTCACACCCACGAGGAGGCGATCCGCGCCACCGTGCGCTGGTACGTCGCCAACGAGTGGTGGTGGCGCAAGATCAAGACGGGCGAGTTCAAGGAGTATTACCGGAAGCTCTACGGCAGCCGTCGGGTGATTGATCCGGGGGGCCTTAAATAGCTGGAGTCGAGGCTGTGCGAAGCCTCCTTTAGGGTGCGTAAAAATCTCACTTCCCGCATGTGTCACCCTGAGCGGGTCTATCAGCCAAAGCTCACTGCGGCGTGTCACCAGCGAAGGGTCTGGTGTGCCCTACACACGAGATTCTTCGCTGTTTCACGCCATCACGAGAGGTTTTGGGCCGAGCCGCTCAGAATGACAGTGACGGAACTTATTCTTTTACGGCCCCTTAGGATCAGCCGGTCCGTTCCGTGCAAGCGACAAACCGCCTGACACTTGCACCTGCGCTGCGGCGCAGCCGCAAGTGCAGGTGAGGCTCGATTCCCGATAGCCAAGTTCTGAGCAGCTGCTTGAGGTGCGCGCATGTCCAATATCGTTAAAATGTACGGTGATCTCATGATCTTCTCCGGCACGGCTAACCATCCGCTGGCAGAGGCCGTGGCGGCCCATCTAAAAGTGGACCTGGGCCGCGCCGATATCCGGCATTTCGACAATAGCGATACCTTCGTCAAGCTTGGGCAGAGCGTGCGGGCGAAGGACGTGTTCGTGATCCAGCCCACGGCGGCGCCGGTCAACGACAACCTGATGGAGCTGCTGATCTTCATTGACACGCTGAAACGCGATTCAGCCGGCCGCATCACCGCCGTGATCCCCTACTACGGCTATGGCCGCACGGACAAGAAAGACCAGCCGCGCGTTCCTATCACGGCCCGCCTGGTGGCCGACCTGCTGGCCGTCGCCGGTGCGGATCGGGTCCTCACGCTAGACCTGCACGCCAAACAGATCCAGGGCTTCTTCTCCATCGCGTGCGATGAGCTGCCAGCACTAGATCTGTTCGTGGATTACTTCAACGCGCACCCTGTCCCAAACGTCGCGATCGTGGCGCCTGATATCGGCTCGGTGCGGCGCGCGCGCAATTTTGCGGATAAGTTAGGGCTTCCCCAAGAGAACGGCGACAAAGTGCTGCCGCCGCTGGCCGTCGTGGAGAAGCAGCGCTCGCTTGATGGCAAGTATACCGTAGAGTTCAATCTGATCGGCGACGTGGCGGGTCGGAATGTGATCATTGTAGATGATGAGATTGACACCGCGGGCACCCTGGTGAAGGCGGCAAACTACGTCAGAGAGCGCGGCGCGTTGGATGTCTACGCCTGCGCCACCCATGCGATCCTATCCGTTGACGCGCCCGAACGTATCCGCGACAGCGCCCTGGCATCCGTGATCGTGACCGATACCGCGTTGGTTTCAGAGAGCAAGCGCCAACGCAGCGGCGATAAGCTGCACATCATCCCCATCGCGCCGTTGCTGGCCGATGTCATCCTGCGCATCCATGAGGGACGGTCAGTGGGTGAATTGTTTAGAGAGTGAGAGTCAGATATGCTTAAGAGTTTGGTGAAGAAAGTTTTCGGCGATCCGCACGAGCGCGAAGCGAAGCGGCTACTACCGACTGTTGAAACGATCAACGCGCTGGAGCCGGAGTTCCAGCGCCTGAGCGACGACGAGCTGCGAGGCCAGACCGAAGCGTTCCGCGCGCTCATCGCGGAACGGGTCGGCTCCCTGCGCGATGAGTTGGCCGACGCCCGCACGGCCTGGCTGCAGGAGCCGGACACCTCGGTGCAAATCCAGCTCAAACTGGAGGTGGAGCGGCTGCAGAAGGAGCTACGCGCGGCCGAGACCGAGGCGATGGAAGAGGTCTTGCCGCGCGCGTTCGCGGCCGTGCGCGAGGCGTCCGTGCGCACCACCGGCATGCGCCACTTCGACGTGCAGATGATCGGCGGCATGGTGCTGCACCAGGGCAAGATCGCCGAGATGAAGACCGGCGAAGGTAAAACCCTGGTCGCGACGCTGCCCCTCTACCTGAACGCGCTCACCGGCCGCGGCGCGCATCTGGTCACGCCCAACGACTACCTGTCCAAGTATGGCGTCCAGTGGATGGGGCCGGTCTACCACAAGCTGGGCGTCAGCGTCGGCGTCATTCAGTCGGCTGCGGCCAACCCGGAGCTGGGCTCGTTCGTGTTCGATCCTGAATATCAGGCCGCGGACGACCGCTATCGCTATCTGCGCCCCGTCAGCCGCCGCGAGGCCTACCAGGCGGATATCACCTACGGCACCAACAACGAGTTCGGGTTCGACTATCTGCGCGACAACATGGTACACGACCTGGCCGAGTGCGTGCAACGCCAGCTCACCTACGCCATCGTGGATGAGGTGGACAACATCCTCATTGATGAGGCCCGCACGCCGCTGATCATTTCCGGCCAGGCGCAGGAGTCCTCTGATGCTTACAGCCGGTTCGCGCAGGTGGTGCGCCGGCTCCAGCCCGAACGCGATTACAAGGTGGACGAGAAGGATCGCATCGTCACCCTGACCGACGACGGCATCGCGCGCGTCGAGTCGCTCATCGGCCTGGGCGGGGGGCAGAGCTTGTACGACGCCGAGCACTACGAGCTGACCCCTTACCTGGACAACGCGCTGCGCGCCAACGTGCTCTATCATCTCGACCGCGATTACATCGTGAAAGACGGCGAAGTCATCATCGTGGACGAGTTTACCGGCCGTCTGATGCACGGCCGGCGCTTCTCCGAGGGGTTGCACCAGGCCATCGAGGCAAAAGAGGGGGTGCGCGTCCAGCGCGAGTCGTTGACCCTGGCCACCATCACCTTCCAGAACTACTTCCGCATGTACGAGAAGCTGGCGGGCATGACCGGCACGGCCCTCACCGAGGCGGAGGAGTTCCGCAAGATCTACAACCTGGACGTGACGCCGATCCCCACCCACCGGACGGTCGTGCGCGCGGATCATGCGGATCAGGTCTACAAGTCGCAGCGGGCCAAGTTCCGGGCCGTGGTGGCCGAGATTGAGGACCTGCACAAGCGCGGCCAGCCCGTGCTGGTGGGCACCGTCGCCATCGAGACCTCGGAGATGCTGGCGGAGCTGCTCAAGCGTCGCGGGGTCCCGCACAACGTATTGAACGCCAAGCAGCACGAAAAGGAAGCGGGCATCATCGCCCAGGCCGGCCGGCCGGGCATGGTGACCATTGCCACCAACATGGCCGGCCGCGGCGTTGACATCCTGTTGGGCGGCAATCCCGACGGCATGGCTCGCGAACGCCTGCGCAAGCAGGGCGTGGACCTGGCCGCGCTGGGCGAAACCGACCCGACGTGGCTGCAGGCGCTAAACGACGCGAAGCAGGCGTGTGCGGCCGACCGAGAGCAGGTCATCGCGGCCGGCGGCCTGCACGTGCTCGGCACCGAGCGCCACGAGGCCCGGCGCATTGACAACCAGTTACGCGGCCGCTCGGGCCGCCAGGGCGACCCCGGCTCCTCGCGCTTCTACATCTCGTTGGAAGACGACCTGATGCGCCGGTTCGGCGGGCAAAGCGTGGCGGGCCTGATGGATCGCCTGAAGCTTGACGAGGACATGCCCATCGAACACGGCATGGTCAGCAAGGCCATCGAGAGCGCCCAGGTCCGCGTTGAAGGTCACAACTTCGACATGCGCAAGCACGTGCTCCAGTACGATGACGTGGTCAATCGGCAGCGCGAGATCATCTACAACCAGCGGCGGCAGATCCTCGGCGAGCCGACCATGCGCCCCACCATCATGGGCATGATCGAAGACGAGCTGCGCGGGTTGGTGGACGCGTTCACCAAGGATTTAGAGGCGCCCGAGTGGGACCTGGCTGCCCTGGCGATGGAAATCCTCAAGATCATGCCGCTGCCCACCACCGAGCGGGCGGAGGCCTGGCGCAAGCTGACCGCGCCGGCGCTGGCCGATCACCTGGTTGCGCTGGCCGAGGCCGCCTACGATGCGCGCGAGCAGGCGTTGGGCAGCGCGGCCATACGCCAGCTCGAGCGCCTGATCATGCTGCGCGCGCTGGATAACCGCTGGATCCGCCATCTGACCGACCTGGACGAGTTGCGCGAGGGCATCGGCCTGCGCGCGATCGCACAGCAGGATCCGCTGGTGGCTTACAAGAAAGAAGCGCACGAGATGTATCAGGATTTCGTCAGCGCCATCTCGCGCGACATCGCGTATGCCATCTATCACGCGCAACTCATCACCCGCGCGCCGGCGCCCGTGCAGCGCGTGCAGACCAACCGGGGCGACGGCGGCCAGGCGCAGCCCACGCGCAGCAGCAAGGGCCTGGGCCGCAACGACCCGTGCTGGTGTGGCAGCGGCAAGAAGTACAAGGTGTGCCACATGCGCAGCGACGAGGGCCGCGCGTCGGCGACGGCCGGCGGCAACGGCGCCCAGCCCGCGCGCCAGCCCGCGCCGGTGGCGCAAGGGAAAGGGCCTGGCGCACAGGCAGGCGGCAAGGGAAAGCCGGGGCGGCGCTAAGCTGGCCTGGCGCTGTCATTCCTAACCCGACAATGGGGCGCAGATTACGCGGACGACGCGGGGAACGCGGATACAATCAAAACCTGTCCGCGTTGTCCGCGGTATATGCGTCGTCCGCGTTCTAGTTTTGCTTGTTCAGGTGCAACCATGTCACCCAAATCCCGCGAATGGATCTATCTCCCCCGTCACGCCGACCTGACCGGCATCTTTGCCGCGGTGCGCAGCATGGACTGCCTGTCAGTGGTCGGGGTCAGCAACCTGGGCAAATCGGCCACGCTGCGCGCCCTGAGCGAGCCTGCGGTGCAGGCGCAATACCTGGATGGCGCAGCCGACGATTACCTGTTCATCTACATTGACTTCAACCAGATGTTGGAGATGAGCGACCAGGCGTTCTACGAGTTGGTGCTGCGCTGCTCGATTGACGCGATCCGCGAGAGTGACGATGCTGGGGACGCGTTGCAGGCGGTTGAAGCCGCCTATCGCAGCCTGGTCGCGCCGGGCAGCGCTTTCGAGGTCCCGCTCAGCTTTGCCCAGGCCATGGCCGCTATCGGCGATCGGCTGCCGCGGCGGGTGGTCTTCCTGTTCGACGAGGTGGATGGGCCCGTGGCCGGCATAGATGGCCGCGTGTTCCTGAACCTGCGCGCGCTCAAAGATCGCCACCAGGCCGGCCTCACCTACATCACCGCCACCAACCGGCGGCTGGGTCAGATCCGCAGCGACGGAGACGTGGCTGAGTTCGTCGAGATCTTCACCCATCACGTCCTGTATATCTCCATGCTGCAAGAAGATGAGGTGCGCCAGTTCGCGGCCCGGTTCGCGCAGGAAGAGGGCATCACCTTCAGCGAGGAGGACCTCGCGTTCCTGCGCCTGTGGAGCGGCGGCCACCCGGCGCTGCTCGAGACCACGTGCCGCATCCTGGGTCTGCTCACCGGCCGGCCGGTGCGTGATCCGTCGCAGGACTGGATCATCCACCGCCGCGCGGCCGAGATCCTGGCGCAAGACCTCAACATCATGGCCGAGTGCCGCAAGATCTGGAACGACCTGGGCGAGGCGGAGCAGGAGGTCTTGCTGGCGATCAGCCGAGGGCTAGAGCCGCAAGACACATTGAGCGTTGAATCCGTGTTCGCCAAGCACCTGATCACGGTCAACGGCGCCGAACGGCGGATCTTCGGCCGCGCGTTCGAGGGATTCGTGCAGCGCCAGCACGTCGCGCGGCGGCCCCAGCCCCAGGGCATCCGGCTCGATCCCGACAGCGGCGAGGTGTGGGTGGACGGCAAGCAGGCGCCCACGCTCACCAACCTGGAGTATCGCCTCCTGCTGCTCCTCTACGGCCGCCTGGGCAAGATCTGCACCAAATACGACGTGGTGGAGGCGGTGTGGGGTGAGGATTACATTGATGAGGTGGACGACGCGCGCATCGAAAAGCTGGTCAGCCGCCTGCGCCAGAAGCTCGAACCGGACATCGCCAACCCGCGCTATGTGCTGACGGTGCGCGGGCGGGGGTATAAGCTGGTTGAAGGGTGAGTCCAGTCTGTCAGCCGTCCGTCCGCTCGCCGTCAAGTGGGCAAGTTGGTCTTTCTGTTATACTAGACACGGTCACTTGTCCTGAGTGTAACGAATGGATGCTTCGCTGGTCAGTCGCCGCGATGAGACTCGCGCCGCCGACCCGCTCAGCATGACGCAATACGCAGCACGCAATACGCAACGCGCATCACACAACCCATCAGGAGGCATTTGCATGGCATCACTCATCGAAAAAGTCAACACCCTGATCTCCGCGAACCTGCACTATCTTGTGGATCAGGCTCTCCAGTCGAATTCCATCGCCGTCATCCAGCAGTACATCCGCGAGGTGGAAAACAACATCCAGGACCTGACCGAGGCCACCGTCACGGTCGGCGGCCAGGTGAAAACGATCAGGCGCAAATATGAGGAACAGCAGGCCAAGGCCGCGGAGTTGGACCGCAACATTGACCTCTTCCTGCAGCAAGGCCGCGATGACCT
>DAOUAT010000206.1:0-14314 GCA_034433275.1 Anaerolineae bacterium
CTACGTGTACATGGTGCGCTGCGCCGACGGCACGCTCTACACCGGCTGGACCACCGATCTGCCGCGTCGTATTGCCCAGCACAACGCCGGCCGCGGCGGGGCGTACACCCGCACGCGCCGGCCGGTCGGACTGGTCTATTGCGAAGAGGTCCCCGATCGCTCGGCCGCGCTGCGTCGCGAATGGGCCCTTAAAAAACTCGACCGGGCGCAGAAAGCGCGCCTGGTCGAGCTGTACCGCAATCCGCCGGATTGCGCCGGACTCAGCCCTTCGCCACCATCACCTCGGTCGCCTTGACGACCGCCCGCACCTCGTCGCCGACCTGCAGATTCATGCTCTCCACCGAATCGCGTGTAATCGCGGCCACGAACTCCAATTCCCCGACGGCCACCACGACCTCGGCCATGACGCTGCCGAGCTTGATTGATTTGATCGTACCTGCGAACTGATTGCGTGCACTGAGCATCGTATCCTCCTTGTGTGAGATATGTGTTACTTGATATTCGGATAAAACAACGGCTGGCCGAACTTATCCACGCCGTATTCACTGATCATCTTCTGTGTCTCAACCGAGGTGATCCATTCCGCAAACTTCACGGCCAGGTCGGCCTGGACTTTGGGATGTTTCCCCGGGTTGACCGGCAGCACGCCGTAGGGGTTGAGCAGCGCCTTGTCTCGGTTTTCGGCCAGGTTCTCGCCGCCAATGAGGATCGCCAGCCCCGGCAGCTTGTCGCGCATGGACAGGTAGGTGCCGCGATCAGCCACGGTGTAGCCTTGGGACTCGTTGGCGAACAGCAGCGTGTCGCCCATGCCCTGGCCGATGCTGTTGTACCACTTCATGTCGGCGGTAGGCGTGACCGGGATGCTGGCCCAAATGCTCAGCTCCTTGGTGTGCGTCCCCGACTTGTCACCGCGGCTGACGAACAGCGCGGAGGCATCCATGATGGCCTTGAAGGCATCTTTGGCCTTCGACATGCCGGTGACCTTGGCCGGGTCCTCTTTCGGGCCGACGACGATGAAATCATTGTACATCACGTCGAACCGTTCTTTGGCGAACCCGTCGGCCACGAACTTGTCCTCGGCTTTGCGGCTGTGGACCAGCAGCACATCGGCGTCACCCTTGGTGCCGATCTCGATGGCCTGCCCGCTGCCCACGGCGATAACATCCACCTTGGCGCTGAATTTCTGCTCAAAATCGGGCAGGATGAAGTTCAACAAGCCGGAGTCGGCGGTGCTGGTGGTCGTCGCCAGGATGAGCCTGGTCGCTTCAGGCGCTTTGGTCGGTTCCGGGACCTTAGTCGGTTCAGCCGGTTGAACGGCCGGCGCCTGAGTGGGCTGCGGTGCGGGCGTGGGTTGTGCGCAGCCCGTCAGCAGGCTGATGAGGACGAGCAGAACAACGATAAGGTTGAGCGAGCGTTTGGACATGTTTCCTTCTGAGTGAAATCTATATCAGATAGCCTGGCGCTTCCCGAACGAAGCGGAGTGCGCCTGGCTGGATTCAATAGATTCAATACACCATCTCTCCGCGCACAAAGGCGGCTGTGCGCGGATCGGCCGGGCGCTCGAAAAACGACGTCACATCGGCCACCTCGACGATGCGGCCATCCAGCATCAAGGCGACCCGGCCGGCGAGCCGCCTGGCCTGAAACACGTTGTGCGTCACCAGCACCACGGTCGTCCCCTGTTCCTGATTCAGGGCCCGCACCGTGTCCTCGATCATGCCGACGTTGTAGGGGTCCAGGTTCGCGGTCGGCTCATCCAGCAACAGCACCTGGGGCCGGATCACCATCGCGCGCGCGAGGGCCACCCGTTGCGCCTCACCGCCCGACAGCGTGCGCGCCGGCTGCCGGCCCAACTTGCCCAGCCCCACCCGCCCCAACGCGGCCTGCACCTGCCCGGCCGAATCCCGCTGCCCGCGCAGCCGCAGCCCGAAGGTCACATTGGCCAGCACGCTGCGGTCGAGCAGGATAGGCCGCTGCGCCACGGTGGTGACGCGGCGGCGGGTCTCCAACGAGACATCGCGGGTTGGGCTGAAGCTCTCCCCGCCGAACGCAATCGCACCCTCGGTCGGCGGCTCCAGAAAGTTGAGCAGTCGCAGCAGGGTGCTCTTGCCCGAGCCGCTGGGCCCCACCAGCGCGAAGATCTCGCCACAGCGAATGTCCAGGCGCTCGACATCCAACACGCGGCGGCCGTTGTAGACCTTGGCCGCGTTCTCGATCCGGTAACAGGTGTTGTCGCCGTTCATTCGTTCAGCGCCTTCCCCTGCAACCGCAGCATCGCCACATTGATCAGGAACGTGATGGACAACAGGATCACACCCAGGGCGATCGCCAGGTCGAAGTTGCCGGTGCGCGTTTCCAGCACGATGGCGGTGGTGAGGACGCGGGTCCGGCCCTCGATGTTGCCGCCCACCAGCATCACCGCGCCCACCTCCGAGATGATGCCGCCGAAGCCCGCGATCACCGAGACGATGACGCCGATGCGCGCTTCCAGCAGCACTGTCAGCGTGGTCTGCCAGTCGGTCGCGCCCAGCGAGCGCACCTGCTGGCGCAGCCCAGGGTCAACCCCCAGCACCGCGGCCATGGTGAACCCGGCGACCAGCGGGAACGCGATGATGCACTGGGCGATGATCATCGCGCCGGGCGTGAACAGGGAGGGGATCAGTGCTGAGTTTAATCCGCCCAGCGGCCCGCTGCGCGACAGCATCAGGTAGACGAAGAGGCCGACGACCACCGGCGGGAACCCCATGCCGGTGTACATCAGCGCCACCAGCAATCTGCGGCCCGGAAAACGCCCCAGGCCCAGCGCCGCGCCCAGGGGGATGCCGATGAGCGTGCTGAACAGCAGCGCGATGCCCGATACGCGCAGCGACAGCAGGATGATCTCGAAGAGGGCCGCGTCCCCCTGCGCAATGAGCCGGATGGCCTCGATGAGGCCGCGCCAGATGTCGTTAATAAGCGTGCTCCGTCAGTGGGATGTCGCGCTTGCTTTCTGGAATCGAGGCTTCAGCCGGTCACTCACGCAAGACTGACAAGCCGGTTGAAACCTTGATGTTGCTGTGCAAGTGCTATGTCGGTAAAATGTTGTGTGATTGTATTGATACAATTATATTCACTTAGATCGTTTGGTCAAGTCCAAACACGACCATCCAGATTGACACCAGGGGCCAGAGGGGTACAATGGCGATCATGACGACCAACGGCCAGCCAGCGCCCCCAGGCAAATTCGGACACCGGCGACGCGCGCCCCAACAACCAGACAAGCGGCCGGATGTGCTATCTGAGCTCAGCAGCCTGGCCGGGCCGGCGGCCGCTCCGCCAGAAGCGCTCCTCGACCGCGCGCGCTACCTGCGCGTCGCTCTCTTCTTTGCGCGCGTCTTCCTCTCCTTTATCGGCTGGAACTTGATCCTGGGCCGCGTGCCCGGCTTCCGCAACTACGTGCGGCGGACGGACATGGCCCGGTGGCGGACCCACGCGCGGCGCTTCCGCAGGCTGGCCGTGCGCTACGGCGGGGTGCTGATCAAGCTGGGGCAGTTCCTCAGCATCCGGGTGGACATCCTGCCGCCGGAGGTGACGGCCGAGTTGAAGGGCTTGCAGGATGAGGTGCCGGCCGAAGCGACCGAGGACATCAGGGCGGTCATCACCGGTGAGTTCAAGCGGCCGGTCGAGGAGGTGTTTGCCCGGTTCTCGGCCGAGCCGATCGCCGCGGCCTCACTGGCTCAAGTACACCTGGCCTGCCTGGCCGATGACTGCCAGGTCGTCGTTAAGGTGCAGCGGCCGCGCATCGAGCTGTTGGTGGAGACCGACCTGGCCGCGCTGCGCCTGGCGGCCAACTGGCTGAAGCTGTATCCGCCGGTCAGCCGCCGGGTGGACCTGGACCTCCTGTACGACGAGTTTGCGCGCACCACGCGCGCCGAGCTGGACTTCATGGCCGAGGGTCGCAACGCTGACCGCTTCGCGGCCGATTTCGCCGATGATCCCGGCATCTACATCGCGGATGTCTTCTGGCAGTACACCACCCGCCGCGTCCTGACCCTGGAAAATGTCGCCAGCATCAAGATCGGGGACGTGGCGGCCATGGAGGCCGCCGGGATCAGCCGGGCGCAGGTGGCGCGCAAGCTCTACGACACCTACCTGGAGCAGATCTTCGTCCACCATTTCGTGCATGCCGACCCGCATCCGGGCAACCTGTTCGTGCATCCGCTACCGCGCGATCCCGACGCTCCGGCCGATACGCCCACGTCGTTCCAGATCATCTTCATAGACTTCGGCATGGTGGCCGTGATCCCAGAGCGGCTGCGCGCCAGCCTGCACGACTACGTGATCGCGGTGGGCACGCGCGATGCACACCTGATGGTGCAGGCCTATGTGGACTCGGGCGTGCTGCTGCCCGGCGCCGACCAGCGGCGCATCGAGGCGCTGCACGAGACGCTGTTTGCCCGGTTCGGCGGGGTGTCCATCGGCAAGCTGTCCGGCCTTGCCATGCAACAGGCGCAAAGCCTGCTCAGCGAATACCGCGATCTGGTCTACGAGATGCCGTTCCAGCTGCCCACCGACATGCTGTTTGCGGTGCGGGCCGTGGCGATCCTGTCCGGCATGGCGACCAGCCTGGATCCCGACTTTGACCCCTGGGCCGCCACCCTGCCCTTTGCCGAGCGCCTGGCCTCCGACCAGATCAGGCGGGACTGGCGCAGCGCACTGGACGACCTGGCCGACTTGCTGCGCCTGTCGTTACGCCTGCCCCAACGGCTCGACCGCTATCTGACCCAGGCCGAACGCGGTGAGTTGGTGAGCCAGAACGCGCTCGCGCCCGACGCGGCCAAAGCGATCCGCCGGCTGGAGCGCTCGGTGGATCGGCTGACGTGGGGCATGATCGCGATGGGGCTGCTGGTCTCAGGGCTGCTGCTGCGCACGGTGGACGGGCCGGGCGGGGTCAGCACCGGGCTGCTGGTTGCCGCGGGGGTCGCGCTGCTGTGGGGGATCACGCGGCGGTAAGCGGACTTGTGGTCGGGGTTCCCAACCCCTGAACAGTTTTTTATGTCATGCTGAGCGAGTCAATAGCTCAAATCGCGTTGCGATGAGTATCCAGCGAAGCATTTCACGGCGCAAGAGACTCTTCGCTGGACGCTTGCCGTAGCGCGCTTCACGAGACTCACCCGCTCAGAGTGACAGATGGGACGATTTTGGAGGACAGGAATCTAATCGCAACCGCGCCATTGCCCCCCACTCCACATCCTCCCGCGCATACAGCATCGGGTGATACTCCCCCTTGAACCACGCGTCGATCTGGTTGTCGTAGTGCGGGCTGTCCGGCCGGCCGGAGTTGCCGGGGATCAACGTCCCCCAGCAGTGGTTCAGGTCGGCCAGGTCGGCGATAAAGCGGAACGGCGGGCCCACGGTCGCGGTGCTGGTCTCCGGTGTCAGGCCGTTGCCCGCGGCCCAAATGGTGTTGCCGTCGCCGCCCAGGGGGAACGGGCCGCGGTTGAAGTGCCGCGCCATGGCCGGCACACGGCCGGCCATGTGGCCCAAGGTGAGCATGTGCAGCCGGCCCCAGGCCCAGTTTTGCAGGCTTGGACCGGGCGGGCCCAGGCGACCTCGCAGATAGGCCAGCGTCTGCCGCAGAGCAATCAGCAGCACATCATCCCGGCGCTCCCCGCCCCCCAGGTCGAACCAGTACGAGTGCGGCAAGGTCAGGATGTGCAGCAGCCACTCCCAGCTCCGCTGCGACATGAAACTGGCCTCAGCCAGGATAGGGGTGGGGCCTTTGCCCAGGTAGCGGGTCGCCAGGTCATGGTCGGCTTCGGTGCTCCCCAGCCTGTGCTGCAGGATCACCTGCATCAACGCCCGGCCGCAGACCTCGCAGATCGCAGCTGCGGGGCTGTCGGCGGTCAGCCGGCCATCCCAGCGCCGCACCACTTCGACCGCGGCCGCCAGATCCGGATCAGCGGGCCGCAATCCGCCCAGGTAGCCGGCGATGGTCTGCATGGTGGGCGAGATCTGCTCCTGCTGCATCTGCTGGAAGAAGGCGACATCGGCCTTGGGCTGGTCCTTGAGCCGGGTCACGATGCGTTGAGCCCGCTCGCCGGTCGCAAATTCGCTGCCCAGGAAGTGTGGGAAAGTATCCGCGATCCGGTTATTGGCCGAGGCGATGAAGCCCTGGGGCGGGTTGAGCAGGTGCGGCAGCTCATCGAACGGCACATAGCCCAGCCATTCGTGCTCGCCATCCCAGCCGGGCACGGGCACGCGGCCCTGACCCCGCGCACGGATCGGCACGAGGCCGGGGTAACTGTACGCGATGTTCCCCTGGGTATCGGCGTAGACGGTATTCTGCACCGGCGCGGCCCAGCCGCGTAACGCCTCGCGAAATTCGGCGCAGGTGCGCGCCCGGTTCATTGCGCGCAACGCGGCCAACATCGGCGCCGGATCGAGCGCGGTCCAACGCAGGGCCAACGCGTGCGCGAGGGGCGAGGGGACGCCTCCGGCATCGGTGTGGAAGTCCGGGGGGATGGGGGTGGGCGCGGCCAGGCCGGGCGCCAGCGCGTTGATGATGGGGCCGTGGCGGGTGGCGATCACCTCTTCGGTAACCGGTTCGCCGCCCTTGACCTGGATGATCTCGCGGCGCACTTCGGCGTCCAGCCACTCGCCGCAATACTCGTATTGCACGCGGCCATCGTCGGTCCGCCGCAGCCGTTCCATGTAGAGATCCTGCACATCGGGGTAGCCGTTGGTGAACCCCCACGCCACATGCCCGTTGTGGCCTGCCACCACGCCAGGGACGCCGGGGAAGGTCACGCCTGTGACGTTGAGCGTCGCCGGGTCATCCTGAGCGGAGCGCAGCGGCATCCTTTGGTCATCCTGAGCGGAGCGCAGCGGCATCCTTTGGTCACCCTGAGCGGAGCGCAGCGGCATCCTTTGGTCATCCTGAGCGGAGCGCAGCGCAGTCGAAGGATCGGCCCCTCCCCCAGGCCGCCGCGCCTGCTCCGACTGCGGCGACGGTACTGTGCGCCGACTCCGCTCAGCACGCTCCGCTTGACTTACAATGATCAAATGATTCTCATACCAGATCGCTGGTATGCTCAATCGCAGGTGCATGTCGTTCGCCAGCAGCGGCATCCCCGTCGCCGAGCGCCAGCCGGCCACGACCCAGTTGTTGCTCCCCGGCACGGCGGCGGGCGATGGGAGGTCGGCATCAGCCCCGGCGGTTGGAAACCGCGGCAACCGTTGCGAAGCCGACCTGCGTCGGCTGTCCAGGTCAAGGTCTGCGTCTGAGGTCGAGTCTGCGTAGGCAGACTTCGTAATGGTAGCCGTGACTTCCAGTCGCCCGGCCCCGTCAGGACCGAGCACCGTTGGCCAACTTGCGGGCGAGGGCGGCTCCAACTCGGCCGCCAGCTCCGGCCCCAGCTGCTCGATCAGCGCCGTGCGCAGCAGCTCGCTCTCCCAGTTGCCGGACAGGCTCCACGCCATCATCTTGGCCCACGATAGCGAATCCGCGGCCGTCCACGGCTCGGGCCGATAGCGCAGCAACGTGAACTCCACCGGCAGCGGCTCGCGGGCCGTGCACGCGTTGACCCCGGCCACGTAAGCATCCAACTCGGCGCGCGCCTCGGGGTCCAGCAGCGCCACTTCCGCCTCGGCCACACGGCGCATGCCCAGGATGCGCACCGCCCGGTCAGTGGGCAGCGCGGCCGGGCCGACCACCTCGGCCAACCGGCCTGCCACCAGCCGGCGCTGGAACTCCATCTGCCACAGCCGGTCTTGGGCGTGGACGAACCCCTGCGCGAACATCAGATCTAGCGTGCTGGTCGCGTAAATGTGTGGCACGCCCCAGCGGTCACGGAGGATCTCGACCGGCGCAGTCAAGCCTGGCAGACGCAAGGCGCCCCTTGTCCGAGCTCGTCGGGCCCGGCCCAGCACGCTCAGCCCTACTTGTGCAGCGGTTGAAACAAGACTCTGCCCGATCGCCATCATCGCCCCCACAAACATCGGCCCTGCCACAGGTGCAGGGCCGATGAAAACGCCATCCTCAACCTTGATCTCAGTCTCAACTTTTCGTCAGCTCGCGCGCGATGATCACCCGCTGGATCTGGCTGGTGCCCTCGTAAATCTGGTAGATCTTGGCGTCGCGCATCAGCTTTTCCACCGGGTACTCGCGGCTGTAGCCGTAGCCGCCGAAGATCTGCACCGCGTCGGTGGTCGCTTTCATGCACATGTCGGCTGCAAAGGCTTTGGCTATGGCCGCTTCCTTGACATTGGATTGGCCGTTGTCCACCAGCCAGGCAGCGTGGCGCACCAGGTGCTCGGCGGCCTCGATGTTGATCGCCATGTCGGCCAGCATGAAGTTGATGGCTTGCAACGCCGCGATAGGCTTTCCGAACGCCTTGCGCTCCTGCGCGTAACGGACCGCCTCATCTAGTGCGCGGCGCGCGACCCCTACGGCCGCGGCGGCCACCGGCGGCCGAGAGCGGTCGAACACCTTCATAGCGATCAGGAACCCTTCGCCGTCGGCGCCCAGCCGATTCTCGGCCGGCACGCGCACATCTTCCATCACGATCTCGCCGGTCCAGGCCGCGTGCTGGCCCATCTTGGGGATCGGCTTGCTGAGGGTGACGCCGGGCCAACTGTGATCGAGGATGAACGCGCTCATGCCGCGGTGCCGTGCTTCGGGGTCCGTTTTGGCGAAGATCACCGAGAAGCTGGCCACCGGCGCGTTGGTGATCCAGGTCTTCGTGCCGTTCAGCACGTACTCATCGCCCTGCCGCACCGCCGTAGACAGGATGCCCGCCACGTCGGAGCCGGCCGCAGGCTCAGTCAGCGCGTACGCAGCCAGTTGCCCCCCTTCGGTCAGGCGCGGCAGGTAGCGTTCTTTTTGTTGTTCGTTTCCGGCCAGCAAGATCGGCCACGCGGCCAGGTTGTTCAACATGATGACGGTTTGGATGCCGGAGCAAGCCCAGGCCAGCTCCTCGTTGATCAGGCACTCCTCCAGCACGCCCAGCCCTGGGCCGCCGTATTCGACAGGGATGTTGGAGCTGAGCAGCCCTGCTTTCTGGGCTTTCTTGATGACGGGCCAGGGATATTCGTCGGATTGATCGTAATGTTCGGCCTTGGGCAGCAGCTCCTTCTTGGCGAAGTTGCGTGCCAGGTCGCGGATCATTTCTTGTTCTTCGGTCAGCGTGAAGCTTAACATGGGTGGCGCCTCCCTTGTGTATACGGCCCGACGCGGCCAGCCGATGAGGAGATGAGAAAGGGTATGGTGGTATTTTAGCACCACCAGCCAGGGGTGTCAACGTGTTTAACCACAAAAAAGCCTCGGACCCGCGGGTCCGAGGCTCTCGCTGTCAGTACGTCAGGGTTAGAAGGTCTTCTGGAACACCAGGCTGAACGAGTTGTGGAACAGCGTGTTGCCGCCACCGCCATCACCGCACAATTCCTCGTCGGTGAAGTTAGAATGTACGGGCTTGGCGATGTCGGTGCTGGTCGGGTTGGCGCCATCGGCGCTCACATACACGGCGTACTCGGCGCCTTTCCACATGATGAACTCGGCCTTGCCCGGCCCCTTGCTGCCCGAGACCGCCTTATCCAACACATTGCCCGGCTGGCCATTGGGCGACTGGACCAACGTGATGCCATCCACCGGATTGCCGGCGCCATCCATCACCTTGATGAAGATGTTGTGCATGCCGCGGTTTTCGCACGCGGACAGGCGGCGCATCTCGACCAGCTTGAACTGCACCGATGGCTTGGCAGGCGCGGCGGCAACGGCCGCCGCGGCCTGCGCCGGCGCAGCCTGGCGTGCGACCGCGCGCACCGGAACCCGGGTCGGCGCCGGCGTCGCTGTGGGCGGCGCCGGGGTCGGGGTGAAAGTCGCGGTCGGGATCGGCGTATTGGTCGGCGTTGCCGTGGGCGTAAAGGTCGGCGTCGGGATGGGCGTTTCCGTGGGCCACGGCGTGTAGGTGGGCGTCACATCCACCGGCAGGTCGGCGGCCAGCGCCACCAGCACGGCTCGATCGCGGAAGCTGGCGCGGGCGATGTTGTTGGAGACATTGACGGTGTCGGCCTGTGACACCACGGAACGGATTACGTAGGCGCCGGTCACGAACACGAGCCAAACCAGCAGCAGGATCACCGCAACAAGCCGGAACTTGGCGCCGGCGCTCAGGGAACCGAACCAACTGGTGGTTGTGTCCGCAGCCCGGTTCAGGCCCACCAGCGCGCCGGTGACGGCGGCTGGCTGCGGCTGTGACGCGGGCCGGCCGGCTGGCGCAGTCATCACCTGGACGGTCGGCGCGGCATGGAGGTTATTCTCGCGCAGGCGGCGACTCAACACCCGGCTGAGGTTCAAGGCCAGGCTAGGGAAGTGCATCACCAGCGCCTCGAAGTCGGCACGGGCCAACGACCAGCCTATCGTATCGCTCAGCGCGACGGCCTCAGTGCTGTGTGGCTCCCCGGTGAGGAACGCCCCCTCCCCGAAGATCTGGCCGTCGCCAGCGATCCGGCTTACGCCCGCCACGCCTGACACCTGCACGCGGCCCTGGTCCACCAGGTACATGTTGTCACCCTCGGTGCTCAGGCGATAGATGGTCTCGCCGGCTGTGAAGCGCTGAGGCTGGAGGTGTTCCGCCACTTCACGCAGTTGGCTGCTGGTGAGGCCCGCGAACAACTCCATGCGCCGCAGGTGGCGCTCCAACGCCTGAGATTCGTCGAGGCCGAGCGACTGCTTAAGTTTGCGCGCGATCTCTGGGTGCGCCGCCATGATCCCCCGCAGGTCGGATGCGTTGAGCACCCACAGGGACAGGTCGGTGGCCGCCTCGGCCGATGTGCTGTAGTTGCGACCCGCGACCACGTCGGCCTCGCCCATCAGGCTGCCCACGCTCACGTTCGCCAACACGGCCAACTGATCGGTGACCAGCCGCGCCCACCCCGACTTGATCAGAAACAGGGCGGTGGCCGGCCGGCCTTGCTGGTAGACAAGATCACCCGCGCGGCGGCTCTCTAATGTCATCCGCTCCGCGATGGTGGTGCGCTGCTCCTCGGTGAGCACCGAGAACAGCGGGGTGTTTTCCATCAGTGCTTCTTTCACTAATCTCTCTCCTCAGCACGACCACGGCGCACACGTGCTCCGTGGAGGTTCTTGTTCCGGCCGATGCAGTGGAATATCAATACACGCGCCGGAACACCACTTCATAGACGTAATGTCCCCAGGCGAACAGATACTGCTGGCTGTTAATGTCAGCCTCGCACGAAGCGTCGTCTGGGTGGGGTTTGCAGGTGCAATAGCCTGCGGCTTTCATCAAATCGAAATCGGGGAAGGTGTTGCTCATGCCACGGGTAAGCTCGCTCTTGGGGTTGTTAGCTTCATCCACGATCCGAAGCTGGCCACCGCCCCCGCGATACAAGTCATACTCTGCACGGCCATCGCCTTTGCCCTGTTCACCGGTGACCCTGATCTGACCAGTGAATACTTCCAGGATGCGCACGCCGTTGAGGGGATTGCCGGCGGGGTCGAGCACGGTGATGAAGATGTTGTGATCGCCACCATCGCATCGTTGCGCGCCCACGTTGAGTGGACGGAGGCGGACGCTTTCAACCGTGAATTCCATGCCTGGCTTGGGCGGCTGCGTCGGCGCGGCCGTAGGGCGCGGGGTCGTGGTGGGCTGCGGCGGCGGGGTCGGGATGTTCTGCGCGACCGCCACGGTGTCAATGGCCCCGAGCACGTTCACCACCGTGCCAGCCACCCACGCCTGGCCTTGTCCATCCCAAGCCAGTTGCCACCAGTCGCCGCTGGCGTTGCGCGCCAGGATCGCCGTCTCTTGCCCGCCGCGCAGCTGTCCGATCACCGGATAGGCCCGGCCCGGCCCACTGCGCAAGTTGACGTTGCTGCTGGTCAGGACGCGCGGCGTTTGGGCGGTCGCAGTGGGCGCCGGGGTCGCCGGCTCAGGCGTGGCTGTGGCCGGGACGGCGGTCGGCGCCTGGGCTGGTGTCTCAGTGGGCGCCGGCATCGGACTTGGCGGCACGGCGGTGGCTGTGGGCGGGGATGTGGGGCTTGGCTCTGGCGTCGGCGCAAAGTGTGCGACGAGCTTGGGACTGCGCGCGCCCAGTGCTTCGGCCAAGCGCGCCACGGGCACGATCTCTTCCGCCGGCTTGCCAGCGCGCACATCTGCCTCGGCCATGCTGACCAGGACTTGGGCAGGGTTGGCGAGATCAAGCTCGTCTAACGCGGCTTGCGCCTGCGCGAGGTCACTGCTGGCCGCGTAGTCAGTAGCGATGCGCCGCAATACGGTGTCGCGCTCTGTCGCAGGCATGTCTGCGCTACGGGAGGATCCTCCGCAAGCTGACAGCGCCAGAATGGCTGCCGTCACGATGCAGACGAGAAGCATGTGTCCCGGTCGGTATGTGCGCCGGGCGTTATCGCTATCGAATGGTTGGCTTTTATCCATGCAGTGTCTGTCAGACAAAAAGCTAGGGGCAACATCGAATTGCGCAAGGCGATTTCCACCTTGCGTCAACGTTTTGCCCCCGCTGCCGTGCTGATATCGAATTGCTCCCATGTGTGTGGAAGGTAATCTTTGGCTGGAAAGCAAAACCGCTGCTATAATACCATCCACATGGGCACGCAGCCGCTCAAAACCGAATGAATAATGAAGGTTCGACGCTGCGCGGTCATGATGCCGAAGGTGGGATTCGAACCCACAAGGGGCAACCCCCAATGGTGTTTGAGACCATCGCGTATACCGTTCCGCCACTTCGGCATCGGCAAGAAACGAGTATAATCGAAAGTGGGTATCCCGTCAAGTTTGTTCGCGCGGGGACGAGCGGAGAGTTGATGGCGTTGATTGCGCCGCGCCTGGCGCGGCTTTGGCAGCTCTTTTCGCGTTGGTGCGGATCGGCCACCCGATTTTCTGCCGCAGCCGGTTCCGCGCCTGGGCTGATACCGGCGTGGGCATTGTCTGGCCGCCGAGATCTTTTACGCGCCGTGCCCCTGGCCGGGCCCGGTGGCAGTGGACCATCGCGGCCGCCGTTGCGCCGCGGAGAATATGATGAGGCCGCACTGCTGGCGGCTGCGCAACGGGGCCACCTCCCCGCTTTCAACCAGATCATCCTCCACTACCAGGGCATGGCCTACAACATCGCCTACCGCATCGTGGGCGACGCGGATTCCGCGGCCGATGCCACCCAGGACGCGTTCGTCAAGGCATTTCAGCGCATTGACCAGTACCGCGGGGGCTCGTTCAAAGCCTGGCTGCTGCGCATCGTCACCAACACGTGCTACGACGCGCTGCGCGCGCGCAAGCGTCGCCCCACCAGTTCGCTGGAACCTGAGGAGGAGGATGACGATCCAGATTATGATGTGCGCCTGGTTGATCACGCCGAACGCCCGGAGTCTTACGTCATCCGCCAGGAGCTGGCCGGCGTGATCCAGACGGCCATCCAACAACTGCCGGCTGATCAACGTGCCACGCTGGTGCTGGCCGACATCGAAGGACTGGATTACCAGGAGATCGCCGACGCCATGGGGACAGCGTTGGGCACCGTGAAATCCCGCCTCAGCCGCGCGCGCGCCAAATTGCGCGATCTACTGTTGGCCCAAGAGGAACTTTTGCCGCCGCAGTACCGTCTCAGTGGCAGCCGATAACAAACCCTTAAACGAGCATCTGATGAGATTACCATTTGGCAGGCCAGCACCCGTACACATCGAGGTCGAGCAACTATCCGCTCACCTGGATGGACAGCTCGCGCTGGCCGAACGGACGCGTGTGGACGAGCATCTGCAAGAGTGCGCCGTCTGCCGGGGCGAGCTGGAGAGCTTGCGCCGGACGGTGGCCCTGGTGCAGGCATTGCCCCGCGTCCCTGTGCCCAGGGCCTTCACCCTGTCTGAGGCGCGGGTCGGTATCCGGCAACGTGATGTGCAGCCGGCCTGGCGCGGTGGCCTGCTGCGCGGCCTCGGCGCGGCCACAGCCCTGGCCCTGGTGGCCGTCGTCGCGGTGACGGTGCTGCGTCAACCCGGATGGACGCCCAACGCGACCGTGGCGCGTCAGGCGTCGACCGCGGTCGCTGTGACCCAGGAAGCGGCCCCGGCTGCCGCAGCCCCGGCACTCGAACAGCCCCAAGCCTTCAGCGTTGAGACCGTTGTGGTAGAGAAGGCCAGCGAACCGGCCAGCGCCGGTGAGTCGGCCCCTGCATCGGCCGCGGCCCTGGCTCAGCCCGCGCCGGCCGATGCCCAGCCCACGGCCGCGCCGTTGCCGACCCGCGCGGCGCCCAGCGCCAAGTCCGCGCCGCCCGTCACAACGACGCCTGAGCCGGCCATGCTGGCGATGGCGCC
>DAOUAT010000207.1:0-2002 GCA_034433275.1 Anaerolineae bacterium
GTCATCGGCTCACCGGTGATCGCCGAGGCCAACACGGGGCTTTATCGCTGGGGCAATCGCGTCTCGATCAACACCGGGCTGCCCACCCCCATCGGCTGGGACTGGCACACCAAGCAGCAGTACTCGCTGATCGAAGGCATCATCATTGACCGGCGGCTGGAGGACATCAGGAACCTGTACAACACGTCCGACCCCAGCCAGGTGCAGACGATCATCAGGCGCTACGGCATCACCTACATCTACGTGGGGCCGCTGGAGCGTGCGGTGTACGATCCCCTGGGCCTGGCGAAGTTCGAGGCGATGGCGGCGACGGGGCAGTTGAACAAGGTGTATGACGCGGACGGGGTGCAGATTTATCGAATACCCGGCGGTTGAAACCGCGGCCACCGTTGCGAAGACTTCGGCGAGATCAGTCGAGCCATCGGCCTGCGCCGGCTGGTGCTCGGTCCACGAAGGTAGCCTTCGCGATGGTCGCCGTGACTTATAGTCGCCCGGCGGCGTGTGCGATCACCAACAAACTCTCCCCCAGCCTGATCGGCATCCATGTGCCCACCGTCAGCACCTGGGCCAGGGCCGGCAGGCCGAACAGACCCCGCTGCACCGCCGTGGGGAGCCAGCGGACGTAAGGCACGTCCCACAGGCCATCGCCGAAAGCGCGTTTGACCTCGAAACCGGCCGCGCGCGTCAGGCGCAGCCACTCGGGCGGAGGCAGCACGGAGACGTGTGACGGGTCGCTCCAACCGACCCAGCGCGCCCCCTTCCAGCCCGCGCCCACGCTGGTCGGGTTGGGCGTGCCGTAGAGCAGCAGGCCGCCCGGCTCGAGCAGGCGAGCGCACTCAGCCAGCGCCAGGCTGGGCTGGGGGACGTGCTCGAAGATGTGCTTGGCGACGATGACGCCGAAATGGCCGGCCGGGAACTCCAGCCCGGCCGCGATGTCCCCGCTGATGAACCGGCTGCCCGGCGCGTTCTTGGGCGCTTCCCGGTTGGCATAGGTCGAGATGTCCACGCCCGTCGTCTCGAAATCCCGCTCCAACATGCCCAGCAGATGCCCCATGCCGTAGCCGATTTCGAGCAGCCGCGCGCGGCGCCGCGGGGCATGGCGGAGCACGAGCCGGGCGTAGTAGCGGGTGGACCACCAGTACATGGAGGTCGGGCGAAAATCGTACCGCGCCTGGTAGTACGATTCTTCGTAGTAGCTGTCGTCGCCGGTCATAAACCTCACCTGCGCAATCGGATGTCACCCTGAACGGGTCAACAACACAAAGTACGATACCGCGCGCCACCAGTGAAGGTCTTGGCGGCTACGCCAGATGCTTCGCTGGAATCGCGAGGCAATGGATGTTGATCTGTCGACCCGCTCAGCATGACACAGCCGCGCATTCGGAAAAATAAGCTGTGGTCGGTTCATACAACCGACCGGAGTCAACTCTTATTCACTTCGTCAAACAGCTTTTTGTAATTCTCCACCGTGCGCGCCATGCAAAAAATATCCACGATTTCAGCGCGGGACTTCTTGTACTGCTCTGGGTTCCTCAGGACCTTGAGGATGCCCTCGGCCAACCCCTGCGCATCCGCCACCGGCACGATCTCACCCATCCCAGTCATGGTGACGGGCTGGCGCACGCCGGGCAGGTTCGTGGCCACCACGGGCGTGCCGCACATGAACGCCTCGACCTGCACCAGGCCGAACGACTCGGTGTTGTTGATGGACGCCACGGTGATCACGTCGCACGCGGCGAAGAAGTCGGCCATCTGCTCCGGGTTCAGCGTGCCCAGGAAGGTCAGATAGGGCTCGTACTGCTTGACAAGCGGCTGCAGTTCAGCCCAGGCCGTCTCGCCCAGCACGCCCAGATAGGGGCCGGCAAACAGGATGTGGATATCGGGGTGCTCGGCCAGCAGGTAGGGGATGGCGTTGAGCAGGTAGCCAGCGCCTTTTTCGTAAGCGAACCGCGCGGCGGAACCGATCACCGGCCGGCCGTTCAGCCCATACCGCTCACGCAAG
>DAOUAT010000208.1:0-2234 GCA_034433275.1 Anaerolineae bacterium
GCCGGACTGGCGGCCATCATCGGGCACCTGGTGGAGACACAATTCAGTTTTGCCGTGACGACGACGGCCACGCTGTTCTGGATTCTGTTGGGCATGATCGCCGCGCCGTGGAGCCGATCCATTTCGACATCGGTTGACGCCGACGACGGTCGTCGCACCGCCTGGTCGCGCCGGCTGCTCGCTGTCGCCTTGCTCGTGACAACGTTGCCTTTCAGTGTAGACATTCTCGTGGCCGATACCTACGCCGGGCAAGCGCATCGCACGCAGACTGTGATCGATTTGCAGCGCAGCGTCGCCGCGACGGAACGCGCGCTGGCCCTGTGGCCCACCCAACCGGCTTACCACGAGCATCTGAGCTGGCTACACCTGCAACTGGCGCTACGCGGATACGACCCCCTCGCCGAATTCCAATCCGCCGAAACCGCGCTCGATGCCGCCCGCCGGCTCGCGCCCGGCCATTATCGCCTCTGGGCCGGTTTTGGCGAGCTATACACCGAATGGGGCAAAGCCGGCGATCCGGCGCGCTTCGCACAGGCGGAATCCGCCTTCCGCCAGGCCGTGACCCTGTTCCCCGAAAGCGCGATGTTGCACACCGGCTGGGGATTGAGCTATATGGCCCAAAATCGCCTCGCCGAAGCCGCCGCGCAGTTTCATCAAGCCGCCCACCTGGATCACACCGATGCCTGGGCTTACTGGCGGCTGGGCGACGCATTGCTGGCTCAGGATGACCTCGCAGGCGCAGCAGAAGCCTATCACAATGCGATACGCTGGGCGCCAGACCTGGTCGAACCCTACCGCGGGCTTGGACACATCTACCATCGCCAGGGCCGCTTCGAGGCGGCGTTGCTGGCCTACCAGACGGCTCTGCGCCTGACGCCGGATGATCCAAACCTGTACCTGGATGTGGCGCGCATCCACCGGGAGCTGGGCCAAATCGAATTGGCCTGCCAGGCTGCGTCGCACGGCCTGTGGATTGCGCCCGCTCATCCCGATTTGTTGCTTTTCCACGCCGGATGTCCATGACGGCGAAATCCATTTCAACCTATAGGAGGATAACCATGATGAAAACGACTCGATTTGTTGCATTGGTCTGTGTGTTGGTGCTGCTGACGATCACCACAGGCGGGGTCAGTTCTCAAAGTTCCGGGCCGCTAGAAGCAAACGCGCCCACCGCCACCGTCGCGGCAGCGATTAGCTATCAGGGACGCCTCGTGAACCCATCCACAGGCGCGCCGCTGAGCGGCACCTATGATCTCGAATTTACATTCTGGTCGCTTTCGGGCGGGGGCAGCCAGATCGGGGCGACCATCGCACAGAACGCGCAGGTCGTCACGAACGGGTTGTACAGCACGCAATTGGCAGTCGATCCGTTGAGCATCAACGGGCAGGAATTGTGGCTGCAAATCCGCGTCCGCCTGACGGGAGGAACATGGGAAACGCTGACCCCGCGCGTGCAGGTTCTTCCAACAGCCTACGCGCTGAGCCTGCGGCCGGGCGCGCGCATCGAGGGCAGCGTGACCAAGCCAGAATCCATTGTCGCGGCCACCAACACCTCAAGCGGGTTCGGTCTGCGCGGCGAAAGCCGTGACATTGGCGGCTTCGGCGTCTATGGCTACAATGGGAATGCCAGCGGCGGCTACGGTGGCGGCGTGGTCGGGAGCGTCCTGGCTTCGGGCTATGGCGTCATCGGCAAAAGTGACAGCGGCCATGGCGTCGGCGTGGCCGGCTACACCGACGATGGCTATGGCGTGGCGGGCTATGACTTCGGTTCCACACAGGCTCGCGGGTATGGCGGCTATTTTTACAGCACAAGCGGCGTCGGCGCGTACGGGTACAGTTATGCAACACCGAGTGCGAACAATACGAATGCGCCGGGAGTTTATGGCCGCAGTGAGAACGGCGTTGGCGTCTATGGTCTGGGAAGTACAACAGGGAAAGCTGGCGGCACTTTTGAGGGGCGGATTGGGGTTAATGCTATAGGCACCGGTTCATCGACTGACAATGGATACGCCGGCTATTTCGTCTCCCGGTGGTACCGTGGTATCTATGTCGAAAGCCAGTCAGGCTATTACGATGGCTACTTCGCCGGGATCGGTGGCATCTATGTCGCCGGAGGAGTCTATCCCCTGCGCGCCGATCGTACCATAGTGGTCAATGGAAGCGTTGAGACCCTGGAGCCGGGGGACATCGTCGCCATCGCCGGCATCGCCGCCCCGCTGATGGAAGGCGGCGAG
>DAOUAT010000209.1:0-16775 GCA_034433275.1 Anaerolineae bacterium
CAGGGGAGGGGTCGGGGGTGGGGTCCCTCGCAGGGCAGGGGTCGGGGGTGGGGTCCCTGCCAGGGGAGGGGTCGGGGGTGGGGTGCCGCGCAGGGGAGGGGTTCGCAGCGCCCCAAACAGCGCGCCATACGCCAGCTCGCAGTCGAACAGGTTCGCCTCGCGGCCCAGCTTCTCCGGCGAGTGCGCGTCCGAGTTGGAGACCAAGGTGTAGCGGTCCAGCGCGGACACGCGCCAGTTCATCGGCGGGTCGGACGAGAGGCCGGTCTCCAGGGCAAAGATGTGCGGGGACAGATCGGCGTAGCACGCCTCCACCGAGTCGAACCCGGACTTGGAGCCGAGCAGCGAGAACCACGGGGTCCAGATGTGCGCGGGGATCAGGTGGCAGCCGGGGTCAGTCTCCAACACGATCTCGAGCAGGTCACGCGAATCCAGCCCGAGGATCGGCCGGCCGTCGGCGCGGATGTTGCCGATGCGTTCCAGCCGGGCTTGCAGGCGCTCCACTGCCTCGAACGACGGCGCGAAGACGATGTTGTGGATCTTGCGCGTCTGGCCATCCCGCTTGTAGATGTTGCTGATCTCGCCGCCGATGATGAAGCGCACCGGGGCGCGACACGCGGGCGGCACGTCCGCCTCGACCGCGGCGACCAGCTCATCCCGCAGGCGGAATAACCCGTCTTCGGCCGGCGCCAGCTTGTCCCGCATCTCCGCCAGCCAGCCGGGGTGCGCGATGTCGCCCGTGCCGACGACGTGAACGCCTTTGAGCTGCGCCCAGCGGGCCAGGTGCTCGAAGGTGAGGTTGGCGCTGGTGGCGCGCGAGAAGTGGGAGTGGATGTGGAGGTCGGCGACGAGGTTCATGGTTGGGAGCCACGATAGGTAGGTAAGTGTATTCCCATACGCTTAAGAAATTCCCGTTGGAATTCAGCTTCGTCAAGTCCCGGATATTGCTCGTGAATCGCGGCGATGACCGTGTTTCGGAGGAATTCATTCAGATCACAGACCAGGGCGAATCGCTCTGCTGGGGTCATGCGCCGTAGGATCGCCAACTGCTGCGGGTCCAACTCGGCGAACGCGGCCTGAACATCGCGCTGGATCATCTCGTGCGTCAGCGGCGGCGGTTCGATTATCTCATCGCGTGGACGCAGGCCGAGATCGGCGAACGCTTGCCGGATGTGAAAAGCGGTCTCCTGATCAACAGGCATGTTGGCTCCCGATAAATCATTCACACTCATTATACGCGAATCGAGGTGATCCGTCTACCGCAATCCGTGACTATTCAGCCTACGTTCCCAAAGTGAGCATCCTGAGCGGGTCTACGAGTCAATGTGCTTAACGAATAACGGCCAGTCGAAGGGCCTGCCCTGAGCGAAGCCGAAGGGATGCGACCTTTCTGTGACCGCTCTGCCCCTTCGGCTACGGGCTGCGGCCCTCCGCTCAGGGTGCTTCGCTAGTTTCTGCCCCCAGGTTAAGACGCACCCATCTCAAACTGGGGACTTGACTCTCCCCCCACCGGAGGGTGTATAGTAGAGTCAACGCTGCCGGCCGGCGGTGCGCAACCATTGGGAGAGACGGGATGCTGAAGATCGGGGAGTTCTCGAAGCTGGCGCAGGTGTCGGTGAAGACGCTGCGCTACTACGACGAGTTGGGGCTGCTGCGGCCCGACTGGGTGGACCGCTACACGGGCTACCGCTACTACTCGCTGCACCAACTGCCGCGGCTCAATCGGCTGCTGGCGCTGCGCGAGCTGGGCTTCCCGCTGGCGCAGATCGAGCGCCTGCTGCGGGAGGACCTGTCCGCGGGCGAGCTCCAGCGGTTGATGCAGCTCCGCCAGGCCGAGATCGAACAGCAGGTGCAGGCCGAGCAGGCGCGCCTGGCCCGCGTGGCCGCGCGCCTCCGCCAGATCGAGCAGGAGGGCCGCCAGCCGCGCTACGAGGTGCTGGTGAAACCGATCCCGCCCCGGCTGGTGGCCGGCATCCGCGACACCGTCGCCGAGTACCGCGACATCGGCGGGCTGATCGGCGAGCTGATGCGCTACCTGGCCGGCCGCGGGGTCACGCCCGGCTCCCTGGCGCCGTACCTGGCGATCTACTACGACGCCGAGTACCGCGACCGGGGCGCTGACGTGGAGGTGGCTGTGCCGCTGGCGGGCCGGCTGCGGGGCGACGCGCGGGTGGCCGTACACGAGCTGCCGGGCAGCGCGACCGCCGCCAGCGTGGTTCACACGGGCAGCTACGACCGCATCACCGCGGCCTATCGCGCGCTGGCTGCCTGGACGCAGGCCAACGGCTTCCGCGCCAGCGGCCCCAACCGCGAGATCTACCTGCAAGGCTTCGAGGCGGGGCCTGATCCCAGCAGTTTCGTCACTGAGCTTCAGCTCCCGGTGCAACCGCTAACAACTTTCGTGAGCACAAGACACAAGGAGGGAAACCCTATGGAACCGCGCATCGTCACCAAACCGGCGTTCACCGTCGTCGGTCTACCGTTCACCGGCTTCATCAGCGCGCCGCCCTACGAGGGTGGCAACGAGAACAATGAGATCGGGGTAGTGTGGGATCAGGTCAACGCTCGCTTCGGCGAGATCGAGCACGTCTGCGGCCCGGCCTACGGGCTGTGCTTCGGCATGCCCAACGCCACCGAGCCGTGGTACATCGCCGGCTTCGAGGTGGCGCAAGTGGAAAACCTGCCCGCCGGCATGATGCGCATGACCGTGCCGGCGCAGAAGTACGCCGCGTTCCCCTGCACGCTGGGGACCATCGGCGCCACCTACCGCTACATCACCGAGGAATGGCAGCCGCGCACGGGCCACGAGCACGCGGACGCGCCCGACTTCGAGCTGTACGACGAGGAGCCAGACCCGGCCGCGCCGCCGCAAGACATGAAGCTGTGGATCTACTGGCCGATCAAGTAGGCCGCGAGCAGTCCTTTGTTAACGGACAAGCCAGGCCTCATCCCAAGGGGTGCGGCCTGGCTTGCTCATCGTTTCGCCCAGGGTTCGCGGCTTGTGCTGCTGTGGCCGCGATGAATCCGGCCGCAGTCCCGGCATCCAGACGTCACTCCGTGCGACTCACGCCGCGCTGTCCTCGATCCGCCAGTATCCATATCCGGCCGAGGACTTGGCCCCGACCCCCAGATCTTGCAGCGCGCCTTGCAGCCACAGCGCGCCGTCAGCCACGGCCACATCGTCCCGGCTCAGGCTGGCCACGCCGAACGCAAAGCGGCTGCCCCGACCCACAGTCAAGAAGAAGATCGGCCTGGGCGTCATGTAGTCGGCCGGGGGCACGTTTGCCGGGTCCCCGTAATAGGCAGCAAAGTGCGGGTTGGCGACGTCCCGCTCGATGACCGGCGGGGCTACGGGGATGCCGTCGAGAAAGACCAAATCCCCACGACGGGCTTCAACCTCTGCCTCGCCAAACAGGGTCACGATGCGCTCGGCCGGCGCCTTTGCGACGCACTCGGCATAGAGTCGGGTCACACCTTTCAAGGCGCTGGCCGGCATGATCGGCGCGCCATAGGTGTGGTGCAGCGTGATCCCGCCATCCAGCACCTTGTGAGTGCCCAGCCCTACCACCACCCGCCATTCGGGCGCCGCGTAGAAAGTGGTCGCAGCCAACGCGTGCGCCTGCGCGTGCCAGCGAGCCTGCCAGGCCGCGAACAGCTCGGCCTGGGCGCTGTAATCGGCTGGCAGGGCGCTGCGATCGGCGAGTTCACGCACCAGCTCCAGGCTGCCCCGCACATCGCCGTAGGCCAGCAGCCGATCCATGGCCAGGCCCAGGTTCTCAGCCGCCGCCTGTTGGCGCACGAGCAGGCGCGCGGTGTCCTGAGGCAACGGGAAGGCCGTCTCCCACGGCAGAGTGCGCGGCAGCCACCATGGCGCAGCCATCACGCCTCCTCCTCGCTGTAAGGGGTGTACTCCTGCGCCTCGACCTCGCTGTACAAGGCCAAGGCGAAGAGGCGCGCCTCCTCCGCAAACAACAGATACTGCTGGCTGTCAATGCCGGTCAAGTGCGTCAGTAGATCGCGATGGGTGACGCGAAAACACTGCGCCAGCCGCCGCGTCAACTGCTGGTAGACCGTGATATAGGGGCTGGCCTCACGGTCACCGCCCCGCACGAGGAAGTAAGCCAGCGTCTGGCCCAGGCCGTGCTGACTGAGGAGCAGGGGCAGATCGCCGACCACGCGGGCATAGTGGGCGAAGTGGCCGCGCTCCTGCGCTTCTTCGATGCAATCGGCCGCTTCCTCAAGCCGATCGTCGGCCGACCAGCGTTGACCGGGCGTCATGATGGCGTCGCTCCCTCGTGCCAGCGCAGCCGGACGATGCCGCGGCCCAGGGTGCGACCGCCGCCCAGTTGGATGCGCTGCCCCGACAACGCCTTGAACCAGGCCAGGACGTCAGCGGCGGTCTTGAGCCGTCCCACGGGTTGGAACGGCGCCTGGACCGCCACCGGGCAATAGAGCACCGAATCGGCCGGCAGGAACTCCTCGGTCCACAGGGCGCCCTGGGCAGCCGTGCCGGTCTCGGGGTCAATGCGGATGCGATGGATGACCTCGGTGCGCGTGGTGACGAAATGGCGGAACGCTTCCTCGGGCACGACGGCCAGATCGGTCTGCACCTTTCTGATCCAATAACTATAGGCGTCATCCTGGGGGAAGACAACGCTGCTGAACCAGCGACCCATCTCCACCACGGGCGGCGCGGGCCTGGCCTCGAAGGTATACTCCTCCAGCACCAACTCGCCCTGCTCATTGACCACCCGATTCTTCGGTGTGACCCAGGCTGCGCCGTTGGGGGCCGGCCCCACGGAGGGCAGGCCCGGGGCCAAGCCGTGAGTGGCGGCTTGGCGTTGCACGTGTGCCAGGACCCCGCCAGCGGTGACCCAGGTGAACACGCCCAGCAGGGAACGCAGCGGAAACAGCAGCAATCGCGCATCGCCAAACACCAGGGACCCGCTGAAGGTCTCATCATCGTCCGGTTGGCCCGGCCCGGCATCGTCGGCAGGCTCTGGCCCAAAGGCAGCGGCCACCTCTTCGGCCGACGCCTGCGAGCGCGCCAGGGCGCGGAACGCGCCTTTCAGGCTGCTCGCGCGCACCAGCGGGTGTTCGGTGCCGCCATCGCGCTGGATGGGCAGGTCAATCGGGCCGCTGGCGCGGAGGCCGATCCCCGCATGGAGGGATGACTCGACGTAAAGATAGAGGAAGGATGCTGACTCGAACATTTCACGCTCCCCTTAGTCAAAACGCACCGGGACGACCGGAGCCACGGCGCTGTCCAGGTGGTCGAACCATTCCTGAACATAGCTGAAGTCGGCCGGCGCGCGGAAGTCAACGGGGCTGATGCTCCGATCCGATGGTCGCAAGGTGACCATGCCGTCGGCCGTAAACTGGCTGCGGAACAGCGCCATTTGCACGGCGAAAGCGGGCGTGTCGCGATTGAGCTGCACCACTTTGAACCACAGCGGCGAGGCGCGCGACTGGCCCCGCCGCGGCATGAGCATGGCCGACGACCGGCTGCGGGCATCGCGCTGGGGAACGCCCCGTTCCTGTAGCTGCTTGTACAGCGAGCTGAAGAAGAACATCAGCGGCAGGCCGAAGATCGCCCGCTTCACGCCGGTTACGCGCCAGTGTGGCTGGGTCAGCAGGCCTTTCACGGCCGCGTAATCATCAGGCTGGCGGCTGCGAAACGCCTGAAACGCCCGGCCGACCGCATCCAGCGCGGCTTGCCAGCTCGGATAGACCTGATCCAACACGTTGACCTGGCAGCTATCGGGGTGCAGCACGCTGAAAGACGGCGTCCCGTTCAGCGCACCCACCGGCTGCCAACCGAACGTCCGCCGCAGGTCCGCCAGATCTGCGGCCAACTCGTCAGCGTAGGCCTGGGGGGTGGCAGCACGGACACAGGCCGGTGGCAAGGTGTCCGGCCATTCATCCGGCTCGGTCACGAAACGGAGGCTGTTCGCGCCGCGCCGCGCGCGCGACCCCGGCCCACCCAGCCGCGTCACCAACCACAGCGCGGCGGCCGCCAGGTCCCAAACTAACATCTCATCGAGGCCTAGATCTTTGACTGCGAACGACGGCAAGGCGAACGGCCGCGTCTGCAAGCGCAAGCGAAACCGTTCGCCCGGCAGCACAGCGTCGCGGCGGTTTTGGTAGGCCGAGTAAAGGAGATAACCGACGCCGGGGAACTCTTCGCCGGCCGCGAGCAAGGTGGCAGCGGGTGCGCCTTGCAGCACACGCAACGCGACCAGCGAGGCATGCGCTTGGCTGCCGAAGACGGCGCGCTCGACTGCCGAAACCGTGGCCAGGTCCGGGCCGAATATGCCACCCAACAGGGCGCGCAGCCAATAGCGCATCATGCCGCGGAAGGATGGTGGCCGGATCTCAGCTTGCCGCAGCGCGCCGCCGACCATCAGTGGGGTCACGCCTTCTAAATCGAGGTCGAGGTAGCGGATTTCCATCACTGGCCTCGCAGAGGGCACAGGTCCAGATTCTTCATGCGTTGCGCCCCTGACAGTGGTTAGATTCTCATTGTATCCCCAGTCTCAGCAAATGCCAAGTTTGACTTTATCGGCCGGCGTTCTGCGGCGAGCCGTGCGCGGCCGACTTGTGACGCCGCCAGCACTGTGCTAGACTCACGGTGAAGCGGATTGCTCGCCTGCGGAGGCACATATCAACTTGCGTGTTATCACCTGGAATTGCAACATGGCGTTGCGCCTGAAGTTCGACCGGCTGCTCTCCCTCCGGCCTGATGTGGCAGTGATCCAGGAGTGCGCCGATCCCGCTGGCGCAAAGCCCTGGCGGCCGGAGTGCGCGGCCTACGACTGGATCGGCTTCAACCCGGACAAAGGGCTCGGCATCTTCACCTTCGGCGATCTGACGTTGGTGCGCCATCCCGGCTTTTCGGACGCGCACGCCCTCTACCTGCCGGTGACCGTCTCGGGTTGGCGCCACTTCAACCTTTTGGGGGTCTGGTCCGCCGACCCGCGCACCATGCCCGCGGGCGCGACCAACGAGCCGCTGGCCGCGCTGCGGCGCTACCGGCCCTTTCTGACCGCAGGGCCGGCGGTGGTTGCGGGAGATTTCAACCGGCTGCCGCAGCAGATGTCCGCGCAGCGCAGTGGGCCGGGGAGCGGGGTGACGGATGTGTTAGCCGCGGCCGGCCTGGTCAGTGCAGACGACGCCATGAGCGCCGCCTCGGGCCAGGCTGTGCTGCGCCGGACACACTTTCACCAACGCAAATTCTCGCGCGGCTTCGTGGTGGATTACATCTTCATCCCCGGCAGTTGGGCCGCGCGCCTCGCCCGCTTCGAAGTTGGCGATCCCCACGACTGGATCCCCTGGAGCGACCACGTACCGCTGGTGGCAGAGTTCGACCTGGGCGACCACGATATCGCGCAGGCTGGCCCGCCACCGTATTGACACACAACGCCCCGGTTTCGAGAGCGCGTCATGCTGTGCTATGATGTGCTCACACTTTCACTACGAGGACATGGGGGTCATTCGACTTGAACACGCAGGACTATATCGAACTCGAAAAGCGCTATGGCGCGACCAATTATAAGCCGCTGGATGTAGTACTGGCTTGCGGCAAAGGCGTTTGGGTTTGGGACGTCGAGGGCAAGCGCTATCTGGACTGCCTCTCAGCCTACTCCGCTGTGAACCAGGGGCATTGCCATCCGCGCATCGCCGCGGTGATGAAGGAGCAGGCCGAAAGGCTCACGCTGACCTCGCGCGCCTTTCGCAACGACCAGTTGGGGCTGTTTTACAAAGAGCTGTGCGATCTCACCCGATCACAAATTGCCCTGCCGATGAACAGCGGCGCCGAAGCCGTGGAGTCGTGCATCAAGGCTGTGCGCAAGTGGGGCTACAAGACCAAGGGGATACCGGAAGGCCAGGCCGAGATCATCGTGTGCGAAAACAACTTCCACGGCCGCACCGTCACCATCGTCAGCTTCAGCACCGAGGCGCAATATCGTGACGGCTACGCGCCGCTGACGCCGGGCTTCAAGGTGATCCCCTTCGGCGATGCGCAGGCGCTGGCCGATGCGATTACGCCCAACACCGTCGGCTTCCTGGTGGAGCCGATCCAGGGCGAGGCCGGCATCATCGTGCCGCCAGCGGGCTACCTGCGGGATGTGCGGCGCATCTGCACCGAACGCGATATCGCGCTGATGACCGACGAGATCCAGACCGGCTTGGGGCGCACAGGCAAGCTATTGGCTGAGGAGCACGATGGGATCGAGGCGGACCTGACCATGATCGGCAAGGCGCTGTCGGGCGGCTTCTACCCGGTGTCCGCGGTGCTGTCCAACAAGGACGTGCTGGGGGTCTTCCAGCCGGGCGACCATGGCAGCACCTTCGGTGGGAACCCGCTGGCGTGCGCGGTGGCGCGCATGGCGCTCAAAGTGCTGGTGGAAGAGGGCATGATCGAAAATGCCGCGGCCCTGGGCGACTACATGATGGGCCAGCTGCGCGCCATCAACAGCCCGTACATCAAAGAGGTGCGCGGCAAGGGCTTACTCATCGGCGTGGAGCTGCACCCCGAGGCCGGCGGTGCGCGGCGCTTCTGCGAGGCGTTGATGGCTCGGGGCTTGCTCTGTAAGGAAACCCATGACCATGTCATCCGCCTGGCCCCGCCGCTGGTGATCACCAAAGATGAGGTTGACTGGGCGTTGGAGCACATCACGGCCGTGCTGACCACGCTATAGTGAAGACGCGATTCGCGCTGGCGGCCGGCGTCGCAGATGAGGGATTGTGGAGCAGATATGGACGTCCGAGCCTACAACCGTGAAGCCTGGAATCGCCAGGTGGCCGCCGACAACCCGTGGACGCGGCCGGTGGCGCCAGAGATCATCGCGGCCGCGCGGCGGGACGAGTGGCAGGTGGTGCTGACCGCGACGAAACCTGTGCCGCGCGACTGGTTCCCGCCCCTGGCCGGTTGCGACGTGCTGGGCCTGGCCTGCGGCGGCGGGCAGCAGGGGCCGGTCTTCGCCGCGGCCGGCGCCCATGTGACCGTGCTGGACAACTCGCCGGCCCAGCTTGCCCAAGATCGCTTGGTGGCCGAACGGGAGGGGCTGGCGATCCGCACGATGGAGGGCGACATGGCCGATCTGGCGGCCTTCCCCGATGCTAGCTTCGATCTGGTCTTCCACCCGGTCTCCAACGTGTTCGCGGCTGCTGTGCGTCCGGTCTACCGCGAAGCGGCGCGCGTGCTGCGGCCGGGCGGGACGCTGCTGGCCGGCTTCATGAACCCCGACATCTACCTCTTCGACCGGGACGCGATTGACCGCCGCGGGGTGCTGAAGGTGAAGCACCACCTGCCCTACAGCGACGCAGAGCACTTGACCGAGCGCCAGTTGCGGCGTATGATGAAAGAGGGGTGGCCGCTGGAGCACAGCCATTCGCTCGAGGATCAAATCGGCGGTCAGTGTGACGCGGGCCTGGCGGTCGTTGGCTTTTTCGAGGACCGCTATGCGCCCGAGGATGCGGATGTGCCGTCGCAGTACATGCCGACTTTCTTCGCGACGCGCGCTATCAAACGATAAAAGAAACCCGGTTTCTCGCAGAAACCGGGTTTCTTTCTCCAACCAAGGAGGCAAAGATGCCTGAGGCATTCACGGTCGTCCTGGCAGACGTTATCAAGCTACTGGCCGCCTTCTTGATCGGCGGCCTGGTGGGCGCAGAACGAGAGTTTCACGACAAGGCTGCGGGCCTGCGCACCATCATCCTGATCTGTGTGGGCGCGTGCCTGTTCACCATCTTCTCGGTGAAGATCGCGGCGGACAAGGACCCGGGCCGCATCGCCGCGCAGGTAGTAACCGGGGTCGGCTTCCTGGGCGCGGGGGTGATCCTGCACCGCCAGGGCCAGGTGCGCGGGCTGACCACCGCCTCCACCATCTGGATCGCGGCCGCGCTGGGGGTGGGCGTCGGGGTGGGATACATCCTCTATACGCTGATTGCCGCGATCCTGGCGATATTTGTGTTGTGGGTGCTGCCCCGCGTTGAGGCCATGCTCGAGGGCGCATCCACGTTTCGCGCCTATCGGATCACGACCGCGCTCAGCGCCAAACGTCAGCCCCAGGTGGGACGCATCCTGCAGGAAGCGGGGTTACGAGGCAAGCAAGAGCGGCGCCTGAAACGTGAGAGCGAGTTGATCAGCGTGTGGTGGGCAGCCGGCAACCCCGGCGCGCATGAAAAAGCCATCACTGCGCTGATCGCCGATCCAGATGTGAAGAGCTTGGAATACTGAAGCTGGGCCGCGGTCAAAACAACCGCAATACCTGCACCAGGAGTTGCGCCAACAGGATCTTGAAGATCAGCACCACCGGAAACGCGCTGGCGTAGGTCACCGAAGGCACGTCGGTCGTGGTCTGGCTGCTGGCCGCGGCCAGCGCAGGTGGGTTGGTCATCACGCCGCTGATCAGGCCCATGGTGGTCAGCAGGTTCATCCTGAACACAAAGTGCGTGATGACCAGGGTTAACAGCACAGAAACGATCGTGATGGCCGCGCCGGCCAGGAACAGGCCCGGCCCTTGCTGCGCGATGACCTTCATCAACTGCGTGCCTGCGTTGGCCCCGGCCCCGCCCAGGAACAGCATCAGCCCCAGCTCCCGCGAGAGGTTCTTCGCCGCAGCCGGCACGTACAGGCGGAACGGGCCGATCCGGCCAAAGTGGCCCAATATCAAGCTCACCAGGAACGCGCCGCCGGCCGCGCCCAGCTTGATGGTCATCCCGTTCGGCAGCCGGAACGGGATCAGCCCCAGCGCGATGCCCAGCACCAGCCCGATGAGGAACGGCACCATGTTCGTTTCTTCGATCCGCCGCGCGTCGCCGCTGACCAGTTTGGCGAACTGCGCCACTGTCGGTTCCTCGCCCACCACACGCAAGGTGTCACCCAGCTCCAGGGTGCTGGTCCCTATGGGTGTGATCTCCAGCCCCAGCCGGCGGATGCGGGTGATCACCACGTTGTAGCGGTCCCAGACGTGGAGGTCCATCAGGCGCTTGCCGGCCAGCGATTGCTCGGACACGTACAGATCGCGGCTGATAGCCCGCGTATTGGCCTCCATCGGCGCCTCGGTCTCTTCACCGATCAGCAGTCGCATCTTCTCCAGTTCAGCCTCTGCGCCTACCACCAGCACCACGTCCCCCACGTGCAGCACCACATCGGGCGCGCCGGCCACCACCTGTCCCCCTTGCCTGGTCAAGCGCACCCGCGAAATGTTGACCTGGCTCAGGCGGTGCCAGTCCAGGTCGGCCAGCCGCTTGCCGTCGAGGTTGGGATTAGTCACCTTGAACTGGCGTTTCTGGAGCTGCGGCTGCTCGGCTCGCTGGGTCTCCAGCCACTGCGCCTCGGCCATCTTCACGTCCCGGCGCAGCAGCTTGGGCAGAAACTGGATCAGCAGGGTGATCGCGACGACGCTGAACGGGTACGCGATGCCGTAGCCCACGGAGACATTCGCGGCCTGGGCCGGCTCGATGCGGTTCATCGCGTCAATGGTGGCGGCCAGCGCGGGCGTATTCGTCACCGCGCCGGTGAACATGCCGGCGGCGATCGCATAAGGCATCTGCATCAAGCGGGCCGCGACGAAGGTGGCCAGCCCCGCGGCCAGGATGCCCGCGCCGGCCACGATCACGAACGCGCGGCCTTGCTTGCGGAAGGTGCGGAAGAAACGCGGCCCCGCCTGCAAGCCCACGGCGTAAACGAACAACAGCAGGCCCAGGTCCATCACAGGCTTGGGGATCGTCAGCCCGAAGTGGCCGAACGCCAGGCCCACGAAAAACACCGCCGCCCCGCCCAACGACACCCCGCGCAGCGACAGGTTGCCCAGCCAGGAACCGATGGCCAGGATAGCGAAAAGGACGAGCATCTGCTCGGCGAGAAGTGTGCTCATCAATCCTCCGATGCGGGCATTCTACCACATCCTGTGCCTGCATGGTACAATAGCATCAAATGTTACTTTGATAGCAGCCCATGACCTTCGATCCTACCGCCTTCCTCGACACCCTCCGCCGCGAGCGGGGCTACGCGGGCCAGTTGGCCCACGTGCAGACCGCCCCGGCTCGCGGTGCGCGCTACGGGACGCTGCGCGAACGGCTCAGCCCGCCGGTGCAGCGCGCCCTGGTCGCGGCCGGCGCCGAGCGGCTCTACACCCACCAGGCCGAGGCGATCAACGCGGCGCTGGCGGGCCAGAGCGTGGTGGTGGCCACCTCGACGGCCTCCGGCAAGACGCTGTGTTTCAACACACCCGTGCTGGAGGCACTGGCGCGCGACCCCCTGGCGCGGGCGCTCTATCTCTACCCCACGAAAGCGCTGGCTCAGGATCAGCTCGGCAAATGGAACGCGTTCGCCAGGGGCGCGGGCGATGGCATCATCAGCCTGCTGGCGGCCACCTACGACGGCGACACCCCCCAGGCCGCCCGACCGCGCCTCCGCAAGCAGGCGCGCGTGCTGCTGACCAACCCCGACATGCTGCACACCGGCATCCTGCCCAACCATCCGCTGTGGGCCGAGTTCTTCCGCCACCTGGTTTACGTCGTCATTGACGAGGCGCACACCTACCGCGGCGTCTTCGGCTCTCAGGTCGCCTGCGTGCTCCGCCGTCTGCGGCGGGTGGTGGCGTTGTACCAGGGGTCAGGGGCGCAGGGGGGCAGAGGAGCAGAGGAGCAGGGCACAGGGGACAGGGGTCAGGCGGCAGGAGTCAGGCATCAGGTTCAGGATCGCACATTCGAGATTCGACATTCCACATTCCACATTCAACATCGTACATCGTCCATCGTACATCGCACATCCCCCATCTTCATCGCCACCTCCGCCACCATCGCCAACCCGGCCGAGCACTTCGAGCTGTTGACCGGGCTACCGGCCACCGTGGTGAGCGATGACGGCTCGCCGCACGGGCCGCGCACCTTCGCGCTGTGGAATCCGCCGTTCATTGACCGGACCAAGTCCGCGCAGCGCAGCGCCAACCAGGAGGCCAGCGAGCTGTTTGCCCGGCTGGTGGGCGGGGGGGTGCGCACCATCGCGTTCGCGCGCGCCCGCGTGGTGGCCGAGCTGCTGCTGCGCTATGCGCGGGAACAGCTCAAAAAGACGCGGCCGGAGCTGGTCGCGCGCATCGCGGCCTACCGCGCCGGCTACCTGGCCGATGAGCGGCGGCGCATCGAGCAGGAGCTCTTTTCGGGCCGGCTGGCCGGCGTCACGGCGACCACTGCGCTGGAGCTGGGCATTGACGTGGGCGGGCTGGACGCCGCGCTGCTGGTGGGGTTCCCCGGCACCATCGCCAGCCTGTGGCAGCAGGCCGGCCGCGCGGGCAGAGGCACGGATCCGGCCCTGGCGGTCTTCATCGGCCTGGGCGACCCGCTGGATCAATTCTACATGCGCCACCCCGACGCCCTCCTGGGCCGGCCGCACGAGCACGCCCTGCTCGACCCCGACAACGTGTACATTCTGCGCCGCCATCTGCCCTGCGCCGCGCACGAGTCGCCGCTGCGGGTGGGTGATGAGCAAGACCTGACAGGTTTGCCAAACCTGTCAGGTCTCGACGACGAAGCCCTCTTCGGCCCCGGCTTCGTGGATGCCATGGTGGCGCTGGAGAATGATGAGACGCTGCGCTACACCGGTGACAAGTGGGTCTACGCCCGCCGCGATTACCCGGCCCAAGGTGTGAGCCTGCGCGACGCGGAGGGGGAGCGCTTCGCGGTGCTGGACGCGTCCAACCAGTTCAAGCTGATCGAAGAGCTCAGCGCCACCACCGCGCCGCAGCGCGTCCATCCGGGCGCAGTCTACCTGCACCAGGGCGAGTCGTACCTGGTCACAGAGTACAGCGCGGAGCTGCGCCACGCGATCGTCAAGCCGGTCAACGCCGACTTCTACACCCAGCCGCGTGAGCTCAACGACGTGCGCATCGTGCGGTCGCTGCGCCACCGCCAGTTGCCAGCGGGCACGACCGCCTACCTGGGCCGGGTGCGGGTCAGCAGCCAGGTGATCGGCTATCGGCGGCTGCAGCAGGCCAGCGAGGCGGTGCTCGACGAGGCGCCGTTGACCATGCCGCTCACCGAGTTCGAGACGGTGGCGCTGTGGTGGGATCTGCCGCCGGGGCTGCCGGTCGAGCTGGCCGGCCGCGGACTCGATTTCCTGGGCGGCATCCATGCCGTCGAGCACGCGGCCATCGGCATTCTGCCGCTCTTTGCCATGTGCGACCGGTGGGACATCGGCGGGCTCAGCACCCCGCGCCACCCCGACACTGACGCGGCGCAGGTCTTCATCTACGACGGCTTCCCCGGCGGCGTGGGGATCGCGGAGAAGGGGTTCGAGCTGCTGCCGGAGCTATGGGCTGCCACGCTGGACGTGATCCGCGGCTGCCCCTGCGCGGACGGCTGCCCGAGCTGCGTGCAAAGCCCCAAATGCGGCAACTTCAACCAGCCGCTGGACAAGCGCGCGGCGGTTCTAATCTTGCAGAAGCTGCTGGCCGGGGTAGTGTAGCGCAATCCGCTGGATTGCGTTCACAATCCGGCGGATTGTGTTACGGGGAGTTGAAGGATGCGACGCGTGATCCTGGTGACGACAATCTTCGGCGGCATGGCTGCAGCGCTGACCGGCCTGGGCCTGGGCGGCGTGCTGCTGGTGTTGGCGATGCTCGGCGGTGCGGCGGGCACGCCGTTGATCGTCAGCACACTGGCGCTGGGCGTTACGGCGGTGCTCGGCGGCCTGGGGTTGCTGCTGGCCTGGAGCGGCTGGCACAGCCTGAAGGGCGCGGCGAGCGCGCCGTTCCATCTGGCGGGCTGGGGCTGGTGGCTGCTGGCGTTCGCCGGGGTCGTCGCGGCCGGCTACGGTGCGTTCGAGGCCGGGCTCACGGGGCCGGTGGCGTTGGCGCACGTGGTCGCGAGCGCGCTGGCGGTCGGCTGGGCGGTGGCGCTGGCGGCCGGCAGCGCGCGGCGGGGTTGGATCTCGCGAGCCGGAATCGAGGCTTTAGCCGGTCTCTCTGGGCAACGAACCCAACCGGCTAAAGCCTTGAGTCCAGAGGAGCCAGCGAACGCGCTGACGACGCGGCCGGCCATCGGCAGCCTGGCCTGGGGCGGCTTGGGCGGCGTGGGCCTGGCGTTATTCATCGAGGCGCTGGTCATACTGGGCATTGTCCTGCTCGTCTCCATCTGGCTGACCGCGGCGAGGCCCGATCTGCTGGCGCAACTGCAGGACTGGGCGGAGGGGGTGCAGCGCGGCCGGCCGGGCGAGCTGTCCGAGCTGCTGCCGTTGCTCGACTCACCCTGGCTGGCGATTGGCGCCCTGGCGCTTGCCAGCGTATTCGCGCCGCTGGTAGAGGAGATCGCCAAGGCGCTGGCGGTCCCGCTGGTGGCGCTGACCGGCCGGCGGGTGCGCTGGGTTGACGGCTTCCTGCTGGGCGCGGCCGCAGGCGCGGGCTTTGCGCTGGTGGAGGGGGTGCTCAACGGCGCGCTGGGGCTGGCCTCGCCCGCGTCCTGGGCCAGCGCGGTGCTGTCACGCGGGGCCGCAACCACGATGCACTGTGCGGCCTCGGGGCTGGCCGGCCTGGGCTGGGCGCTGATGCTGGAACGCCGCTGGCTGGCCGGCCTGGGGTTGGGGCTGACGGCCGTCGCGCTCCACGGCGCGTGGAACGCGGCCGCGGTAGGGCTGGCCGCGCGAGCGCTGGTCGGCGGCGGGAACGCATTGACGGTGCTCTTCGTCAGCTACCTGGGCAGCCTGTGGCTGTTGGCCGCGCTGCTGCTGGCGTTTCTGCCGGACTGGCTGGCGCGGCGCGACGTGGTTGGACTGTCCTAGCGGACGCGGACGAGCGCGGACAAGCGCGGATTTTGGAGGAGGACAGACATGGCTAAACTTCGGCTGTTCACACTCATGTTGCTGCTGGTCGTCGTGTTGGCCGGCTGTCGGGGCGCCGGGTCGGGCAGCCTGACTTATAACGGGCCCACGGAACAGGCCATGGCGCCGGGAGAAATGATCGCCGGAACCAACATTCGCTATGTGAGCTACAGCGAGGCCGGCGCGGAAATGCTGATCAGCGATCAACGAGCGGTCAAAAAAGTGGGTGATTCGCTGGACTGGAAGGGGACGCCGGTCCCCGGGGTGCAGGTGGAGATGGCGCAGCGCATCCTGGCGCTCAACGCCGAACGGCTGCAAACCGTAGGCACGGTGAAGGTCACGGTCGCGGATGTGCGGCCCGAGCTGGCGACCTTTCCCGACAAACCCGCATTCGATTACAAGGTGGCGGTCACACACACCGTGCGCAAAGGCGAAACCGTGCCCGGCACCCTGTTCAGCTATAAGGGCAAGGCCGAGGATGGGGCCGAGTTTTCCGGGGTCAGCGGTTATCCCTACCGCAAGCTGGGCGACTCGCTGACCTGGACCGGCCGGCTGCGGGGCAATGCCTACCTGGACATGACGCTGCGGGTGGTCGCCTACACCGATGAATTCGTGACCCTGGGCGGGCTGGCGACGATCGGGTTGACGCAGTAAGCATTCAATAATGACTGGAGTCGAGGCTTCAGCCGGTTTCTCGCATCAAGGAGCAGACCGGCTAAAGCCTCGCTTCCGGACGCGCATCTTCATTTCAACACCTGGAGTCGAGGCTTCAGCCGGTTTCTCGCATCAAGGAGCAGACCGGCTAAAGCCTCGATTCCGGCATCATGTTTTCACCCCGTATTCCGCAGTCCCGCGGCCACCCCGTTCACGCTGAGCAGCACGGCCTCGCGCAGTGCGTCCGCCTCCACGCCGGAGGCCTCGCGCCAGCGGCGCAGCAGCGCCACCTGCAGGTAGT
>DAOUAT010000210.1:0-2307 GCA_034433275.1 Anaerolineae bacterium
ATGAGCTTGCGCGAGGCGATGGATCGGTTGTTTGAAGAGAGCTTCCTGCCGTCCGCGTTCGTGGGCCAGGAAGCGGGCCCGGCCGCGGCTTTGCCCGTGGACGTGTACGAGACCGACGATCGTGTGGTCGTGAAGGCCACGGTCCCCGGCATCAAACCGGAAGATCTCGAGGTGACGATCACCGGCGATCTGTTGACCATCAAGGGCGAATTCAAGTCTGAGGAAAAGACCGAGAAGCGCAACTACCTGCGCCAGGAGCGCCGCTACGGCAGCTTCTGCCGCCAGGTGGGCCTGCCGGCCGGTGTTGACAGCAACAAGGCGCAGGCCATGTTCGAGCATGGCGTGTTGACGCTAGAGCTGCCGAAGGCCGAAGAGGCCAGGGTCAAGTCCGTCAAGATTGTAGCGAAGAACTAAAGCAGAAACGAAGAAGGAGAATGATCATGGCAAACCAGGTGACCCGTTGGGATCCGTTCCGTGAAACTGTGACGCTGCGCGAGGCGATGGATCGCCTCTTCGAAGATTCGTTTGTCCCCTCCCGCCGCCGCGAGCAGGCGGTGGAGCGGGTGTGGCGGCTGCCGCTGGACGCGTATGTGACCGCCGAAGAGATCGTCGTGCTGGCCGACATGCCCGGCGTCAAGCCCGAGTCGGTGGAGATCACCATCGAGGGTGACACCCTCACCATCAAGGGCGAGCGGCCCGCGCCGTTGAGCAACGTGGACTATGTGATGCAGGAGCGCACCACCGGCAAGTTCCAGCGCACGCTGAACATCAACATCCCGGTGAACGCGGACAAGGCCGAGGCGAACTTCGAGCACGGCCTGCTGACCCTGACCATCCCGAAGGCCGAGGCGGTCAAGCCGAAGACGATCCAGATCGTCAATAAGGGATAAGGCCATCAGGCCCCATCGAAAAGCGCCACTGCGATCACAGTGGCGCTTTTTACGTCCGGAATCGAGGCTTCAGCCGGTCTTTCTCATTGATGAGAGCAACCGGCTAAAGCCTCGATTCCAGCCGCGCGATGAGCCCGCCCTGCAGCGCCTCCATGCGCGCGACGATATCAGCGGGCACCGGCCGGCTCTCATTAGCCGCGTAATCGAACCACACCTGCGTGCTGCGCCCCTCGGCATACAGCCGGCCATCCCTCTCGTCCGTGATCCGATACTGGAACACAAAGCTCTTGCGGCCCACCTGGCTGACCCAGATCGCCACCACGGGCCGGTCGCGCAGGGTGAGCGGCAGCCGGTACTGGCAGGTCACCTCGGCCAGGATGAACTGGAACTCGGCCGGCAGCATGGTGCGCCGATCAATGGCCGCCTCGGGGCCCAGCAGCGCGCGGATGTAGGCCAGCCGCGCCAACTCGAAGTAGGTGATGGTCACTGCGTTGTTGACGTGCCCCAGGGCATCCAGGTCGCGCCAACGGATCTGGATGGGCACACGCACGGGAACGGGTTCGGTCATGGGGGCGTCTCCCGGTTTGGATGTTGGAGATTGGAGATCAGAGGTCAGATGTTGGATAACATCCAACCGGCGCCTTGATTTTACCCCATGCGCTCAGGGCGGCAAAAATCTTGTTGCAATATCGGTTTGGCGACTCAGGCCGTTCGGGTGTAAAATGGAGCTTGACCCATTAGAGAAGGGAGAACAGATGGACTTACGCGCCTACATTGATATCATCCGCCGTCGGGGGTGGATCATCGTGGTGACAGCGCTGCTGGCGGCCGTGCTGGCCGGCGGCATCAGCCTGGTGCAGACCAAGATCTACCGCGCGACCGCGCGCATTAGCGCGGTGCCGGCCCGGCCTGACTGGGGCCTGGGCAACAGCGCCAAGGATCTCCTGCGCAACTTCGTCAACAACATCAACACCCACGACATGGCCAACCAGGTCATCGCCGCGGCCAACCTGGACATGAGCTCCTACGACCTCCTGGCCAAGGTGACCGTCAGCGCCGAGCCGGACAACTTCATCATCCGCATTGACGCCAAAGACCAGGACCCTGGCGTCGCGATCAACATGGCCAAGACGATGGCGCAGCTGTTCGAGACCGAGCGCCGGGCCTACTATGAAACCCAGGACAAGAGCAACCGCATCGAGGTCAAGCTAGTGGACAGCGTGATCGACGCGCCGCTCTTCCGGCCCAAACTGGCGATGAACGCCGCGGCCGGGTTTGCCGCGGGCGCGCTGATCGGCGCGCTGATCGTCCTGCTCCTGGAATGGATGGCTGCCGATATCCTGGCCACCTCTGAGCATGTCCGCCGCACGTTGGGCCTCCCCGTGTTGGGGGCCATCCCCGCTGTGAAGGGAAAGTG
>DAOUAT010000211.1:0-3219 GCA_034433275.1 Anaerolineae bacterium
GCCCTGTGCGTGCTGGGCAACGATGTCCTGTTCGTCTGGGCCGCGGTCGCCAACGCCTACTTCTCGCGGATCACGCGCATCCAAACCGAGCGCGGCCACGCGGTCGTGAGCGATGGCCCATACCGCTGGGTGCGGCACCCCGCCTACACCGGTTCGATCCTGTACGAGATCGCCGTATCGGTGCTGCTCGCCTCCTGGCCGGCGCTGATCGCCAGCGGCGTGAGCACCGTCCTGCTCATCCTCCGCACGGCGCTCGAAGACCGCACCTTGCAAGCCGAGTTGCCCGGGTATGCCGATTATGCGCGGCAGGTGCGCTATCGCCTGCTGCCGGGCATTTGGTAGGGGAACGAAGGCGATGGATCGCAACCTTGTGGTATCTGAGCACCTGACCTTGTTGGACGCGCAGCGCTTGGTACCTTTTGGCGCTCACCACTGAGGCGCCGGCGATCGTCGGTTGCCAGACCCCGTCGGAACTCACCTTCAAGGCGGGAGGCTAAAGCTGTGTTTAGCGCGATAACTCATTCCGCATTCGGCTGTCTGCTGCTGCTCGCTGCGCTTCTGGCAGCCGCTTTCCTCGTCTTCGCCCGGGTCAGGTCAGACTATGAGATCCACGGCCGGCTTTCACGCCGCGTGGCTGTCTTGCAGGTCGCCTACTTCTGCGTCTACGCCCTGGCCTCGTATGCCTTTCTTGACTCCAGACTGTCACGCGTTAACACGGCTAACCTGGCTTTTCCCGTGTCGGTCGTGCTGATGCTCATTGGCGTTCTGCTGGTCCTCTTCTCGATGCCTTTTCTGGGTTGGCGATCATTCGGGCAGGAGGTCGGCCGTCTGCGGACCAGCGGCCTCTACCGGTACAGCCGCAACCCGCAGTTGGTCGGTGGTTTCGTGTTCATCGTCGGCTATGCCATGTTATGGCCTTCCTTGCCTGGTGCGCTATGGGCGAGTCTATGGCTGGTCATTGCGCACTTGATGGTGCGAGGCGAAGAGGCACACCTGAGGAAGGTCTTTGGTGATGAGTACTGGGACTACTGCGCGCGAACGCCGCGTTATCTTGGGCGCATCAGGGATTGAAGTCCCGGCCAGGACGATACGTATCTGCCACTTCCAGCTTGGAAAGGCAGCCAGTGAACAGGCCTTCGATACAAGGGCAGCGAGGAGAACCAGATGCCAGCGCATACGATCCGCGACCTGAGTGCGGTCTCCAGGTCGCTTCTGATCCCGTTGTATTTTCGGGCGATGGAGAGTCAGCGTTCCGATGCGTTGGTGCGCGACCCCAAAGCGGTGGAACTGGTCGGCCGGCTCGATGTTGACTTCTCCGGCGTCCAACGGCTGAAGGGCGAGCAGGTCAATTACCTGCTGCGCATGCGCGAGTTCGACCGGCGGGCGCGGGCATTCCTGGCCGAGCACCCCGCTGGGACCATCGTCGACCTGGGCTGCGGGCTCGACACCCGCTGCGAGCGGATCGACAACGGGCAAATGGCGTGGTGCGGCCTCGATCTGCCGGAGGTGATCGCGCTGCGGAGAGAGCTGCTCGACGAGACGCCGCGCAGCCACTTCATCGGCTGCTCGGTGCTCGACTTCTCGTGGCTGGATGCCCTGGGCGCTCAGCCCGGCTGGCGTGGCCAGCGCGGCCGGCCCGTGCTCTTTCTGGCCGAGGCGCTGCTGGTCTACCTGGACGGTCTTCCATATCGTCGCGGCGTCATCGGACGCGCAGGTGCGACTGGAGCAGGACCTGCGTGACCTGGTCGGTGCAGAGGATGCCAACGCCCTGCTTTCCAACCTGGGCGGATTATCGTCGGTGCGGCTGGAGAGCCTGGGGCCGATGGCTGGCCTGGAGCAGGTGCTGCGCGGGGAGATGAGCCGCGAGGCCTACCTGGAAGCCTACGGCCATCGCGGGGTTAATGAGGGTGAAGCTGCCTGGCCTCGTCCGCTGGAGGATCCCGGCTGGCTTGACCGCCAATTGGCGGAATGGGCTAAGAAGCCGGTGGATGTCGAGGCCCTGCTGGCCCGCCAGCGCGCCGCTTACGAAGTCGCCTGGGATCGGTTTTGCCAGCGATATCCAGGCAAGGCAGGGGCAATGCGCCGCCGCCTGGAGAAGGTCGCCCAAGCCGCGCAACAGCGCGAGATCGTGCGCTCGGAAGTGACGCGCGGGATGATGGTCATCCGCGCGTTTGCCTTGCGCGCCGGGGAGTTGCTGGGGATCGGCGAGGGTGTGTTCTTCTTGACCATTGATGAGGTGCTCGATGATCTGGCGGGCCGGGAGGAGGCCTGCCGGCTGATTCCACTCCGCCGGGAAACCTACGAGCGTTACCGGCGCCTGCCGCCTTACCCCACCCTCATCTGCGGCCGCTTCGACCCCTTCGCCTGGGCGGCTGATCCCGACCGGCAGAGCGATTTCTATGATTCGCGCACACACACCCGCCTGCCCCCCACAGGCGATCCGCACATCATCCAGGGTGCAGCGGGAGCATTGGGCGTAGTCGAGGGTACGGTGCGCCGCCTGGAAAGCCTGGAAGATGGTCCTCAACTGCAAGCCGGCGAGGTGCTGGTCACCACAATGACTAATATCGGTTGGACGCCGCTTTTCCCGCGCGTCGCCGCCATCGTCACCGACCTGGGCGCGCCGCTCAGCCACGCCGCCATTGTTGCCCGCGAGCTGGGCATCCCGGCGGTGGTGGGTTGCGGAAACGCCACCATGCGTCTGAAAACCGGCGATCGAGTGCGAGTAAATGGTGGGGCGGGGTTAGTGGAGGTGCTTGGGGCCTGAGCGATCGCGGCCGACGCGACGCAGTGATTCCCGGTGCGCTTTGGCTCTATCTCGGCAGTGTGTTGAGCACCGGGGTTTGGACTATCCTCGCCATCTTCGGCACAAAAGTCTGCCCCTAGCGCCGGAGTCCTGGCGACTCGTGTACCTGTGTTCCTGAGGACCTATCTTCTTAGAAGTTGCGGGCCTTGTGACAGATTCGGTCACGAACGCTGTGACTTCTAAGAAGTTGTCGCCATCCTAAAGGATGCTTCGCGATGTCACGCCCACTCTCCGTGCTGGCGATGCAACCCTGAGGTGGCCACGGCCTCTGATTGCAGCAGCCACTCGGCCAGGGACCGGACTTCAAGCGTCAGGCCATCTGTCTTGATCGGCGTGTCATGAAATGACCCGGCGTTGCCATCTGTCAAGATCAGCCCGTGCGTCAGGTTCAGTTCAGCCAGCGCATCGGTCAA
>DAOUAT010000212.1:0-5044 GCA_034433275.1 Anaerolineae bacterium
GCCCTGTGCGTGCTGGGCAACGATGTCCTGTTCGTCTGGGCCGCGGTCGCCAACGCCTACTTCTCGCGGATCACGCGCATCCAAACCGAGCGCGGCCACGCGGTCGTGAGCGACGGCCCGTATCGCTGGGTGCGGCACCCGGCGTACACCGGCTCGATCCTGTATGAGATCGCTGTGTCGGTGCTGCTCGCCTCCTGGCCGGCGTTGATCGCCAGCGGCGTGAGCACCGTCCTGCTCATCCTGCGCACCGCGCTCGAAGACCGCACCTTGCAAGCCGAGTTGCCCGGGTATGCCGAGTATGCGCGGCAGGTGCGCTATCGCCTGCTGCCGGGCATTTGGTGAGGCGAGGGAGGTTGCGGCGCTGCACGAACACGAATACGAAGGTGGACGCGCAGCGCCGTTAGCCGCGCCCTGCACGGGCGCCGCCGGGAAAGGGGCCAGCATGCCGCGCCAGCCTGCCCGGCCAGCCGAGCCGCCGGCGCTGGCCATCCGGCCGGAGGCGGTCGAGGACGTGGCCGACGAATTCTGTTACGAGCTGGCGCAGGCGCTGCGGCGCATCCTGGGGCTGAACGAACCGGCAGCGCCCTGGAACGACGAGGAGGAGGACGATGGTTTGGCCGATCCGCAAACAGCCGCCGACTGAGGCCGAGCTCGACCGCGAGCTGGCGGCCATCCTGGGCGCGTCCCCGGTGTCAGGCCGGGGCCTGGTGCGCGCAGCGGGCTACACGCGCGTCTCCAGCTTCATGCAGGTCGAGGATGGCAACAGCCTGGACGACCAGGCCGCGCGCATCGCCCGGACCGTCGCGGAGCACGGCTGGGAGTTGGTCGAAGTCTTCGCCGACCCGGCGCGCTCGGGCCGCAACGAACAGCGGCCGCAGCTGGCGCGGCTTTTGCGGGCGGTGCGCAAGAACCAGGTGGAAGTCGTCGTGATTGACCGCATCGATCGGCTCTCGCGCAACCTCTTCGGCCTGCTGAGCACGGTGCAATACCTGAAGTCCCACGGCGTGCGGCTGGTCTCGCTGCGCGAGAGCATTGACTTCACGACCTCCTGGGGCCGGCTCGTGATGTACGTCTTGGGCGCCCTGGCCGAGTTCTACGTGGCCGCGCTGTCCGAGGAGATCCGGCTGAGCCGACTGCAGCCCTAAAGGAGGCTTCGCACCAGGCGCGCAACGGCTACCTGACCGGCAGCTACCGCTTCGGCTACTGCAACGGCCGCTGCGCCGACTGCAGCGACCCCAACGGCCCGGGCTACTGCCCGCTGGCCGCCGGCCGCAACCGGGGCACGGACGGCACGCGCGTGCCGCATCCCGTCGAGGCGGCGGCGGTGCGGCTGATGTTCGCGTGGTACGCCACCGGCGAGTACTCCGATGACGACGTCGCCCGCCGGTTGAACCGGGAGGTCTTCACCCTCGACGATAGCACGGAGGTGCGGTTTCGCACCAAGGGTCTGCCGGGTTCTTATGCGCCGCAGGCCTTTGACAAGGATGCGGTGCAGGGGCTCCTGACCAACGCGGTCTATGCGGGCTACGTCACCTATGCGGGCAGCGACGAGCACGGCAACCGGCGGCGCAAACCGGTGGAGTGGTTCGACGGCAAGCACGAGGCGTTGGTCAGCCTGGAGCTCTTCCGCAAGGTGCAGACCATCCGCCAGAATCGCTATCACCGCAGCACGACGCTCGCCAACCCGGCGCGCATTTACCCGCTCACCGGCGTGCTCTACTGCGCAGCCCAGCACAGCCCGCTGCGCGGCATCTCCTCGAACGGCGGCGCCAGCCGTTACTACGTGGACCGCCTGTGCCAGCAGCGACTGGATAAGGCGGAGTGGCACCAGCCCAACTTGCGCGCCGACTGGATCGAGCAGCAGATCCAGGACCTGGTCACCAACATCCGCCTGCCGGCGGCCTGGCGGGAGCGGATCCTGATCTATCTGTTCCATGATGAAGGCCAGGACGAGATTGAGCGCGAGAAGCTGGCGCTCCGCGAGCGGCTGCGGCGGGCGCAGGAGCTCTACCGCGACGGCGACACCACCCGCGAGCAGTTCGAGCGCGTCAAGTCGGCCTGCCTGCGCGACCTGAAGGCGTTGAGCCCGGCCGCAACGCCGATCGGCGGGGAGGCGGCCGCGCTGCTGGACAACCTGCCGGCGCTGTGGGCCGCCCTGACCTGCGATGAGCAGAAGACCCTCTACCGCCTGATCTTCAGCGCCGTCGAAGTGGCCGACCAGGCGATCGTGGCGCTTGAGGCGCGCGGGCCGTTTCGCGAACTTCTGGACGGCGCGTTGGCGCGGCTGGACGGCGCGTTCGGTCGGCTGACCCGCGCGGCCCGGTCACCGGCGGCAGCTTAGACGCGGCATGTGCGGGGACGGCTTTTTCGCCTCCGCTGCGCCAAAACGATCCGGTTGGGATCCTCCTGGCGACCGGCTATAATGGGCGTGCGGCTCTTTCCAGCGTGAACGGGCCGATCCCATTTCCCAGCGAAAGGAGGGTTTCCTACCATGCGCGCGGTTTCATACATCCGCGTCTCGACCGAGGAGCAGCTTGAGGGTCACAGCCTGGACGCCCAGCGCACGACCACCCGGACGCTGCTCACCGACCGGCAGTGGGACTTTGCCGGCGAGTATCTCGACGCCGGCATCTCCGCCAAGTCGGATTCGTACCGGCCCGCCCTGGCGCAACTGCTCGAAGACGCTGCGCAAGGGCGCTTCGACGTGGTGGTGGACAAGATAGATCGCTTTTACCGCCACCTCAAGGGGCTGCTGATCGCCCTGGACACCCTGCGGGAGCGCGACGTCACCTTCGTCTCCGTGCAGGAGAAGATCGACCTGTCGACCCCGTGGGGCAAGCTGACGCTGACGGTGCTGGGCATGTTGGCCGAGATCTACATCGACAACCTGCGCTACGAGACCCGCAAGGGCAAGATCGCCCGCGCCCGCAAGGGCTTGTGGAACGGCAGCATCCCGTTGGGCTACTGCGACGGGCTGTGTTCGGCGTGCACCGACGCCAACGGCAAGGACTACTGCCCCCAGTACGGCGGGGCCGACCGCTCAGACGGCCGCCATCTGGTGATTCACCCGGTGGAAGGGGAGGCGGTCCGGCGCATGTTCGCCTGGTACGTGACCGGGGAGTACTCCGACGGCGAGATCGCCGAGCGGCTGAACGCCGACGGGGTGGACCTGCCCGATGGCCGACGCATCCCGTTTCGCACCAAGGGCCGGGCGCCGGCGCGGCTGCCCTCGGTCTTCACCAAGGACGCGGTGCGGGAGCTGCTGCAGCACGAATTCTACAGCGGCGTGATCGCGTACTATGTCGAGGTCTTCCCCGGCGAGCACCCGGCGCTGGTCAGCCGGGCCGACTTCGCCCGGGCGCAGGAGCTGCGCGCCATGTTCGCCCACCGGGTGCGCCTGGGCCGGAAAGTGCCCTGCATGTACCCCTTGTCGGGGCTCCTGCTGTGCTCGGGCTGCGGCAAACCGTTGCGGGGCATGACCTCGTATGGCAAAGCGTACTACCGCGATGCGACCCATCTCAACCATGCCGGTTCCTGCACGCAGAAGACGGTGCGGGCGGAGGTGGCGGAACAGCAGGTGGTGGACCTCATCAGCTCGGTGCGGCTGCGGCCGGACTGGCAGGAGTGGGTCCTGAACAACCACTTCACGCCGCAGGAGCGGGCGGCGCTGGCCGAAGCCGAGCAGGCCAGCCAGGCGCGGCTGGATCGGGCGACCGAGTTGTACCTGACCGGCGCGATCACGAAAGAGAAGTACCAGGCTGAGAAGTGGCAGTACCAGACAGACAGGGCCGGTTTGCGTCCAGCGGCGTTGGATGCTATCATAGAGGCCGGACACGTGCTTGAGGGGTTCGCCCAACGGTGGGCGGCGGCGGAAACGTCCCTACAAAAGAACGAGCTCCTACGACTGATCCTCGTAGGAGCTCAAATCAAGGGACATTCGCTAACTGCGCTCGTGGTGAAGTTGCCGTTCTTTGCACTGATGCGATATTGTCCCAGCGGGGACGACGGGGTTCGAACCCGCGATCTTCGGCTTGACAGGCCGACATGTTAACCGCTACACTACGTCCCCAGTTGTCCTTCCGGTGTACGCCTTTGTGCGCCGCAGACAGATGAATTTATACCACATCAGGCTTTCCCCGTCAAATTTGTGCCGGGGCGCTCCTGCGAGGGGGTGTCTACGAGTTATTTGGGCGAGTTGGCCGCGCTGGCGACCGCGGCCGCATGGGCGTTTTCGTCGCTGTTTTTCACTTCGGCTGCGCGCCGGGTGGGCGCGCTGGTGGTCAACCGCACTCGGCTGGTGTTCGCGGTGCTGCTGGTGGGCGCAGCGCACTGGGTTTCCTTCGGCCAGCCGTTTCCGTTGGGGGCCGAGGGGTATCGGTTCGCCTGGCTAGGCCTCTCCGCGGTCGTCGGGCTGGTGATCGGCGATAGCCTGCTGTTCCAGTGTTATGTGCTGGTGGGAACCCGCATCGGGGTCCTGCTGTTTGCCTTCGGGCCGGTGTTCGGCGCGCTACTGGCGTGGGTCTTCCTGGGCGAGCGGCTGAGCGCGGTCGAGTTGGGGGCGATGGCGCTGGTGCTGGGCGGTGTCACCTGGGTCGTGCTGGAGCGCCAGGGAGCCGGGCTGCGAGCGCCGCGTACGCCGGGCTATTTCCGCGGCCTCCTCTACGGGGTCGGCGCGCAGTTGTGCCAGGCGGCCGGCCTGGTGATGGCGAAACGCGGGCTGGCCGATGGCTTCCCCGCGCTCTCCGGCGTGATGATTCGCATGGTGGTGGGGATGGCCGTGCTGTGGGCGCTGACCGCCGTCACCGGCCAGGCGGGGGAGACGATCCGCCGGGTGCGCGCGGAGCGCCGCGCGGCCGTGCTGATGTTCGGCGGCGCGTTCACGGGGCCGTTCTTTGGCGTATGGATGTCGTTGGTCGCGGTGCAGACCGCGCGCGTGGGGATCGCCGCCACCCTGATGGCGATGACGTCCATCCTGTCGCTGCCGCTGGTGCGCTGGGTGCTGAAGGAGCGCATCACCTACCGCGCGCTCCTGGGCACCCTCCTC
>DAOUAT010000213.1:0-7554 GCA_034433275.1 Anaerolineae bacterium
GCGCAGCACGATCAGGTTCTCCCGCGCCGGCGCCCAACGCGCTGCCGACCGCTCCAGCCCGGCAAACTCGATGTACGCCTCGTCCAGCACCACCATCACCGGCAGATCGAGCAGCCGCCGCAGGTCGTCCGCCGGGAGCAGGCTGCCATCGGGGTTGTTGGGCGAGGTGAGAAACAAGAGCTTGGGGCGAATGGCGAATGGCGAATGGCGAATGGCGTTTTCTGTGCTTCGTCTGTCATCTCCTGGTGTTTCGGAAATTGCGCTTTCGCTGATTCGCTGATTCGCTGATTCGCTGATTCGCTCCACATCCACGCTGAAATCTTGCCGCCGCGGGACGTTGATCACCTCTGCGCCAGCGAGGCCTGCATCGAACTCGTACATGCCGAAGGTGGGCGGGCAGTTGATGATCGCGTCGCCGGGGCCTAGAAAGACGCGGCAGATGAGATCGATCAGCTCGTCGGCGCCGTGGCCGGGCAGGATGTTGGCGGCCGGCGCGCCGGTGTATTCGGCCAGCGCTGCGCGCAGCTCGCGCTGCTCCGGGTCGGGGTAGATGTGGTAGTACGGATATGCCGCCAGCGCCTCCCGCACAGCGGGATGTGGGCCGTAGGGGTTTTCGTTGGCGTCGAGCTTGACGATCTCTTCCGCCGCGCGGCCAAGCTGCGCGCTCAACACCTCGAAGGGCGCGATGGGCGTGTAGGGCGCCAGGCTGGCGATGTGTGGGCGGAGCAGGTTGGCGTACGTGTTTGACACGCGGTGACCTCTCGCGGTTGATATAAGGAATTTGTGCCTCTGGAATCGAGGCTTTAGCCGGTTGAGTCGCCAACGCGAGAGACCGGCTGAAGCCTCGATTCCGGATTGACGTGCGGCTTTGTGCACAACAGGCACGGCAGGGGAGGTGCGTGCGGCCACATCATCAACGGGTCCGATACTCCGCCGCGGCCGCATGCGCGGTCAGCCGCTCGCCGCGCGCCAGCACGGCCGCGGGGGCTGAGAGCCGTGCGCCGGCCTCGGGGCTGAAGGCGATCAGGCTGATGCGCTTGACGAAGTCGGCGACGCTGAGCGGGCTGCTGTAGCGCGCGCTGCCTTCGGTGGGCATGACGTGGCTCGGCCCGGCGACGTAATCGCCCAACACCTCGAACGAGTGCTCGCCCACGAAGATGCCGCCCGCGTTGCGGATCTGCCCGACCAGCGCCCACGGGTCGGCCACCAGCAGGCAGAGGTGCTCGGCCGCGTAGTCGTTCGCCAGCGCCACCGCCTCGGCCAGGTCTGCGGTGAGGACGATGCCGCCGCGGTTGGCAAGGGACTGGCCGGCGATCTCCCGCCGGCTCAAGGTCGCCAGTTGCCGCGCTAGCTCACCGGCCACGGCCGCGGCCAGGTCGCGCGAGGGGGTCAGCAGGATGGGTGAGGCCAGGACGTCGTGCTCGGCCTGCGCCAGCAGGTCGGCCGCGGCCCAGGCGGGATCAGCCGTGTCGTCGGCGATCACCAGCGTCTCGGTGGGGCCGTAGAAGCCATCAATCCCTACGCCGCCGAACACCTGGCGCTTGGCCAGGGTGACGAACAGCCCGCCCGCGCCCACGATCTTGTCCACGCGCGGCACGGTCTCGGTGCCATAGGCCAGGGCCCCGATTGCTTGAGCGCCGCCCAGTGCAAAGAGGCGATCCACGCCCGCCACGTGGGCCGCGGCCAGGATCAGGTCGTGAATGCCGCGCGACAAACCGGGTTTCTCCGAGAAACCCGGTTTGTCAGTGGCTGGCGTACAGGCGATCACCTCCCCCACACCGGCCACCCGCGCGGGGATGGCGGCCATCAGCAGCGAGGAGGGCAGGGGCGCGGTGCCGCCGGGCACATAGACGCCGGCCCGGTCCAGCGGCCGGATCAACTGGCCCAAAATGCCGTCCGGCCCCGAATCCATCCACGAGTCCAACGGCTGCTTGCGATGAAACGCGGCGATCCGCCCGACAGCCAGGTCGAGCGTGGCTCGCTGCTCGGCCGGCAGCCGGGCATAGGCCGCGCGCCACTCGGCCGGGGGGACCTCCAGTGGGCCGGCCGGTGTCCCGTCAATCCGCTGCGCCCACTCGTGCAGCGCCGCGTCCCCGCGCGCCCGGACATCCCGCAAGATGCGGCCGACGGCCTCGGCCGGGCTGAGCCGCTCGCCGAAGATGCGCTCGATGCCATCCAGCACCGAGGCCGGCAGCGCCTGGTCCTCCCATTGGACGCGGCGGAGGATGCCCGCCCGCGCTTCGGTTGTGTTGTAGATAGGTGCGATTGGCATGTGGTCTACCTTAAGATGTGGGGCGGCCTTTTGCCTAAGGCCGCATCCTTCGACTGGGCACTATTCGTTAAGTACTTTGGCTCACAGACCCGCTCAGGATGCTCGCTCATGTCAGGACACTGCTTCAACTGTTGTTTCACGCATCACGTTTCCCATTGCGTCAATCACCTCGCGCACCTCGCCCGCGCGCAGCCGGTAACTGGCCCGGTTGGTGATCAGGGCGGCCTGGCTCTCCAGGATGGTGCGCAGCTCGACCAGGCCGTGCTCGCGCAGGGTGACGCCGGTCTGCACCAGGTCTACGATCATGTCCGCCAGGCCCACCAGCGGGGCCAGCTCCACGGAGCCGGACATCACGATCAGCTCGGCGGCGACGCTGCGCTTGCGAAAGAACGCTTCGGTGAGGCGGGGGAACTTGGTGGCGACGCGCGGGTTGCGTTCCAGCCGCAGCGGCAGATCGGGCCGGTCCGCCTGGCCGGCCAGGACCAGCCGGCAGTAGCCGAACGGCAGGCGCAGCGGCTCGTAGACGTCGCGCTCGGCCTCGCGCAGCACATCCAGCCCGGCGATGCCCAGATCGGCTGCGCCGTACTCGACGAAGATCGGCACATCGGCGGGCTTGGCCATGATGAAACGCAGGCGGCCATCCGCGCCATCGAGCACCAGCTTGCGGCCGGCGTCGCCGTTGGCAGGGGGCTGGTAGCCCGAGCGGGCCAGGTGCGCCAGCGCATCGTCGGTCAGCCGTCCCTTGGGCAGGGCGATGGTCAGCGGCTCAGCCATCGGGTCACCTCCTCCCAGTTCTCGGCCGGGATCGTGCGTTCGCCGGCCGCGTCGCGCACGATCAGCATCGCGGGGCCGCCGTTGTGACGCGCCGTGTGGGGGATCCCGCGCGCCTGCGCCGACGCCCATAGCGCATCTGGCGCCAGGCCCAGCGGGTCCACCTCGACGCGCAGGCCGTGGCCTCGCGCCTCGGCCGCCCAGGCCAGGCACGCCGGGCACCCATGGGCCGATAGCAGCATGTCCGCCGTGGGTTCGGCCGGCGCGAAACCCTGCAGCTCGCGCGCCAGCAGCACCCGATCCACCGTCAGCGCCCAACCCACTGCGGGCAAGGGGGGGCCGAAGTGGCCGACCAGGTCATCGTAGCGGCCGCCGGAGATGATGTTGAAGCCCAGGCCCGGCGCGAACCCCTCGAAGGTGACGCCGGTGTAGTAGTCCAGGTCGCGCACCTCGGCCAGGTCGTAGCTCACCGCATCGGCCACCCCATACGCGGCCAGCAGCCCAGCCATCGCGCGCAGCTCGGATAGCGCCTGCATCATCATGGCGTTCAGGCATGCGCCTTCGGCCTCGACCAGGACCTCCGCGCCGCCGGTGAGCCGGGGCAGCGCCAGGGCCGCGCGGCGCGCGACCGGGGGCAGGTTGCCGACCTCGTTCAGCAGCAGGGCCAGCTCCGCCTCGGCCTTGCGATCCACCGCGGCCCGGAACCGCGCGGCCAGCCGCTCCGGCAGGCCCAGCGCCGCCAGCAGGCCACGGAAGAAGCCGACGTGCCCCACGACGATGCGGAACTGCGGCAGCCCGACCGCGCGCAGCGCGGCCACGGCCAGGGCGACGGCTTCCGCGTCCGCGGCGCTGCCCGGCGCGCCGAATAGCTCGACGCCGACCTGGCCGAACTCGTGCTGGCGGCCGGCCCGCGGCGGCTCGTAGCGGAAGACGCTGCCGACGTAGCTGAGCCGCAGCGGCATGGGTTGATCGTACAGCCGGGCGCCGACGACGCGCGCCGCCGGCAGGGTCATGTCGGGGCGCAGGGCCAGGCTGCGACCGTGCCGGTCGAAGAAGCGGTACATCTCCGCGTCGATCTGCGCGCCGACGTCGGTCGCCAGGGTGTCGGCGTACTCAAACGTCGGCAGCGTGATCTCGCGATAGCCCCAGGCGGCCGTGGTCTGCCGCAGCGCCGCTTCCATCCCGCGCCACGCGGCCGTGTCGGCGAACAGCAGGTCGCGCACGCCCTCGGGCAAGGGGCGATCCAGGAGTGAGGTTCGGCTTTCAGGCATCGTCTGTTCCAGTCAGGTTAACAAAAAAGGACTGGTTGAAGGCCAACCAGTCCTGGGGCAAGCGCCAACGAGACGTCGGTTACACCGTGCGCCTGCCCCCGTTGCGATGATGATGGCGATACGAACGAGATGTCATGCCAATGTTCTTCCCTTCAAGATGGTGGGGAGTGTAGCACACGGGCCTTGGCGTGTCAAATCAATGCTTGAAATGCCGCTCGCCCGTGAAGACCATCGCCATGCCGGCCGCATCGGCCGCGGCGATGGCTTCCGCGTCGCGCAGCGAGCCGCCCGGCTGGATGCACGCAGTCACGCCTGCGGCGGCCGCGACTTCGATGCTATCGGGAAACGGGATGAACGCGTCCGAGCCCATGACCGCGCCGCGGGCGCGCTCTCCGGCGCGGCGCGCGGCCAGGTACACGGCGTCCACCCGGTTCATCTGCCCCGCGCCCACGCCCACCGTGGCCGTGCCCTGGGCGAAGACGATAGCGTTGGATTTGACGTGCTTGACCGCCAGCCAGGCGAAGGCCAGCGACCGGCGCTCGGCAGCAGTGGGGCCGCGGCGGGTGACGACCTGCCAGGCGCGCTCATCCACCCCGCGCGTGTCCGGGGTTTGGGCCAGCAGGCCGCCCTGCACCGAGCGCAGCACCGCAGCCGAACCGGCGCCGCCCTGCGCGACCATGACCCGGCAGCCCTTCTTGAGTTCGGCCAGCCAGGCCAGCGCGTCCGCCGTGAACGACGGCGCTGCCAGCACCTCGACAAACAGGCTGCCGACCGCCTGCACGAACGCCAGGTCCACCTCTCGGTTGGCCGCGATGATCGAACCGAACGCGGAGACGGGGTCGCAGGCCAGCGCCAGTCGGTAGGCCTCGGCCAGCGAAGCCGCCGTCGCCAGCCCGCTGGGGTTGGTGTGCTTGATGATCGCCACGGCCGGTTCGTCGAACTCCTGCGGCATGGCCCAGGCTGCGTCCAGGTCAACGATGTTGTTGTAGCTCAACTCCTTGCCCTGGAGCTGTGTAAAGGCCGGCGCCGCGCCGATCCAGCGGTACAGCGCGGCCTGCTGGTGCGGGTTTTCGCCGTAACGGAGCCGTTGGATGCGTTCGGCAGCCACATTGAGCGTCACGGGCAACGGCTCGTCGGCTTCAACCCGCCCCGTCAGCCAGGTCGCGATAGCCGCATCGTACCCAGCCGTGTGGCGGAACGCCTTCAGGGCCAGGCGACGGCGTTCGTCAGCAGTTATGCCATCCCCGTCGAGCGCGGCCAATACGCTCGCGTAATCCGCCGGATCACAGACCACCGCCACCGACTCGAAGTTCTTGGCCGCGGCCCGCAGCAGCGTCACTCCGCCGATGTCAATCTCTTCGACCGCCTCGGCCTCAGTCACGTCGGCGCGGGCAAGGGTGGCGGCGAACGGGTAGAGGTTGCAGACCACCAGGTCAACCGGCCGGATGGCGTGCGCGGCCAGCTCGGCCAGGTGCTCCGGGGTGCGGCGGGCCAGGATGCCGCCGTGGATGGCGGGGTGCAGCGTTTTCACCCGGCCGCCCAGGATCTCAGGGAAGCCGGTCACCTGCTCGACGGGCGTGACGGGCAAGCCGGCCGCGACCAGGTTTCGGGCCGTGCCGCCGGAAGCGATCAGCTCGCAGCCGAGATCGCACAGGCCGGCGGCGAGCCCGGTCAGGCCGGTTTTGTCGTAAACACTGAGCAGTACACGTTGGTTCATGGTTGCGCCTTGTTGGTTGTGATGCGCCGGTATCCTGACCCGAAACCGGGACGCGGCCGGGCGCGGATGAACGCGGAGCGTCCTTTTCTCGTATCTTCTCAACAATCCGGGGGAACCGGTTATGCCGGATCCCAAGAAGCGCCCAGTGACAGTTGGGCGGCGCGTTGCGTGATTATGTCGGCCAGATCCGGCAGCTCAAAGGTGCCGGCAACGCGATCGTAAATGTAGTGGTAGATGCTAAGCCAGAAAGATGGGATAAAGATGGCAATGCCAGCGGTTGTCACGGCCATGCGGCGTGACGTTGCGTTCCGCCACCAGGGTGCTTGAGATCAGATCGGCCTGGGCTGCCGAGACGGGCTGCAGGTCGGGGCAGGGAAGCTCGACCTTTACCACGCCCATCAGGAGGTAGGCCACCTCTTTCTGTTCCCGCAGCCGCACGTACCAGAAGGCCACCTTGCCGCCGTGAGCGCTGAACGCGGCCGTGCGACTGGCGAACGGCAGCCCTGCCAGAATGCCGGTGATGTCCCGGCGCTTGCTGCCCCCGCGGCCAAACCGGAACTCCGGATCCTTAATGAGGCCGGCAACGCCCAAGCCTCAACCTGCCATGGCACCGATTGTAGCACACGGCGTGCTTCGTGACAAAGTGACGCGGAGGCAGGTAGTGTATCCCTTTCGGTGGAAATGTACGGTGGAGCATAAACCTGGTAAAGTAAGGGTTGAACAAACCACTGCCTATAGGAGAATACTCCACCATGTTTAGCCTACAACCGGAACGCCGCAAAGTCAACGGGCCGCACGATGTTGACAGACGCTTTGTGCGAACGGCTACACCAACTGCAAGAACTCACCCCCGGTGCGGATGAATTGGTCACCCCACTGGTTGTGCAGATCGATGCGATCTGGTTCAGTCAACTACGGCCGACCGGGCAAGTCCGGCGCGCCGCCAAGGGCCGCTTGCGGGCGGTCAAGCGCCGCATTAAGCGCTGCCTGCTGATTGCCATGGACGTCTGGCCCGCCTCCGGGCACTGCGTGATCCTCGCCTGGCGCTTAGCCGATGGCGAAGCCAGCCAGGATTGGTTGACCTTCCTGACCCAGCTCGAAGATCAGGGCGTCCGCGGTGACAATGGCCTGCAACTCATCATTCATGACGGGGGCGAAGGTCTGTGTGCCGCCTTGCAGATCGTCCATTTCGATGCCGCGCAGCAACGCTGCCTGTTTCATAAGCTGCGCAACATCGCCAACGCCATTCAACTGCCCGACGGCTTATCTCGGCCGGAACGCACGCGCCGCCGGCGCGCTATCCTCAAGGACTTTCAGGCCATCTGGGCCGCAAAGGAGTACGCGACGGTCTTACGCCGCTACCTGCAGGTCGTCCGCCAATACCGGGACACCCAGCCGGATGCCGTCGCCACCCTGCGCCGCGACTTCCGCGCCACCCTGGCTTACTACCGTATCCAGCAACAGCACCCGGACTGGCGCCGCCGCCATCTGCGGACGACCAGCCGCCTCGAGCGCTTCAATCG
>DAOUAT010000214.1:0-29732 GCA_034433275.1 Anaerolineae bacterium
GTCCATCTACACGGGCAAGGCGCTGGTCAACTCGTGCAACGGCGAGGAGCGGTCACTCAGCGCGGTGCTGCCCATTGTTAAGGAGTACGGTGCGGCGGTCATTGGCCTGTGCATGGACGATGATGGCATCCCGGAGACGGCCGAGGCGCGGCTGCGCGTGGCGGGCAAGATCATCGAGCGGGCGGGCAAGCTGGGCATCCCGGTCGCCGACGTGGTGATTGACCCCCTGGCGCTGACCATGGGCGCGGACGCCAACGCGGGCCGGCTGGCGCTGGACTCGATCGAGCTGATCGTCAAGGAGTTCGGCGTCAACATCACCATGGGCGCCAGCAACATTTCCTTTGGCATGCCCGATCGGGCGCTGATCAACTCGACCTTTATCGCGATGGCGATCCACGCCGGCCTGACCTGTCCCATCACCAATCCGTTGGTTCCGGCGGTCACCACGGCCATCCTGGCAGCGGACCTCTCGATGGGGCACGATCCTTACGGGATGCGCTGGATCAAGGCATTCCGCAAGCGGCAGAAGGAAGCCCAGGCGGCGGCGTAGAGAATGAACAGGCGACTTGGACTAGAAGCTTCAGCCGGTTTAGTGATTAACGGCAGAAACCGGCTGAAGCCTCGAATCCGAAGTGGTCAGCCGCTATTTTCGGGACAGTTTTTCAGGCCAGGCGCAGCTTTCCGGCGCCTGGAGACGTAGCGAAGCACCCTGAGCGGAGGGCCGCAGCCCGCAGTCGAAGGGTGCGGAGCTGCCGCCTGGGGCCGCATCCTTCGACTACGTCCCACATACCGCGGCGGGACTTCGCTCAGGATACTGGCGTATTCTGAGAGCAGACGGTAACGGCACGTTAGAGGCAAACGATGGCGCTCACCGACGCACAAAGAGCCTACTCGCTCATCAGAGAAAAAATTATCACCACCGAAATGCGGCCGGGGGCGGTGATCGAGGAAGCGGCGCTCATGGCCGAGCTCGACCTGGGCCGCACGCCGATCCGTGAAGCATTGAAGGTGCTGGAGTCCGAGCGGCTGGTCGTCGTCTCCCCGCGCCGCGGGATGTTCGTCGCTGATGTCACCTTGACGGATCTGCGCCAGATCGAGGAGATCCGCCTGGAGTTGGACACGCTGTGTGTGCGGCTGGCTGTGCAGCGGATGACCCCCGTCCAACTGGAAGAAATGCGCCGGTTGGTGGCTGAGCTGGAACAGGTAGACGGGGACTATACCCAAGCGCAACTGCTCAATCTGGATCGGCGGTTTCACGCGCTGCTGCGCGAGGCGTGCCATAATGAGCTGTTGGCCGCCGAGTGCAAGATGCTCTTCAACCTGTCTCTGCGCATCTGGCATCTCTTTGTGAACCGGCTGACGCCGGAAGACCTGGCCGAGGATGCGTTCAAGGAGATCCTGGCCGCAGTTGAAACCAAAGACACCGGCCGTGCGGATCGCGCCATGCGCCGGCACATCCTAATGTTCGGCGAGTCAGTCAAACGCTATATCTAAACAGGAGGGAGTTTTCAATGAGTGACGTTCTTGCGCAAATCTCAGATGCGGTGATCGAGGGCAACGTCGAGGATATGGTTGACTTGACGGAGGAAGCCCTCGACGACGGCCTGACTGCCCAGGAGATCCTGGACAAGGGGCTGATGGCCGGGATGGACTATGTCGGCGTGGAGTTCAAGGCCGGCAACATGTTCGTGCCCGAGGTGTTGCGTTCGGCCAAGGCGATGCAGACCGCGATGGACATCCTGAAGCCGTTGCTGGCCGAGGCCGGCGTCAAGCGCACCGGCCGGGTGCTGCTGGGCACGGTGAAGGGCGACCTGCACGATATCGGCAAGAACCTGGTGGGCATGATGTGCGAAGGCGCAGGCTTCGAGGTGAAGGACCTGGGCAAAGACATCACCCCAGAGCAGTTCGTGGCTGAGATCAAGAATTACCAGCCCGACGTTTTGGGCATGTCGGCCCTGCTCACCACCACCATGCGCGCCATGGGACACACCATCAAGGCGCTGGAAGAGGCGGGCCTGCGCGACAAGGTGAAGGTGATGGTCGGCGGCGCGCCGGTGACGCAGTCCTTCGCCGATCAGATTAACGCCGACGGCTATGCCTCCAACGCGGCCTCGGCCGCCGAGCTGGCAAAGAAGTTGGTGGCAGGATAAAGAAAGGAGACCCTCTACATGAGGACGAATTATGTAGCCAATGCGGGCGTCCGCTTCAACGTTTTCTCGCAGGATCAGTTGGAGGAGCTGTTCAACGGCGTGCTCCATCTGCTCCAATACACCGGGCTGGACGTCAAGCACGAAGAGGCGCGCGATATCCTGAAAAAAGCCGGCGCGTGGGTGGATGGTGACCGGGTGCGCCTGCCCTCGTACATGGTGAAGGACGCGCTGCGCAAAGCGCCGCGCAGCTTCACGCTGTGGGCGCGCGACGGCAACCCGAAGCACAACATCCACATTGGGCCTGGCCGCGGTCATTTTGGCCCCGGCCCCACCTGCACCCACTTTATTGACCCTGAGACGTTGGCGCGCCGGGAGTACACCAAGGCCGACGTGCCGTTGGTGGCCCGGTTGGTGGACGCGCTGCCCAACATTGATTTTTGCGAGTCGCTGGGCACCGTGGGCGATGTCCACTTCGACCTGGGCGCGCTCTACGAGTTCGCGGGCATGTTCCCCAACACCAGCAAGCCCATCGTGGCGTGGTCCTACGACAAGGACGACTCGGCCGGCATCCATGCGATCGCAGTCGCCGAAGCGGGCGGGCAACGCGCGTTCGAGCAGCGGCCCAACTACGTCCACTACTGCGAGCCGCTGTCGCCCCTGGTCAGCACCTTCGAAGCCATTGACAAGCTGATCTTCGCGGCGACCCACCGCGTGCCGCTGGTCTTCACCCCCTGCCCCATCGCGGGCGGCACGGCTCCCATCACCGGCGCGGGCATCATCACCATGGGCGCGGCCGAATCGTGGATGGGCCTGACCCTGGCGCAGATCCTGCAGCCGGGCCTGCCCTTCTTCATGGGCGGCGTCTTCTCGGCCATGGACATGAACACCATGATCCTGGCCTACGGCGCGCCGGAGCTGCCGCTCTACATGGCCGGCCTCACCGAGTTGGCCCATTACGCCGGCCTGCCGTTGTGGCAGACGGGTGGCTGCACCGATTCCAAGTGCTTTGATGGCCAGGCGATGATCGAGGGCGGCTCGTCGGTCTTCTTCTCGGCGCTTACCAGTGGCGACCTGTGTCATGATGTGGGTTACACCGAGAGCGCCATGACCGGCTCGCTGTTCCAGCTCTGCGCGATGGATGAGGCCATCGGGTACGCGCGCCGGATCGTGCGCGGCATCGAGGTCAACGATGACACGCTGGCGGTCTCGGTGATCAACGACGTCGGCCCGAACAACCATTACCTGCGCCACGCGCACACGCGCAAATACTACAAGAGCGAGTACTTCTATCCCAAGCTGCTCGACCGGCAAGATTTCGAGAACTGGGAAGCCAGCGGCAGTCTGACCATGAAGGATCGCACCATTGCCCGCGTGCGCGACCTGCTGGCGACCCACAAGCCCTCCCCGATCAAGCCGGAGACCCACAAAGTCATCGAAAAAGTCCTGGCCGAGGCCGAGGACCGCGTGAAAGATAAGAAGTGAGGACCCCATGAGCAGATTGTTTGAACGAATCTCCACCGCGATCCTGGAAGGGGATGCGGAGAAAGCCCCGAAGTTCGTTGAGAAGGCGTTGGCCGAAGGCACGATTGCCAAGGACATCCTGGACAACGCATTGTTGGTCGGCATGCAGGAAGTTGGCGTGCGCTTCCGGGCCGGCGATATGTTCGTGCCCGAGGTGCTGATGTCGGCCGAGGCGATGCAGGAGGCCATGGTCATCTTGCGGCCGGTGCTCGTCGCCAGCGGCGTCAAGCTGATCGGCAAGGTGCTGCTGGGCACGGTCAAGGGCGACCTGCACGACATCGGCAAGAACCTGGTGGGCATGATGTGCGAAGGCGCCGGCTTCGAGGTGATTGACATCGGCTTCAACGTCGAGCCGGAGAAGTTCATTGATGCCATCAAGCAGCATCAGCCGCAGGTCGTGGGCATGTCGGCCATGTTGACCACCACCATGCGGGCCATGGGGCACACCATCAAGGCCATCGAGGAAGCGGGCCTGCGTGACACCGTGAAGATCATGGTGGGCGGCGCGCCGGTGGACGCCGAGTTCGCCAAGCGCATCGGCGCGGACGGCTACGGCTCCAACGCGCCGGCCGGGTCCGAGCTGGCGAAGAAGTTCGTCGGCGCAATGTAACGCAATCCGCCGGATTGCGCTACGGCGCTACACAGGAGAATAAACTATGCAGGTCAGAAAAAATAACTACACGGTCAACATGACGCCAACGCTGCAAGTGTTGACCGAGCAACAAATCGAAGCGATTTACTACGCGGCCCTGCGCGTCCTGGCCGAGACCGGCGTACGGGTCTACGAGCAGGAAGGCTGGGAGCTGGCCTACGAGGGCGGGGCGGTCGTTGAGGACGTGAATTTCAAAGAGAAGAGCGCCCTGGTCAAGATGCCGTCCCGGATGGTGGACAAGGCGCGCGCCACTCTGCCGCAGCGGGTGCGCGTCATCGGCACCCCGGATAAATCCGGCCAGCGCAAGTACATCATGGACCTGTTCAAGAACCAGATGTACTACGGCACCGGCTCCGACACGCCGTTCACCATTGACCCGTATACCCAGGTGCGCCGCCGCGCCACCTACAAAGACGTGAGGAACCTGGCCAAGCTGGCCGAGGCGCTGCCCAACGTGGACTTCTTCATGTCCCTGGGCATCACCCAGGACACGGCCGTGGGCACTTACGACCGCTGGCAATACCTGGCGATGCTGGAGGCCACCAACAAGCCGATCAACATCACCGCGGTGGACATCGAGGGCCTCAAGGATCAGCTTGAGATGGCCTACATCCGGCTGGGCGGCAAGGAAGAATGGAAGAAGGCGCCGTGCTTCTCGCTCTACAACGAGCCGGTGTCGCCGCTGAGCCACTCCGAGGAAGTGATCCAGAAGCTGCTGTTCTGCGCGGATCACGACATCCCCATCGTGTACACCCCGTGCCCGCTGGCCGGCGCGACCTCGCCCGCCACGCTGGCCGGCACCATGGTGCAGGCGCTCACCGAGAGCCTCTTCGGCATCGTGCTGAGCCAGCTCCGCAAGCCGGGCTGCGAGGTGATCATCGGCGGCCTGATGTCGGCCATGGATATGCAGACCGCGGTCTACTGCTACGGCTCGCCCGAGATGGCGCTGCTGAGCGCGGGCTACACCGAGATCACCAAGTGGCTGCACGTGCCCGAATACGAGACCGCCGGCTGCTCCGACTCGAAGTGCTTCGACGAGCAGGCCTGCCTGGAAGCCGCCATGAACATCACCACTGCGGCGCTGGTGGGCGGCAACATGATCCACGACATCGGCTACATCGAGCAGGGGCTCTGCTCCAGCCCGCACATGCTGGTCGCGTCCGACGACATCATCAGCCGCACCAAGCGCATCATGCGCGGCATCCCGGTGGACGACGACACCAAGGCGCTGAATGTGCTGGACGAGGTCGGGCCGGGCGGTCACTTCCTGGGCCACGACCACACCTACAAGCGCTTCAAGACCGAGAACTGGCGCTCGCCGCTGACCGACCGCAACGTGTACGCCGACTGGGTGGCCGCGGGCAGCAAGGATTACCAGCAGCGCGTGCACGAGCGCATGGTCGAGATCCTGGAGGCCGACACCGAGCCGCTGCTGGACGAGAAGATGTACCAGGAGCTCCGCCGCATCTGCGAGCTGGCCGACGCGCGGCACAAGGATGAGGAACTCGACGTCAAGATGTTTGTGTAGTTGAGGAAACGAGGAAACAGGGAAACAGGGGAAACAAGGAAATGAGGAGACAAGGCGCCCTGGCGCGACTTGTCTCCCGTTTCCTTGTTTTCTGCCGAGTCATCGAATAAGATAATCTGGATTATGATAATCGTAATGGTCTTAGTTCACAAGAGCGTAAGTTGCGCACAAAACAAATTCGCCAACGACGATAATGTCACAAGGATAAGGAGAGCAGGGTGGAACCGGAGGAACTCGCCGCGCTGATTCGGGAAACGATTATTCACGAAGTCGAAAACAGGGCGTGTGTGACCGCTTACCGTGACCCGATCATCGGCTTTGTGGCCGCCGACGATCCCGGGTTCTCGAGCCTGAGCCAGTGGGTTAATTTCCGGCACCTGATGCCGGCCGAACTGCTTCCGGGAGCACGTTCGGTGGTTTGTTTTTATCTGCCGTTTGCGCCTGAGATTGCGGCGGCTAATCTGCGGGAAAGAAAACAGGTCGCTCGTGAATGGGCAGTCGCCTATAACGACACGAATCGCCTGATCGGCAGGATAACCTCCCGTCTGATCGAGGTGTTGGGTCAGCACGGTGTGCGGGCCGCGGCAGAACCAGCCACGGGGAACTTTGACAGAACGGAGCTGCGCAGCCATTGGTCGCACAAGAGCATCGCGGTCCTGGCTGGGATAGGCAGTTTTGGCCTGCACCAGTTGGTGATCACGGACGCGGGGTGTACCGGGCGGTTTGGCAGCATCGTGATTGATGCAGACTTGCCCATTGATAAGCCGGCTCCCAAAGAACGCTGCGAGTACTACGCCTCTGGAACGTGCCTGGCTTGCGTGCTCGCATGTCCGGTAGACGCTCTGGCCGAAGATGCGCCGATCAATCGCCAGGCCTGTTGGGAGCTCTGTCTCAAGAATGCCGAAACGTTTCTCGATATCGGGCCTGAAGTGCAATGTTGCGGGAAATGTGCGGTTGTTGGCCCGTGCGCCCTGGAGTCAGCAGTTTAGACGCATGAGCTCCTCCGGTTTGAAGGGGCTGCTTGTCTGTTCCAACCTGGCTGGCCCTTCTCTTGTGAGGTTGTTCCTTGGAATCTGAACGCGAAAATCTGGAAAGCCTGGTGCTGGGCATTGACACCGGCGGCACCTACACCGACGCGGTGCTGCTGGAATATCACTCGCGGCGCGTGCTGGCCTCGCACAAGAGCCTGACCACCAAGCGCGACTTCGCCATCGGCATCGAAGACGTCATCGAGGGCATCCACATCGAGGACCCCGCGGCCATCAAGATGGTCTCGGTTTCGACGACCCTGGCGACCAACGCCATCGCCGAGGGCAAGGGCAAACGGGTGGCGTTGGTCCTGATCGGCTATGACCCCGAACTGATCGTCAACTTCAAGCTGGCGGGACGGTTTGCCACGCCCCACTATTACTACTTCAACGGCGGCCATGACCTGTACGGTCGCGCGAAAGCGGAGCTTGACCTGCCGGGCATCCTGGCGAAGGTGAACCAGATCAAGGGGCGGGTGGATGCCATCGCCGTCTCTTCCTATTTCAGCCCGTTGAACCCGGAACATGAGCTGCGCGCCTACAACGCCATCACCCGCGTCTGCGATCTGCCCATCGTCCTGGGCCACCAGTTGTCCACCAAGCTGGGTTCGGTGGAGCGGGCGACCACGGCCGCGCTCAACGCGTCGCTGCTGGCCGTGCTGCAGGACTTCATCATCGCGGTGCGCCGGGCCATGGAGCGCCGCAAGATCGTGGCCCCGCTGATGGTGGTGCGCGGGGACGGCACGCTGATGAGCGACGAGTTCGCCGCGCGCACGCCGGTCGAGACGATCCACTCCGGCCCGGCGGCCAGCGCCATCGGCGGGCGATTTTTGTCGCGGCTGGATGACGCGCTGATTGTGGACGTGGGCGGCACCACCACCGACCTGGCGCTGATCGAACGGGGCCAGGTCACGGTGAGCGTCGAGGGCGCGACCGTGGGTGAGTACAAGACCAGCGTGCAGGCCGCCAACTTGCTCTCCATCGCCCTGGGCGGCGACAGCCACATCACGGTCGCTCGTGACGGGCAGATCACCGTCGGCCCGGAGCGCGTGCTGCCTCTGTCACATCTTGCGCACGATTATCCTGACGTGGGGAAGCGGCTCAAGGCATTGGCGCGGCGGCAGTGGTCGCAGGCCACACCGGATTGGCTGGAGTACTGGTATCTGCTGCGCCAGCCGCAGCCGGGCCTGGTAGAAACCACGCAACAGGAGACACTGGTGGCGCTTTTGCGGGAAGGCCCACAGCCGATCCCCGACATCTTGAAACACCTGAAGGTGTTGCACATCGGCCAAGTGGACGCGCGCGAGCTGATCCGCCAGGAGGTGATCGGCAAGGCCGGGCTGACGCCCACGGACCTGATGCACGTGGATGGCTCGTATGCGCTGTGGGACGTCGAAGCGGCCGGCCTGGCCCTGGAGGTCTTCGCGCATCAGCGCTGGCGCGATGTGGACGCTGTGCGCCGCTTGATCTGGGCGCGCATCACCGAAATGGCGCTGCACGCCATCGTCACGTTTTTGAGCGGCAAGCAGCTGCCCCCGCCCGGCGCAGTAGACCCGGCGCGGGAGCCGGGCATCGGACCGTGGTTCTTCCACAACAGCCTGTATGGCACGCACCCGCACCTGGGGACGCAGTTTCACCTGCGCCAGCCCATCATCGGCATCGGCGCGCCCGCGGGTCTTTTCCTGAAACCGGTGGCTGACGCCCTGCACACCGGGCTCATCCTACCCGAATTCCACCAGGTCGCCAACGCGGTCGGCGCCATCGCTGGCACCGTGATGGTGTCCGAGGAGATCCTGGTTTACCCCATCCTGGACGCCGCGGGCATGGAGGTGCTGGGTTATTACGCGCAGACCGGTGAGGAGCGCTTCGAGTACGAGGAGCTGGCCGACGCGTTGCAGCACGCGCACGCCTTGAGCCGGGAGCGCGCGCTGGGCGGCGCGCTGCGCAGCGGCGCGGACAACCCGCAGGTGACGGTGGAGCAGCAGAGCGACGGGCTGGACACCTATCGTGTGCGCGCCAAAGCGGTGGGGAATCCGCGGCTGGCGAGAGGGTGACGCGGGGACGCGGAGATGGAGGGAACATGAATATGGAGCGAGTTGACACGCAACGCGCTTATGAGCTGGTGCTGGAAAAGATCACTCGGCTGGAGCTGCCGCCCGGCGCGGCCATCAACGAGCAGAAGCTGGCCGAGGAGCTGGGCATGGCGTTGACCCCGGTGCAAGAGGCGCTGAAGCAGCTGGCCCACGACCACCTGGTGCGCATCACCCCGCGGCACGGGCTCTACGTGGCGGATGTCAACGTGCCCGACCTGGAACAGCTCAGCGAACTGCGTCTGGACCTGGAAGCGCTGGCCGCCCGGCTGGCCGCCGAACGCGCCTCCGACGATGACTTGGTGGTGCTGGAGACGCTGCGCCAGGAGCAGGTCGCGGCCGACCCGGCCGACGCGCGCCAGCTCTTTGACCTGGATCACAAGTTCCACCGCGCCATCGCGCAGGCGGCCGGCAACAAATACCTGGCCCAGACGCTGGATCACTTCTACGGCCTCTCGCTGCGCCTGTGGCACCTGGTGTTGCCGCACCTGGCCTTCCTGCCCGGCGCGGTGAGCAAACACCTGGACATCGTGGATGCCATTCGCAGCCGAGACGCCGACGCGGCCGCGCGGATTATGCACGAGCACGTGGCGGAGTTTTACGCCAAAGTGCGCGCGGTGCTGGAGCGGTAATCGCTCATTTTTGGAATCGAGGCTTCAGCCGGTTTCTCTGGGTAACGAGTGTGACCGGCTAAAGCCTCAATTCCAGATTGTCATCCTGTGGCGCAACTCATGTCAAACCCACAACCCACCCCCGTCGACGCGCCTGTCCGCGTTACCATCCATTCCGGCACTGCTGAACGCGACCTTGCTGTGCCCCTGGACACCTCCCTGGGCGAGGCCATCATCGCGGCCGGCCTGTCGCTGGAGCAGCCGTGCGCGGGCCGCGGCACCTGCCTCAAGTGCAAGGTGCTGGCCGAGGGCGCCCTCACCCCGCTGGACGAGCACGAGCTGTCCGGCCTGTCGTCCGCCGAGCGCACCGCGCACTACCGGCTAGCGTGTCGCGCCCGCGTGACCGGCGACGCCGCGGTGACGCTGGCCCCCATCGTCGTCTACTCCAACAAGATGTTCCGGGCTTGCGACGATCACAAGCGCAAGGACGCGCCGCTGGGTCTGGCGATTGACCTGGGCAGCACCACCGTGGCCGCGTTCGTGGTCACGCTAGACCAGGGCAAGGTGTGCGCGGGCGCGGCCGCGCTGAACCAGCAGACCGCGTTCGGCGCGGATGTGATTTCGCGGCTGGATGCCGCGCTGCAAGGCCCGGAGACCGCCGAGCGCGTCTCGGTGTTGGCCCTCTCCTCTATCGTGCAGGCCGTGGACGCGCTCAAGCTGGCCCCTAGCGTGCGGGCGCGGGTCCGCAAAGTGACCATCGTGGGCAACTGCGCGATGCACCACCTGCTGTTGGGTTACCCTGTGGACACCCTGGCCGAGATCCCGTTTCAGCCGTATAACACCGCTGCGGTGCGATTGAATGTACCGCAATCCGCCGGATTGCGGTACGGTGCATCCGGAATCGAGGCTTCAGCCGGTCTCCCGCATGACGCTCAAAGGCCCGGTGACCGGCTAGAGCCGCCACTTCAGACTCCTGTAGCGCAATCCGCCGGATTGCCGCCGGCGCAATCCAGCGGATTGCGCTACACCGACATCTTCCCGCCCCACGCCGAGGTCGCCCTACCACCCCTGATCGGCGGCTTCGTCGGCTCCGACGCGCTGGCGTGCCTGGTCTACTACGGCTTCGACCGCGCGGCCGGCCCCATGGCCGCCATTGACCTGGGCACCAACGGCGAGGTGCTGGTCACCGACGGCCGGCGCATCCTGGTCGCCTCCACCGCGGCCGGCCCCGCGTTCGAGGGGGTCAACATCTCCTGCGGCACGCGCGCGGTGGACGGCGCGATCATCGGCGCGCGGCTGAACGCGGCCGATGGCAGCGTGGCCCTGACCACCGTCAGCGATGCGCCCCCGGTCGGGCTGACCGGCTCCGGCCTGCTGGAGCTGGTGTGCGAGCTGCGCCGCGCGGGCGTGATTGACCCCAACGGCCGGTTCGTGGACGAGCATGTCGCGTTCGGCGGCCGCCTCGACCGCGACGAGTACGGCGTCCGCCGCTTCCTGATCACCGACGAAGGCCGGGATTACCGCGGGGTCGAGCCGGGCGCGGCGGGCGCGCGCATCTCGCTCTACCTGACCCAGCACGACGTGCGCGAGCTGCAAAAGGCCAAAGGCGCCATCAAGGCCGCCATGGAAACGCTGCTGGCCCAGCTCGGCCTGGCCCCCGGCGACTTGCAGCGCATGATCCTCACCGGTTCGTTCGGCAGCCAGCTCAACGTCGAGGCCGTGGTGGGCCTGGGCATGATCCCGCCCGTGCCCCTGGACATCGTGGAGACCTCGGCCAACGGCGCGGGCCTGGGCGCGGCGCTGATGCTGGACGACGCCGAGTTCGCCCGTGGGGAGCGTATCGCGGCCGCGGCCGAGCAGGTGGACCTCGACCTGGACCCGGAATTCGACCGCCGCTACATCAAATCCCTGAAACTGGCGGCAGCTTGAGCGCGCCCATGACTGGTGTACGCCGGCGTTGGCTCGGTTTGGGACTGGTGATCCTGGCCGCGTTCTGCTGGTCAACGGCCGGCTACTTCATCACTGCCTCGGTGGCCGGGAGCGGCATTTCGGCGCTGGGCCTGGCGTTCTGGCGCGTGTTCTCCTCGTGTGCCACCCTGTTCGTCGCCGTGGCGATCCTCCGGCCACAAGCCTTACGCGTGCGCCCGCGCGATCTGCCCTGGCTGGCGGGCATGGGGGTGCTGGCAGTGGGCACGTTCCAGGTGTTGTGGATCATGGCGATCCTCACCAACGGCGCGTCGGTCTCCACCGTGATCCAGTGCAACGCGCCCATCGTCGTGACGTTGCTGGCCCGGCTGTTTTGGCGCGAGCCGCTGACGTGGCGCAAATGGGCCGCCATCGGCCTGGCGACGGCCGGCACGATCCTGGTGTCGGGGATCACCGGTGTTGGCGCGCTGCGGATCACGCCGGTGGGCCTGCTGCTGTCGTTGGGTTCGGCTGTCACCTACGCGGCCATCACGTTGTTTGCCAAGCAACTGACGGGCCGCTACAATCCGTTCGTCATTCATATGTATTCGTTCGGGTTTGCCTCGCTGGCGCTACTGCCGTTTCAGATTGGCCGGCCGCTTCCCAGTCAGGTGGACTTGGGGACCGCCGCCGCGTTCGCGGGCCTGGTGCTGCTCACCACCATCGGCGGCTACGGCCTGTACACCCTGGCCTTGCGGCACTTGCAGGCCAGCGTAGCCGCCATCGTCGCCATGTCCGAGGTGCCATTCGCCGCGTTTTTTGGCTACGTGCTGCTGGGGGAACGGCTGGGGCCGTGGCAGATCGCGGGCGCGCTGGCGGTGATCGGTGGGGTGGTGCTGCTGTCAGGGTCCCGGCGGTTGGAAACCGCGGCTACTTTGCCAGCAGGGAGCGATCTAGCCCGAAAATGGGACGCGGACGAGCGCGGATGAACGCGGATCGCTGCATTTTCCTTCTCGATTGTGCCCCAGCAGGGGCATGGACACCGCTCTGGAAATGACTTGATTTAACCACGTGGAGATGCCGCCCAAGCCGGGCGTCCACTCGCGGCCCGACGCGTTCATCCACGCCATGCCGGCCTACATCCCCGCGCTGCACGCCATCGGCATGAAGTGGGTCAGCGGCTACCCGGCCAACCAGGCCAAGGGGTTGCCCTACATCAGCGGCCTGCTGATCCTCAACGACGACGACACCGGCCTGCCGCTGGCCGTGATGGACTGCACCTGGATCACCGGCATGCGCACCGGCGCGGCGACCGCGCTGGCCGCCAGGTATCTCGCCCGGCCCGAATCGGAGACCGTGGGCATCTTGGGCTGCGGCGTGCAGGGGCGCACCAACCTGGAGGCGCTGAAGACGCTGTTCCCGGTCAAGCGCGTGCTGGCCTACGACCGCACGCCGGAGAACGCCGAACGCTACGCCGCCGAGGTACGGGAGCGGCTGGAGGTGGACATAACCGTGGTCAGCGAACCGCAGGAGGCCGTCACCGGCTGCGACATGGTCGTCACCGCGGGCCCGATCCTGCACACGCCGCACGCCACCATCAAGGCCGGCTGGCTGGACGCGGGCGCGTTCGCATCGCTGGTGGATTTCGATTCATACTGGGATGGCCCGGCCGTGCAGGAGGTTGACAAGTTCTGCACCGACGACATCCCGCAGCTCGAATACTATCGCAGCGTCGGCTACTTCCAGCACATCCCGCCCATTTACGCGGGCCTGGGCGAACTGGTGACGGGGCGTAAGCCCGGCCGCCAGTCGCCGGGGGAACGCACCATCGCCTGCAACCTGGGCCTGGCCCTCGATGACATGGCGACCGCGCCCATCGTATATCACCGCGCGGTGGAATGGGGGATCGGGACGTGGTTGGGGTTGTGAGGGGATGACAGCCAATCGGGGGCGCTCGAAGCCGACGGGGAACGCAACACTCCCAATAGGACGCGAATTGTCGTCCCACCGGCAAAGAACCTATCCGAAACCCCTACCACAGGTTCCTCCAATCCCCGCGCCCCCAATTTAAGACACACCCGAATTTCCAGGGATGTGTCGTTCCCGTCTGGCAAGGCGGTTCGCGTTATGCTGATGCTGTCGTGCCGGCAACCGCGGCACGCACGGTCGCGCTATCGGGCAGGTCGAGCGCACGGCGAGCCAAGTCGCGCGCCGCGGCCACCGTCCAGCGTGCCAGGACCGCTTTGGCTGTTGGGATGCTGCTGGCAGCCATGCTGAACTCATCCAACCCCAACCCCAGGAGCACCGGAATCGCGGTCGGGTCCCCCGCCAATTCGCCGCACAACCCCACCCACCGGCCGGCCGCGTGCGCAGCCTGGATCACGCGCGCGATCTGGCGTAGCACTGCCGGATGCAAGGGATCGCCGACGTGGGCGACGCGCGCGTTGCCCCGGTCGGCGGCAAAGGTGTATTGAGTCAGGTCGTTGGTCCCGATGCTGAAGAAGTCTACGGCGGGCACCAGCAGATCGGGGGTCTCGGCCGCGGCCGGTATTTCCACCATGATGCCCACTTGAATGGCGTCGGAGTATGGCACGTTGGCCGCCCGCAGCTCTTCGGCCGCCTCGCGCAACAGGCTGCGTGCTTGCTCCACCTCGCCGCGAGTGGCGATCATGGGGAACATGACCCGTACGTCGTCATGAAGCGCTGCCCGCAGGATGGCCCGCAGTTGGGCCTTGAAAAATTCTGGCATGGCCAGACAGACGCGAATGGCGCGCCAACCTAGGAACGGGTTCATCTCTACCGGCAGGTTTAGATAGGGCGCCGGTTTGTCGCCGCCGATGTCCAACGTTCGAATGATCACCGGTCGGGGCGCCATGGCCGCCACCACCTGACGGTAAGCCTCGTATTGTTCGTCTTCGGTCGGCGGATCGGTGCGATCCTGGAACAGGAATTCGGTGCGCAACAGGCCCACGCCCTCGGCGCCGGCATCCAGCGCAACCTGCGCATCGGCCGCCGTGGCCAGGTTGGCCACTACCTCGACGCGGTGACCGTCGGCGGTGCGGGCAGCGGCTTGCGCGGCCGCCTGGGCCGCGCGACGGGCTGCGGCTTGCTCGGCTTGCCGTGCGCGATAGGCGGTCAGCGTGTCGGGATCCGGTTCTACGATCACTGTCCCGGCCGTACCGTCAATGGCCAACACTGCGCCAGCAGGGATCTGATTGTAAGTCGCGCTGCCCAGGCCGACCACGGCAGGAATGTTCATGCTGCGAGCCAGGATCGCGGTGTGCGAAGTGGGGCCGCCCAGGGCGGTGCAAAAGGCGACCACGCGCCCGCGATCCAGGGCGGCGGTTTGTGAGGGAGCCAGGTCATCGGCCAGGATGACCGCTTGTTCGGGCAGGGCCGCAGCGGTTTCTGCGACACCCGTCAGGATACGCACGAGCCGGCTGCCTACATCGCGCAAGTCGGCTGCGCGCTCTTGGAAGCGCACGCCCGCCATCGCGGCGTAGCGGTCGGCTTCTGCTTCGGTAGCATCCTGGGCCGCGGCCTCTGCTGTCAGATGCCTTTCCAGGATGCCTGCATGCACGGCGGCCTCCAGGTCAGGATCAGCCAGGATCAGCGCATGGGCCTGAAAGATCCGCGCCTGTGCTTCCCCTAGCTCCTGGCTCAGGCGTTCTGCCAGGCCGGTCAGCTCAGTCTGAGCCTGCGCCACTGCGGCCTGGTGACGCGCCCATTCCGCCTCCGGCGCGCGCGCAGATACGCGCTCGAAAACCGGCCCGGCCCGTCGCGTCAGCGGATAGGCGACACCCACTGCCACACCGGGCGAGGCCGCGATGCCGCGCAAGGTCAGCCGGCCATGCCCCTCGATGGCCGCTGCAACCTCCTGAACTGGTGGCGGCGGCGCGGTCTCAATCATCTCCCCGAAGCCGGCCTCGGCCACAGCGACCAACGCGGCGATGGCCGCCTCGGCATCTGAGCCGGTTGCCCGGAGTTCGATCTGGTGCCCCTTCTCCGCCCCCAGGCCCAGTACCTGGTTGAAGCGCTTGGCATCCGCGGGGCCGGCGCCGGTGCTCAGGTTGCTTACGGTGATCGTTGCCGCATAGCCCGCCGCGATCTGCACGAACTGCACCGCTGGGCCGAAGTGCAGGCCAGCCGGGTTGACCAGGGTCACAACGGCAACCGTGGCTGCGCCGGCCACTTCGGCCACCGGCAACTCAGGGAGGGGCGCCCCCAATCCGGCTGTGGGCACGCCCAGTGATTGTTGCTTAGGTTCCAACGCGTCCGCGGCCTCCGCCGCCACCGCGTCCAGATCGCGGCCGATGGAAGCTTGCACGGACGCGGCCATCGCGCCTTCGACGAACGGCGCCTGGCTCATGCGCACGTTGGGCCGTTGCGCCTCGTCGAGGAATTCAATGGCCACCTCCGTGCTCATGATGGCGCTGCCCAGATCCATGAGCACCAACACGCCATCGTCGCTGTAGACCGACTGGATGGCCTCCAGGATCGCCATGGCATCGGTGCCGAATGGTTGGGCCGGATTGTCGGTGCCCCCCACGGCCGCGATGGCCGCCTTGCCCTGGGTTTGCTGGTCGGCCAGTGCTTTTACCGCCGCCGCCAGCTCCGCGCTGTGTGAAACGAGGACGATGCCTACCATGTGAAGTTGCTCCGTGCTCTCCTGCGGCGGCTGAGCGGGCGGCTCACCCCGTCAGCGCCGCGACCAGTTCCCGACAAAAGGCCGGGATGTCTTCGACCACGCGGCCCCAGACCAGGTTGCCATCCCGGAACGCGGGCTCATCAACCCAGGTGGCCCCTGCGTTCTCCAAATCATCCTTGATGCCCAGCGAACCGGTAGCCCGATGCCCGCCCACGATCCTGGCCGAGATCCCTACCAACCCCGCGTGGCAGATCATGCCGACGATCTTACCCTGGTCGTAGATGCCCCTGGTCAATGCTTTCACGGCATCGTAACGGCGGATCTTGTCGGGGCACCAGCCACCAGGGATCACCAGGGCGTCGAACTGATCCGGGGTGACATCGGCCGCTGCGACCTCGGCTCGTGCGGTCAGGCCGCCGGACTTGCTGACGCACACCTCGCCACCCTTGACGCCCACCACGATCACGCGCGCGCCTTCTTCCACCAGACGCATGTAGACTACCCAGAATTCCAGGTCTTCGAAACCTGGGCCGATCAGAAAAGCGATGTGTTTGCCTTGTAGCTTCATAGAATCTTCCTCAAAGGATCAAGCGGGTGCGGTGTGTATCTGTTGCAATGTCGTGTCGTGGCACGATGGGCAGCCTTCGACATCGTTCACGCGGGCCAGGGCAGCCTCGTCCACCAACGCCGGATCATCGCCGGTGAAGCCGACAGCGCCGCAACGACGACAAGCATACCAGCCTGGGAGCGCGGATGCAAACGCGGCCGCCGGCGCCAGAGCGATGGTTTCGATGCCTGAGCGCCAGCGCGCATTGGTGATCAGCCGCCGACAGTGCGCGGCCCGCAGCCTGGCCACGTAGGCGGCGTAATGCGTGCAGTGGCGCATCAGCAATACGGCCACGGTCACACCATCGGGCACGGGGTCGCGCCGCGCGTCTGTGACGACGGCCGTCAGGTTGGTCGGCAGCGGGCCGGCCGCCAGGCCACGAGCGATCAACTCGGGCTGGATTTCCCACGCGATGACGCGCCGGGCCTTCTCGGCCAGTCGGCGCGCTAGCCGCAGGTCTCCCGCGCCGATCTCCAAGACGATATCATCTGGCGCGATGGCCGCCAACACGGCTTCGTAGGTGGCCTCGTCGTAGGGGGCCCACAGCGCTTCCCAGGGGTCAAGCGGTGCCACGGGTGAAGACGTGTTCATCTCATTGCACCAACGCCGCCAGCTTCTCGGGCCGCCCGCGATGTTCGGCCCGGTCCGCCTGTCCAGCGGTCAGGGCCAGGAGCACATCGGCAAAGGCCGCGTTGGCCGGTGTGGGCACACCGGCCGCGCGGCCGAAGCGCATGACCGCTCCGTTCAGCCAAGCCACCTCGGAACGTTTGCCTTCGGCCAGGGCGATGTGGAGAGACGGCATCTTGCTGCCCCGGCCACCGGCCACTAACCGGCGCAGACCGGCCGCCAGCCAGTTGGGCGGCAGCCGCCGGGCCAGGGGCGCCAGCAGCGGCAGGGGATAGCCAGCCAAAGTCACGGGCCGGATGTTCAGACGCGCCATCACGGCCAGCGTTTCTTGCCAGGCCCGTGCTTCCAACCGCGCAGCGATCGGGTCGGCCATCACCTGCGCCGGCGTTCGGTCCAGGATGGCACATTGTGCATTGGCCGGCAGGTTCAGCAGCAGCTTTGTCCATTTGAGCGCGCGGTAATCGGCGAAAACCTGCACGCCGAACCCTGCAACGCGCAACAATTCAGCTGCCTGGCTGACGGGGGCGGCGTGACCTACGGGTGCCAGGCCGCCCGGAACCGTGCGCGGTGTATCTGCACCTGGCCGACCGCAGACACGGAAACGGGGGTATCAATGGCCCCGGCCACGACCTGCTGCGCGCCGAACGCCTCGGCCAGTGCTTCTTCGTTGCCTACCCCGTTCTGCAGTGTCACAAGGGGCGGAAGCTGTGCCCCCGATGCCTGGATCTCGGCGATCGTCGCGGCGGTATCGTAGGCTTTGACCGTCAGCAGCGCCAGGTCATAGGGAGTGGTTGCGGTTGGGGTCAAGTCCGAGTTCAGGCCGGAGAATGCGGCAGGGATACTGGGCACTGCGGCGACCTGGGCGATCTGCCGTGTACCTGCTGGTTCGATCAGCGCCATCCCTTCCGAACGCACCGCAGCGACCAGGGCCGGCCGGCCGACCAGCGTGACCTCGTATCCGGCCAACGCCAACCGCGCACCGATGAATGACCCCACGGCCCCTGCGCCGATGATGAGAATCCGCACCACTCACCTCCACGCGTCGGCGCGCGGACACCGGACAAAAAGATGCGACCGGGTTGTGGAGAAACCCGGTCGCACGATGGTGGTCTAGGTGCCCAACCGCACCACATAGATGGTCAAGATGAAGCCCCAGGCGACCATGATCACGCCCAGGGCGGTCAACACACGGTTGACGGTCGTCATGGTGCGGTCGGACAGGCCCAGGTCGGTGAGGATCGCGCGCACGCCCAGTAACGCGTGATAGGTGACCACCGCCAGGAATGCCAGTTCCAGCACCATGATGAGCGGGTTGCTCAGATATTCGATGACGTCCTGATAGGTCTGGAGGCCGCCCTCGCGCACGAAGTGGTTGGCCACCATGTGCAGGGTCAACAAGACGAGCAGCCCGATGCCGGTGAGGGCCTGCCAGATCCAGGTTCCAGGTCTGCGTTGGCGTTCGATCGGCTTCTGCATGGGGTCCTCCTTAGATCAAGAACACGATCATGTACATGGCCAACAAGAACACCAGCAGACCGATGGCCATCATTACGTAGAACAGCATTTTCTGCCGCTTAGCTCCGAAGCCGAGGCCGATCAATGTGACCCGGATACCGTTCAACCCATGAATGATCATACCAGCGATCAGCACCGCGTCCAGGGCAACGAAGAGGGGGGTCTTGGCCAGTTGAGTGAAGCTCTGCCAGGCCTGTTCACCACGGACAAATGTGCTCAGGACGACCAGGTGCAACAGCAGGTAAGCTGTGAGACCGATGCCGGTGAGACGGTTCAAGGCGAAGGCGACCAGGCCAAGATCGCGGCCACGGGGGTCGAACCAGGCCCGCAGCGCGCGGCGCCACAATGGCTCATGTTGCACAGGCATTCGCGTCATCGTGTCCTCCTCATGCCTTCATCCCGAAGAGCCGGCGGATCTTGTAGCCCACCAGTTTGCGGCGCAACGACACCAGCAGGCCCGCCGGGTCTACGTCGGACGGGCACACAGCGGTGCACTCCCAGCCGGTGTGGCAGCGCCAGGCACCGTGTTCGCAGTCGGCCAGGGCATACAGCTTCTCGGGCACTTCGTCGCCCTTCACCAGTGCCCGGTAGATCGCGGCCAGGGCGGCCGGCCCCACGAAGTCGGGATCGGTGTTGGTGACCGGGCAGGCCGAGACGCATGCTCCGCACTCCAGGCAGTTCTCGTAGCGCGTATACTCGGTGATGCCGTCCGGCGTGAGCGATTCGGTCATGAATTCGCTGGTGCGCACGAGCTTCATGCCCGATGGCGCAAAATACTGCGCGAAGAAGGTCATATCCACGACCAGGTCGGCGATATGTGGCAGCACACCGAGCGGCTCTACCACCACCGTATCTTTGCCCAGCTCCAATACATTGGTGACACAGCTCAAGACTTCCCGGCCGTTCACCTTCATCGCGCAGGTGCCACAAGAAGCGTGATGGCACGAATGGCGATAGGCCAGCGTGCTATCGTGCGCGGTGCGGATTTCCTCCAACGCGTCCAACACTGTCATGCGCGGATCGACGTCAATCTGGAATGTGTCATAACGTGGCGGATCGATCTCACCTGGTTTATAACGCAAGATCTTGAACGTAATGGGACGCTTTGGCCCGAGGCGTCCGTTGTCGCTCATGATTTCACCTCCTCGTAGTACGCCCAGTAGGGCAACAGCACTACTGAACGCGTGCGGCAGGGGGCATCCACCCCTAGCTTCTGGCAAACAACGTTCGCCGTGACCTCTGCCATGCCGCGCATGGTGGTGCCTTTGCCGCCCGAGATGGTGACGATGCCTTCGACGCCATCGCGCACTTTATGATCGTAGCACTTGAAGGTGCGACTCAGTTCACGGCCACCCTCCAGGGTTTCGTCGCCGATCAACGGCCGGGCTGCAGACCAGGCCGCGCGGAACGGCGCAGCATTGACTGCCGGGATCAGCTCGCCGCCTTTCTCGAACATCTTCTGGATGTGATCTTCGGGCAAGCCAAGGCGGTCCGGATCGCTTGTGTACCAGGATGTGGTGCCGATCACCGAAAGGGCTCGTTGCGGCACGATAATGTCGCCGTCGCCGGCCGGGGCCAGGCGGTTGATGACCATGTTGCACCAGCGGCCACGCACGGCCACCATCACACCAGGGCCGGGCCGGATAGGCACCCGCACGCCGGCCATGGTGCTGATGTGCTCCGCCCAGGCGCCGGTAGCGTTCACCACGATATCCGCGCCGATCTCGTACACTTTGCCGGTGACGTGTGATTTGACGCGCGCACCGGTCACCGTGTTGTTTTGCTTGAGGATATCAATCACCTCGGTATAAGGACGGATGTCGGCGCCGTTGTGTTTAGCGGTGGCGAAAAAGCACATGGGCAAACGCCAGCAATCCATGGTCGCATCGGGCACGCGCACGGCAAGTTTCGTGTTGGGGTTCAGATGGGGCTCCAGGCGCAGGGCTTGCTCCCGTGTCAGCTCTTGCGTCGGGATGTCGCACTCGGCTGCGCCTTTGAGGAACTTGTCTTTGTAAGCGACATCTTCGTCGGTGACGGCCACGAACAAGCCATCGTTCTCTTCAAAGGTGCCAGGGGCGATGCGCCGGAGGATCTGGTTTTCTTCGATACACTCCCGGGCCGATTCCTGATCATTGACGCAGTACCGTCCGCCGCTGTGGAGCAGGCCATGGTGGCGGCCTGCTGTGCCGGACGTCAGCTCGCCGCGTTCGACCAGGGTCACGCGCAAGCCGCGCAACGCCAGGTCGTGGGCCAGTGCCGCGCCGGTCGAGCCACCACCGATCACCAGCACGTGGTAGTTCAACGTCATGGTTTTTTCTTCCTCCTGAAAGCGCAGACGCCCTCCCTGGGAGGAGAGGGCGTCCTTCTCACGCGGGGTTTATAGCCGGCTCAAGTTTGACTCGGCTCAGTCCTCGAGCCAGTGCATAGCCTTCTGCACAGCCTTCAGCCAGCCCTTGTACAGCTTGGCGCGCTCTTCCTCGCCCATCTTGGGCGTCCAGGTCTTGTCGATCTGCCAGTTCTTGCGGGTCTCTTCGATGTCGCCCCAGAAGCCGACAGCCAGACCGGCGGCGTACGCCGCGCCCAACGCCGTGGTTTCCGCCACCACCGGCCGCACCACCGGCACACCCAAGACGTCGGACTGGAACTGCATGAGGGTGTCGTTGTACACCATGCCGCCGTCAACCTTCAGGGCGGTCAGCTTGACGCCGGAGTCCTTCTCCATGGCGTCCAGCACCTCGCGGGTCTGAAAGGCGCTGGCTTCCAGCGCAGCGCGGCAGATATGATACTTGTTGATGTAGCGGGTCAGGCCGACGATCACGCCGCGCGCATCCGACATCCAGTAAGGCGCAAAGAGGCCGGAGAACGCCGGCACAAAGTAGATGCCGCCGCTATCGGAGACCTGCTTGGCATAGTCCTCGACATGCTTCGAGAAGTCAAAGAGCTTCAGGTTGTCGCGCAACCACTGCACCAGGGCGCCGGTGATGGCGATGGAGCCTTCCAGGCAGTACACCGCAGGCTGGTCGCCCAGTTTATAGCCCAGAGTGGTCAGCAGGCCGCTCTTGCTGGGCACGGGCTTGGTGCCGGTGTTCAGCAGCATGAAGCAGCCGGTGCCATAGGTGTTTTTCGCCTCGCCCACGCCGAAGCAGGTCTGGCCGACCAGGGCCGCCTGTTGGTCGCCCAAGTCGCCGCAGACCGGCACCTTGCCCAAGGTGTAGCCGTAGATCGCGGGATCGCTGGACGGCCGGATCGCAGGCAGCATCTGCCGCGGGATGCTCATGATCGCCAGGATTTCGTCGTCCCAGTCCAATGTCTCGAGGTTCATCAGCATGGTGCGGCTGGCGTTGGACACATCGGTGACGTGTGCGCCGCCGTTGGGGCCGCCGGTCAGGTTCCAGATGACCCAGGTATCAATGTTGCCGAAGATGGCCTCGCCCTTCTCGGCGGCCGCGCGCACGCCCTCGACGTTCTCCAGGATCCATTTGATCTTGGGCCCAGAGAAGTAGGTGGCCAACGGCAGGCCGACCTTGGCGCGGAAGCGATCCTGGCCGCCATCTTTGGCCAGCTCGTTGCAGATCTTGTCGGTGCGGGTGTCTTGCCACACGATGGCGTTGTAGTACGGCTGGCCGGTCTTGGGATTCCAGACGACGGTGGTCTCGCGTTGGTTGGTGACACCGATCGCGGCCAGGTCTTCGGCCTTGACGCCGTTCTTGTTCAGCGCCTCGCGAATCACATCCTGGGTGCGGGCCCAGATCTCCAGCGGGTCATGTTCGACCCAGCCGGCCTGAGGATAGATCTGCGTGTGTTCCATCTGATGCACGCCCACGACACCGCCGCTATGATCGAAGATCATGAAGCGAGTGCTGGTAGTGCCCTGATCAACTGCTGCTACATACTTTGCCATTGTAAACCCCTCCATATCATTGAGAGTATTGGTCGGCTTCCATGCCGATCGTGTGTAGAAAACGCCCTGCTATGATCCCAGGTTCGCCGCCGGCGCGTGCTCGGCTCAACGTCAGCGGTGGTCGAACTTCACGCGCCGAGAACTTCGGACATTGTCTTGAGCAACAAGTAGGACGAGGTGGCGCCTGGATCCTGGTGGCCGATACTGCGCTCGCCCAGGTAGCTGGCCCGCCCCTTGGTGGCCAACATCGGAATCGTGGCCTTCATGCCAGCTTCGGCGGCCTCGGCCGATGCTTGCAATGCCTGATCAACGTCGTTGCCGTTCTGTAGGGCCGCACGCATGGCATCACGGGCGGGCGTCAACGCGTCCACCATCGTTTTTTCGCCGGTGGTGGCTTTGCCGCGTTGCTGAACGCCTTCCAGGCCAGCTTCTAAAGCGGCCAAGAGATCCTGGCCCGTCAGCTCGGTCTTGTTGGCCAGCACTGCGCCGGCCCGCATGAAGAATGTGCCGTACAGAGGACCGCCTGCGCCGCCGACCGTGGAGATCAGGGTCATGCCAACAGCTTTAAGGATGCTGCCGATGTCGCTGGCTGCGACTGCCGGCAGCTTGGCCCTGACGGCTTCGAACCCGCGATCCATGTTGATGCCATGGTCCGCGTCGCCGATTGCTGAGTCCAACGCCGTCAAATACTCTTTATTTTCGCCGATCACCCGGCGATATTCCGTGAGCCAGGCCACCACGCTGTCTCGTGAGATCATGATTCGCCTCTTCGTGGTCCCTGCGTCGCGGGGTTGGATAGTTGCGCCGCGTCAGGCAGCACAACTATCCAACCGGGGACAAAGCAGTTGCGGAATTACATGCCCCAGCGCAGACCGGGGGTCTTCACAGGGGCATCCCAGAGCTTCAGCAGCTCATCATCGGCCTTCAACAAAGTGATCGAGCAGCCCGCCATTTCGAGCGAGGTGATATAGTTGCCGATCAGGTTACGGGCAATGGTGATGCCGTGGGCCGTGCAGATCTGATGCAACTTGTTGAAGACGATGTATAACTCGATCAAAGGCGTGCCCCCCATGCCGTTGACCATTGCGATGACCTTGTCACCCGCCTGGAAGGGCAGATCTTTGATCACCGCCTCGGCTAGCATCTCGGTGATCTCGTCAGCCGGCTTCAGCGGCATGCGCATCCGGCCCGGCTCACCGTGGATGCCGATGCCGATCTCCATCTGGTCTTCCGGCAGATCGAAGGTGGGCTTGCCAGCCTGGGGCACGGTGCAGGATGTGAGCGCCATGCCCATGCTGCGGCCCCAGCCGTTGACCTTCTTACAGAAGGCGGTCACGGCGGCCAGATCATAGCCCGCCTCGGCCGCCGCGCCGCAGATTTTCTCTGCCAGCACGGTGGTGCCGACGCCGCGCCGGCCAGCCGTGTAGAGGCTGTCTTGCACCGCGACGTCGTCATCAATCACCACGGATTCGACCGCGATACCCTCAGCGCGTGCCATTTCGGCGGCCATCTCGAAGTTCATGATGTCGCCGGTGTAGTTCTTGACGATATGCAGGACTCCTGCGCCGCCGTCAACCGCTTTGGTGGTCTCAAGCATCTGATCGGGCGTGGGCGAGGTGAACACTGCGCCGGGGCAGGCCGCGTCCAACATGCCGATGCCGACGAACCCACCATGCATCGGCTCGTGGCCACTGCCGCCGCCTGAGATCACTGCCACCTTACCCTTGACCGGGGCATCTGCACGCACGACAAAGTTCGGGTCGAAGTGTACTTTCACCATATCAGGATGCGCCGCGGCAACACCCTGCAGTTCCTCTACCACCACGTTTTCCGGCTTGTTAATCAGTTTTTTCATAGTCTACCCTCCGTCAGAGAGTTACCTGGCAGCGCTGAGTGTGAACCGTGCGAGATTGGCCGGTCAGCAGCTTAGAAGATTGCCACCCATAGCAGCGCGGCGATCGCGCCACCGAGGAGGGGGCCTGCCACCGGGATCCAGGAATAACCCCAATCGCTGCCGCCCTTGTTATGGACCGGTAATACAAAGTGCGCAATGCGCGGGCCGAGGTCGCGGGCGGGGTTGATGGCATAGCCGGTGGGGCCGCCCAACGCCAGACCGATGACCCAGACCAGGAACGCCACAGGGATGATGCCCAGGGAGCCCATATCCGTCGCGGCGCCCCGGATGCAGAGGATGCCGAAGACCAGCACGAAGGTGCCGATGATCTCGGTGATCAGGTTGGCCGGAGTGTTGCGAATGGCCGGTGCGGTGCAGAAGACCGCCAGTTTCGCAGCCTTGCTTTCGGTCTCAGCCCAGTGCGGCAGATAAGCGAGCCAGACCAGTGTTGCGCCGATGAACGCGCCGATGAATTGACCAGCGATGTAGATCGGGACTTTCCCCCAATCGAACTTGCCAGCCAATGCCAAGCCGACGGAGACGGCGGGGTTCAGGTGCGCGCCGCTGACAGCAGCGACCGAGTACGCGCCCACGAACACCGCCAAAGCCCATGCTGTGGTGATGACAATCCAACCCGAGTTGTTGCCCTTGGTCTTTGCGAGAACAACGTTCGCAACTACACCATCGCCCAACAGGATTAGCAGCATGGTGCCGACGATTTCGCCCAAGAACGGTGACATGTTTTCCTCCCTGAAAATGATGTGTGTTACCTGGTATCGTCAACAGAAGAGCTGGTGTGCGGGTTGCTGTTGATCACCTCCTCTTTGCAGCGGTTGCCCTGTTTCGCGCCAGACATCCGGGCACGAACTTGCGGGCCGGAAACAAAAAACGCTATTCACGCGGCATGAGAATGCCGCGTGAATAGCGTGCTCCGCAAACATGAACAATGATCAGCGAATCGAAAGAGTGTCAGCATCATGCATCTTATGGACAACAACCCCCTCTTCGGGGCGTTTCACGACAACTTTGTTGTTAACGCTGACAGCTTGTTGGAAAGCTACCAGTGTTTTATGAATTATGCGTCTTATGGCATAGATGCTACGATTAAAATGCTGTACAAACGTTTTCTTTGGTACAGTCCCAGATTCTAGCATACACTCCATGTGATGTCAAGTGCACGGAACTCCCGGTAGTGTATCCCTTTCGGTGGAAATATGCGGTGGAGCATAAACCTGGTAAAGTAAGGGTTGAACAAACCACTGCCTACAGGAGAACACTCCACCATGCCTAGCCTACAACCGGAACGCCGCAAAGTCAACGGCCGCACGATGTTGACAGACGCTTTCGCTGAGGCCCAAGCGGCCTTACAGCGCCAGATGAATGCACGCGTGAATCAACAACTCGACGCCGCCGTCGCGCACCTGCTGGGTCGGCAGGCCTATGCGCGCCGTGCGGGGGTGCCCACCGATTGGGAACAGAGCGGGCGCTGCTGGAATTGCAAGACCCATCACTGCGACCACTTCAGCCGCAACGGCTACCGGGCGCGTACGCTGAGTTTTCTGGACTATGAGCTGTCCTTACGGCTGCCCCGCGTCGTGTGCCAGTGCGGCGGGAGCGGCCAATTGGACTTCAACGGGTTATTACGCCCCTATCAACGCCTCAGTGACGAGGTCGACGAGCAAATTCAGCGTTGGGGCAAGATGGGCCACAGCTTACGCGACATGCAGGCTGAATTGCAGCACTGCCAGCTCGGGCCGCTGGGCCTGCGGACCCTGTGCGAACGGCTGCACCAACTGCAAGAACTCACCCCCGGTGCGGATGAATTGGTCACCCCACCGGTTGTGCAGAGCGATGCGATCTGGTTCAGTCAACTGCGGCCGACCGGTCAAGTCCGGCGCGCCGTCAAGGGCCGCTTGCGGGCGGTCAAGAGCCGCATTAAGCGCTGCCTGCTGATTGCCATGGGCGTCTGGCCCGCCTCCGGGCACTGCGTGATCCTCGCCTGGCGCTTAGCCGATGGCGAAGCCACCCAGGATTGGTTGTCCTTCCTGACCCAGCTCGAAGACCAGGGCGTCCGCGGTGACAATGGCCTGCAACTCATCATTCATGATGGCGGCGAAGGGCTGTGTGCCGCCTTGCAGATCGTCCATTTCGATGCCGCGCAGCAACGCTGTCTGTTTCATAAGCTGCGCAACATCGCCAACGTCATCCAACTGCCCGACGGCTTATCTCGGCCGGAACGCACCCGCCGCCGGCGCGCTATCCTCAAGGACTTTCAGGCCATCTGGGCCGCGCAGGAGTACGCGACGGTCTTACGCCGCTACCTGCAGGTCGTCCGCCAATACCGGGACACCCAGCCGGATGCCGTCGCCACCCTGCGCCGCGACTTCCGCGCCACCCTGGCCTACTACCGTATCCAGCGACAGCACCCGGACTGGCGCCGCCGCCATCTGCGCACCACCAGCCGCCTGGAGCGCTTCAATCGCACCTTACGCCGGCACATCCGCAGCGCCGGCGCCTATCACTCAGACGAGGGGATTCTGGCCATCATCGCCCAGGAAGCCGATTATCGCTATCCCGTCGGCCAGCCAGCGGCACAACCATGACACAGATTTTCCACCGAAAGCGGTACACTATCCAGAAAAACGCCGAAAACCTGATACCCGAGCCGCCTCGTTCGGCCGACAGCGTCAACTACTCCATCCGTCGCGGCCGGTACTGGATCGCCTCCGCAAGATGCACCGGCTGGATGCGCCCGCTCCCCGCGAAATCCGCGATCGTCCGCGCCAGCTTTAGTTAGCCGCCTTGCGACGGGAGACCAGCGCCACGCCATGGCCCACCAGGCGTCTATATAGCCGCAAACGCCCGCCCCCTGGGCAGCGGCCTGGACCGGCGGGAGGAGAAACGCGGCCAGGAGTGGGATCAAGTTGGTCAGTGTCAACCCTGGTTCGGCGAGCCGGCTCTTGCGAACGAACGCAGCCCACTGCGCCTGTTTGACCCGGTCCTCGGCGAAGAGCGGCGTCAACGCCAAGCGAACATCGGCCAAGCAAGAGGATCCGGCGCCGGCCAAAGGTGGACTGCAAAGCTTGGCGTACGCCTCGTCATCGAAGGTGGAACGCCGCGCCATTATCAAGACGGTGGTTCCAACCAGACCTGTCTTTCGGGCGCCCAAGTGCCATCGGTTTGACCGCTTAAGACGGGATCCAAGAACGCTTCGGCCTGTGCCAGGGCTTGGGGGAGGGTGACGGCCACCAGCCCGCTCTCTTGGGCCAGCTTGTGGTATTTGGGGGTCCAGGCTGCTGGCGGTGCTGGCAAGTTGGTGGGCGGCGCGCCTGATCCTTGAGCGGCAAAGGTTGCCTGAATGGCGGCGCGCAACGCCGGTGCGGCCACCGGGCTGTAGGCGGCGACCAACAAGATGTCCACCAGATCTTTGACGCGCGTGCTTTCGCCGCTGGCGCGCGGTTTGACGTAGGCGTGCACTTTCTCAGCCAGGTGCTGACTGAGTGGATAGCACGGCAGCGTCAGCGGCGGGATGCCGGCGAAGGCCAGCAGCGGCGACGTGGCAAGCGCCTCGGCCGGCTCCAACACCGGATCGCCCATGCCGATGTCCACGTGAAAGGTCTCGAAGGTCCGGCTGGCCGTTCGGGTTGTGATGAAGAAGCGCCAACCGCCGTCGGCCGGTCCGGGTAGTTGTGCCGGGTCCCCCTACACGGTGAAGCTGAACCAATCGTCCAGGTTCAGCTCCCCGGCGCGCGTCAATGTGGGACCGATCTCCGGGCGGGGCAGGCGCAGCAGCACATCAATGTCCTTGGTCGTGCGGGCGCGCTGGCCCAGGCGCAGTTGCAGGGCCAGCCCGCCTTTTAGCATCCAACCGTCTGGCTGCACTGCCAGCAGACGAGCCAGGAAACGATCGAAGGCGACCTGCTGGCGCAGCCCTACCAACGACACCGCCTCCTGGATGCTTTGGTTGAGGAGGCGTGCTTCGAGCGCACGGCGAAAGGCCTCGCCGGTCTGGTAGCTCATGGCTGGCTGACCTCGGCCAGCGCGCGGCGCAGCACCTGCACCAGGCGCGCGCTCCGCCGGGCAGCCTCCGCCAGGAGTTGGTCGGGCGAGGCCAGACCGGCGCGCACTGCCTCACGCGCCGCCTGCATCACGAACTTGTCGGAGAGCCCCCCCAGGGCGACATCGGCGATGGTGCGCGGCACAGTGGTCACCGGCAGTCCCTCGTGCCGGGTGACATCCGCCGGGCCGAACTGGTTGGTGTGCAGGCGCAGGCCCGAATGCCGACGCGAAGTGGTGGGCGGCACGGTGACGTGGATCAGCTCCGGCAGCACATCCGAGAGATCGTAGAGCAGTAGCGCGCTTTCGTGGGAGATCACGGAGTCGGGGCCGGTAGCCAGCCAGGCGATCACCAGGTCCTCATGGCGCGAGTGCGGAAACTGCGCCAGCCGGTACACGCCGTGGCGGATGCGCTGCAGGCGACCCGCGCCCGCAAAAGTATGCCAGCCGCCTGCGGTCCACGCCGGCGGCGACGGCCTGCGCGGTCCTGAAGTAGCCGGCCTGCCCTTCGGCAATGTCGTAGAGCTTGGCAAGGTGGTTAGTCGGGTTCATATGGATGCCAATGTGTAGAATGTCTCAGAAATACGGACATTATGCACATTATAGCCAGGCTGGTGCATTCGGCAAGTTGGCGCCGGCCAGTTGAAGTCGGATTCTCGCAAGACCTGAGATGGATTGCTGCGGGCGGCACGTCGCATAGATTCTGCGCCCGCCCTACTCCATCCGTCGCGGCCGATACTGGATTGCCTCCGCGATGTGCGCCGGCCGGATGCCCTCCGACCCCGCCAAATCCGCGATCGTCCGCGCCAGCTTCAACACGCGATGATACGCCCGCGCGCTCAGGTTCATCTGCCGCATGGCCGCGGCCAGGAGCTGGCGGCCGGTCTCGTCCACCGGGCAGTGGTCGCGCACCTGCGTCGGTTCCATGTCGGCGTTGGTGGTCAGGCCGGCGCCTTGACCGTCCTTCACGTTGGCGAACCGCGCGGTCTGCCGCGCCCG
>DAOUAT010000215.1:0-21444 GCA_034433275.1 Anaerolineae bacterium
GGTGAGCGAGGCGGTCAAGGCCAACGTCCGCAAGATCATGGCCTGGTACACCTCGATCATGAACATGAACTTCGTGGAGGTGACCGAAACCACCTCGACCATCGGTTACATCCGCTTCATGCGGTCCAGCGGCCCCAGTTACGCGTACGCGTATTATCCTTCGAGCACCACGCTGTTCAGCCTCTCGGGTGACGTCCACCTGAACCCCAGCTACGACCGGTTGGGCGACACCAACGGCTTCCAGCACCCGCCCGGCTACCACGGCTACATGACCCTGGCCCACGAGATCGGGCACGCCATCGGGCTGAAGCACCCCCACGATGGCAGCCCCACCCTGCCGGCCGCGGAGGATAACACCGCCACCACCATCATGACCTACGATTTCAAGGGCAACTCGTCGGGCACGCCCATGCCCTTTGACCTCCTGGCGCTGCACTATATCTACGGCGTGCGGGCCAAGTGGACCGGCAACGACGTCTACGGCTTCACCCGCGGGGCGGACCAGTACAACCTGGGCGGCACGCTCTACCTGGACCCGTCCGGCTTGACCAAGCAGACCATCTGGGACACCGGCGGCTTCAACACGCTGGACTTCACGGCCGTGCCGTACAACAGCGGCGGTTTCCGGCTGGACCTGCGGGCCATCGGCTGGCTGACGGCCAACGCCGCGTATGTGGGCGGTGCGGAGCCCTACTTCAACTACGGCGTTGCGCTGGCCGAAGGGGTGGTGATCCGCGACATCGTCAACACCTCCAGCAGCGACACCATCTACGCCAACCCCCATGCCAACACTTTCAAAGGGTATGCCAGCGGCCGGGCTACCGGCGCGGATGTGATCTACGGCGCTTCCTCGGCCGACACGGTGGACCTCACCGGCTATAGCCCGGCGCAGGTGACGCAGACCCGCAGCGGGAACGACCACGTGATCGGCCTGGGGGGCAACGGCAGCATCACGCTGAAGGATTACTACCTGAGCGCCGCCAACCAGCCGGCCATCATCTTCACCGCCACGCCGCCATCCATTAGCATCGGCGACGCCACAGTGACCGAGGGGAACTCAGGCACGACGGCCGCGACCTTCACGGTCAGCCTCTCTTACCCGGCCGGCGAGACCATCACGGTGGCTTACGCGACCGCGGACGGGACCGCGACCGCGGGCAGCGACTACACCGCGGCCGGCGGCACGGTGACCTTCGCGGCAGGCGTCACCTCGCAGCCGGTGACGGTGCAGGTGCTCGGCGACACGACGGTGGAGCCCAATGAGACCTTCTACGTCAACCTGGGGACGGTGACAGGGAACGCGACCATCGCGAATGGGCGGGGGATCGGTACGATCGTCAACGACGACCAGCCGCCGCCGGCCACGCCGACGGCCCTGACCGCGACCGCCGTGTCGAGCACGCAGATCAACCTGGCCTGGACCGACAACGCCGTCAACGAGACCGGCTACTACGTGGAGCGCAGCACCAACGGCGGAAGTACGTATTCGCGCATCGCGACGCTGGCTGCGAATACGGCCAGCTACGCCAACACCGGCCTGACCGGCGGAACGACCTACACCTACCGGGTGCAGGCGTACAACGCGTCGGCGGCCTCCGGCTACTCGAACGTCGTTTCGGCCACAACCCAGACGCCGCCAACCATCCACATCGGTGACCTGGACGGTGTGGCCAAGACCGTGGCCAAGAAGTGGGACGCCACCGTCACCATCACTGTACACAATCAGAGCGAACAGGGTGTCTCCGGCGCGGTGGTGACCGGGCAGTGGGCCGGCAGGGGCAGCGTCACCTGCACCACGGCGACCAACGGCCAGTGCAGCCTGAGCAAGACCGGCCTGGCCACCACGACGGCCAGCATCTCTTTCACCGTCCTCAACGTGACGTTGTCGGGCGCCACGTACAATTCGGCCGCCAACCACGATCCGGACCCCGACAGCGACGGCACGACGATCACGATCAAGAAGCCGTAACGCGGGCAATTCCAGCGGAATAAGCAACACGGGAAGGAGCGTGCGCTCCTTCCCGTGTTGAGTTTCATACTCGGATAGTTTTCCGGATTCGAGGCTATGCGCAAGCCCCCTTTCGGGTCAGCCGGTCATTCGCACAACGGGGGAAACCGGTTGAAGCCTCTAGTCCGGATTCAGTTGCTCGCAGTTGGCATCTCTATAGAGATGCCAACCGTCATCATCAGTTACGGCACTGGCACGCCGGTGATGCGCCCCTCGATGACCGGCGTCACCGGGGAGTTGGCCCGGAAGTAGTCGGCCAACGCCTCGTCCAACGCCGGGCCGAAGTCGTACGGGTTCACCGCGAAGTCGCGGAACATCAGGTAATTGTCGCCGCCGCGGCGCATGAAGTCGTTGGTCACAACTTTGTACATCTTGGCCGTCTCCAACGGCTCCCACGCTGTTCCGTTCCACACCTGCACGCTGGTGATGCGGGAGCCGACCGCCTGAGTCGGATCAATCACATACTTCAGGCCGGCTACCTGCGAGAACGCACCATTTTCTGACGGATACAGCCGCGCGCCGTTCTCCAGCGCTGCCTTCACGTACTTGCCCTCCAGCTCCATGGTGGCGATCGCGTTGCCGAAGGGGAGGGTCTCCATCACGTCACCCATCGTCACCTGGCCGGCCGCGATCGGTGCGCGCAGGCCGCCGCCGTTCTGGAACGCGATCTGGTAGTTGGCGCCGGGGAAGAACTCGTTCGCCTTCGCCAGCATGGCATCGGCCACCAGGTTCCCCATCAGGCACTCGCCCAGCCGGCAGATGCGTTTGCCGCCCACGCTGATGGGCAGAGAGACTGTCGTCTCACCCACCGGCGTGGTGATCAGGTTCGCGACCGCGGCGCGATACGGGTCGAGTTTCGCATCCAGCATCGCATCCTTGGCGACATTGCGGCTCATGTAGATGGGGTTGCCACGCCACGTCTTTAAGACGCCGTTGGCGTCGAAGCTCACGTTCAGGTTGCCCAGGAACGTGCCCCACTGGTAGGCCGATGCCACCAACACCGGCGCCGCGCCGCCCCTCACGGTAGGATAGGCGCCCGCCGGAGTCAGGGCCAGGTTGGGCGGCGAGAATGTCTGCGACGCCACCGGGCTGTACAGGAAGGTGTGGCTGTGCCCGCCGATGATCACGTCCACGCCGGAAACTTGCGCGGCCAGCAACAGGTCCTCACTGTAACCCACGTGGGTCAACGCGATGATCTTGTTGATGCCCTGGGCCTGGAGTGCGTTCGCCGCGGCTTGCAAGCTCGCTGCCGGGGCGTTGAACTTGACGTTGGGGCCAGGGCTGGAGATGTTCTCAGTTTCGGGGGTGGTGATCCCGATGACGCCGATCTTGTGCCCGCCCCGCTCGACCACCGCGTACGGCGCGATCTTGCCGGCCAGGTGCGCATCCGCGCTGGCGTTAATGTTGGCGCCCACCACCGGGAACTTCGCCCCCTCGATGAAGTCCGCAAAGACCGCCGGGCCGCTGTCGAACTCATGGTTACCGATGGCCATCACATCGTAGCCCAGGTAGTTCATGGTCTCGTTCAGCACGGCGCCCTTGAAAAGGTTGAAGAACAGCGTGCCCTGGAACTGGTCGCCCGCGTCCAGCAGCAGCACGTTGGGTTGGCTGTTCCGGATCGCGTTCACGGCCGTGGCCAGCCGCGGCGCGCCGCCGATGCAGTTGCCGGCTGTTGCATCCGCCGGCTTGCACCGCGCGCCATTGACGTTGTACTCGTCCACGCGCGCATGGAAGTCGTTGGTGTGCAGCAGCGTCAGGTCGAAGCCGGTGTAGCGGAACAGCTGCGCCTCGGCGTCCTGCGTGGCGCCGCCGCGTTTGCCCGCGCTCCGGTCGCCGTTGGTGAACAGCAGCAGGCCCAGCTCCGGCGAGTTGCCGGGGAAATGACCGAAGTCGTAGACCGTCAGGCCGGCCGGGTCGGAGCTCTTGCCGGCCAGGTCCTTGGGCTTGCCGTAGAAGCGCTCGCCCAGCGGGGTCACGACCAGCCCTTCGATCAGGTCGCCGGGGCCGCCGTAGTAGAAGTCCTGGGCCAGGACGTCCATGTCAACCTGAGTCACGCCCAGGTTGGCCGCGTTCATGCCGATCTGCTCGCCACAGATGTAGAGCACGGTGTTGCCGGTGTTGGTGGCGTGTTCGGCGAAGAAGAAGGCCGACGCCGCACCGGTGGCCAGGTTCAGCACCCAGGACAACTGGCGGCCGTCGCTGATGGTGCCCAGGCCGGAGGCGTCGCGGTTCAGTATGACGTAGTCATCCGTGCCGTCCCGGTTGGTGTCCAGCCACACCTGGTGGCTGACCGGCAGCAGGTGCTGCTGGCGTTCCCAGGTGTTGATCGCGAAGGCCCACAGGAACGACGGATTCGCGGAGCAGAAGCCGGCCGGCGCCGGGAAGGTGTTGATGCCCACCGCCCGGATGTCCGGGGTCGGGGACTGTTCGCCCAGGCCGCCCTGGGGCAGGTTGTCGCTCACCGCCAGCAGCGCGTACGCGTCGTTCTGCGCGGCGCCGACGCCGGTGTTGTTCAGCCCGATGGTCTGCGGGAAGCCGCCGGGAACGAGTTCGGTGGTGTCCGGCACGACCCGCGCGGCCTTGCGCGGCAGCACATGCCATGCCAGGCGGATCGGCTGTTTGCCATCGTCCAGCACCAGGTAGCCGTCGTACTCGTTGGTGGTCAACGTCGCCGGGTCTGCGCCTGCGCTGCCGGAGTTCATGAAGTTGCCGCGCAGCTTCGCGCCATCAATAGTCATGGTGATGGTGAACAGGGTGTCGCGGCCCAGGCCGGGCATCACTGTCACGCTGGCCGGCGCGCTCACGCTGACCGCGCCGTTGGTCACATCATTGTCGAAGCGGAACGTCGGCGTCACAGTGTAAGTCCGCCGCGTGTTGTCGTAGTTGCGGACGCGGATGGTCTTGGTGAGGGTCACCATGTCATTCGCCACATCCACGAAGCCGAAGCTCAGGGAGCCGGAGGGCACGGCGTCGTCCCAGGCCGCCACCGGCGCCATGAGTGCGCGGTCCACCCGCACCTCGCCGCCGCCGATGCGGGTGATCGGGGCCAGCGCACCGGTCAGCGGGTCGTTGACGACGTTGGTCTCGCCGTTGTTCATCAACAGCGCCTTGAGCTCGATGGGTTTCAGGCCGTGGCCGATGGCCCTGCCCGCGGGCGCGCCCTTGGCGCTGGTCTTGGCGCCGCCGTAGCCTTCGATCAACAGGGCGGCCGAGCCGGAGACCATGGGCGCGGCGCCGGAGGTGCCGCCGAAGGGGCCGGTGCCGGCGCCGGTGCCGTAAATCGCCGAAACGGACGCGCCGGGCGCGCCGATTTCGGGCTTGATCAGGGTGGTGTCTTCATGCTGCGGGCCGCGCGACGAGCTGCCCACCATGCTGCCGGCCAGCGGGATGCCGACGGCCGGGTCGAAGCGGACCACCGTGTTCGGCAGGCCGGCGCGCAGCCGGTTCGCCACCGCCTGGCTGACCATGTAACCGGGGACGGATGCATCGCCGCCGCCGTAGCCGCCCTCGAAGGGATCACCCGGCGCCACCAAGCCGATGATGCCGAGCAGACCACCGCCCGCGGCGATGTTGGCGATCTTGATGCTGAAGGAGCAAGTCCCGCGATTGACCAGCACGATCTTGCCGGCCAGGGAGCCAGCAGGGAAGGAATTGCAGCCCAAGGTGTTGCCGCCCGCGCCGTTACCGAATTGCAGCGGCGCTTCGATGGCCGTGGTCAACGGCGCGGACCAGGGCTGGAACACGGCCGGGAAGTTGCCGGCGATGTTGGCCGGGGCGAGGATCTGCATCAGCGGCAGGAACGCGCTGGGCACCGCGGTCTGTGCCACGGAGAGCGCGCTGGGCGCCGCGGCAGGTGTGCCGTTGGCGTAGGGCTTGTCGCTGCTGTTGCCGGCCGAGGCCACCGTCAGGATGCCGACTTTGGTGGCGTTCTCCACCGCCAGAGAAAGATCATCGTCGAAGGGCTGGCCGTAACTGGAGCCCAGCGACATGTTGATGATGTTGACCCGGTCGTTCAGGCGGCCGTCGCCGTTGGGGTTGACCGCGAACTCCATGCCCTGGATCAGCGCGATGCCGGAGCAGGAGGTGGAGACCGAGGAGCAGACTTTTACTGCGTACAGGCTGACGCCCGGCGCGACGCCCATCTTGCCGCCGATGATGTCAGCCACGTGCGTGCCGTGGCCGCCAGCCGGACCGTCATCCAGCGGGTCGGGATCGGGCATCTCGGGCCCGTTGGGCCAGACGCCGCCCACGAAGTCGTAGCCGCCCACCACTTTAGCGGTCGGGAAGGTGCCGGGCTCGATGATGGTTGGGTCATTCGCGGCGTAGTCTACCGGATTGCCCGAGCCGCCAAACGCGACGTGGGTGTAGTCAATGCCGCTGTCCAGCACGGCCACCTTGACCCCGCGGCCGGTGAAGCCCCTGGCCTGGACGGCCGAGGCGCCGATGTAGGGCACCGTCTCGGAGAGGTCCAGCTCATAGTTGCCGACCGGCGCGATGCGCAGCACGGCCGGGTCTTTGGCGAGCTGCGGCAGCACAGCCGCGTCTACCTCAACGAAGACCGCGTTCAGCACGATTTGCGTCTGGGCGATGACGCGGGCGTTGGGGTCGAGCGCCCGCACGCGGCCCAACAGGTCGGCCTGCACCTGGCGGAGGGCGTCGCGCTCGCGCGCGGCCGCCGCGTCGGCCAGGCCCTGTTCAGCCACCGAGGGCCTGACCAGGCGGATGATCACCTTGTTGGCGCCTTGCGTGGCGAACAGGCTGGCATCTATGTTGGCGATAGACAAGTCACCCAGCTCGACAGGGGCTTCGAGCTTGAGATCGGCGAGCCGCCCCGGGAGCTCACGGGCCTGGCCGCGTTCCACGGGCGCCTGAGCGAAAGCTGGCAGCGAGGTCACCAGCATGAGGATTACCAGGAGTAACGTTGTGCCTTTCTTCATCTTGCCTTTCCTTTTGGTTGGGTGATATCGTGTGTTTGTGACGATGTTACTGCCTACAAGATGAGGATCCTCCTATGGCCACCTCCTTTATCTGATGTTGTTTTCAGTTCTGGCCTTTGGCTGTGCGCGCCATTTTAGCGCGCACGCTGCTTGACGTGGGTTGCAGTGCTGCGTGTCCCGGCCAGTCTCCATGGGAGTCCGTAGGAAATGATAAACGGACTCTAGACGAATCTGTGTAGGCTATAACACGGTTGCGCCGGTTTGTCAAACAATCGCCGTGGTCGGTGTTGCTGAGACCTTCAGCCGTCGCTCATGGCGTATCACCTGGCGTCAGCGCGAACGAGAACACGCCCACGCGGCTCGAAGTCTGCGAGAGCAGCCCCGAACTGGCGACGCTGCGCACGCCGAAGAAGGCTGCTTGCCCGGCCGCGGGCGCAGGCCCAGCCGGGAAGGACGTTACCGGCGGTGTGCCGACCAGGGTCACGCCTGGGTCCCACGGCCGGAAGCCCGGCTGGCCTCCGCGCCAGACCTGGTAGTTGCTCACCGTGACGCTGCCGCCCCCTTCGTCCTGGGTCACGGCCCCCCACGAGAGCGTCACCGCCCCGGCCGCCAGCGAGATTGAGACCGTGGGCGGCCGCGGCGCGCGCGGGGTGCGCGCCAGCGTCAGGCGGGACTGGTCGGCGAGCCAGGTGCGGCCATCGCTGGCTGCCATCCCATAGGGTGATGGCGTCGTCGTGGTGGTCGGCGGGATGAAGGCCGTGATGCCGACCGGCGTGCCGGCCAGGGAAGCCCAGTTCACCGTGGAGAAGGTGAACGTGCCGGTCGTCCGGGCCGGGGTCTGCGTGCGGGAAGCCACCGTGGCGCAGGCGATCGGTGAGAGGGTGGCTGTGCCCGTGGTCAGCGTCGTGGGGGCGCCGCTGGCCCGCGCCGGGTCCAGGAAGCCGGCGGTTCCGGCCCGGTCGGTGTACCAGACCACTTCGCCGCCGGGCGCGACCATCACCGGCTCCGTCCCCGACGGCAGCAGGTAGGTCACAGCCTGGTTATTTTCCGGCGCCAGGCGCCCCAGCTTCCCCGTCCCCGGCACAGCGTCTGCCCACCAGAGGCGGCCGGCCGCGTCGAAGGCCAGGCCTCGGGGCGACGCGCCCGCATCCGGCAGCGCCCACCAGCGGAGTTGGTTGGTCTGCGGGTCGAAGCGAAGGAGCCGCCGCGCCTGCGCGTCCCCGATCCACAGCACGCCGCCGTGGGCGATCATGTAACGCCCCCCGCCTCCGACATTGAAGCGGCACAACTGACCCGCGCTCGGGTCGAAGCGCAGCAATTGTGGGTTGAACTCCTGGGTCAGCCAGACGCGGCCTGCCGGGTCGAAGGCGAAGCCGGCCGGCGCCAGGAACGTGCCGGTCAGATCCCAATAGGTCGTCCCGCCGGTGGTCGGGTTGGTCCTGCCGAAGGCCGCGTAGTAGTCGCTCCACCAGATCTGCCCAGCCGCATCGGGTTTCGCGTCGCTGGGCATGATGACGTAGGTCTTGTCCCGGATGTCGAAGGTGTAGCGGGTGTACGCGCCGGTGGCCGGGTTGACGGCCAGCACCGCGGGCAACGCATAGTCGCTGACGTAAAGGGCGCCGGCCATATCGCGGTTCAGCTCCCACAACGAGCTGCCCGATGCGCCGACCGTCCGCTCGCCCACTCCCATATCGGCCACGGCCGGGCTGACCCTGCCCCCGATCAACGCCGCGGCGATGACCATCCCCGCGATCACGCGCGATAGGCGCATCCGCCCCTCCCATTATCGAAAAGCGAGACCTCCCGGCCATGTTCCTGCGCGGCCGGGAGGTCCTTTCATCAGGGCAAAGTAGGGGCAAGGTTGCCTCGCCCCTACCGGTTGTTACCGATGACTCGTGTATTACGGCCGGTCAATCTCGAACATCGGCGAGGTCCAGGTCTCCCAGTGCGCCGGGTTGCTGGCGTCGCCCAGCGCCTTCAGCACCGAGATCTTGGCATAGTACGTGCCGTCGGGCAGGGTGTAAGTCTTGTTGCCCGCGAAGGTCGTGCCGTCGAACGGGTAGGCGAAGAAGCCTGTGCTGGTGCTATTGCGTGGCATGTAGTCTTCGTTGTACGCGCGGTGCCAGGCCTTGCCCTTCTCCGAGAAGATCTCCACCCGGAACAGCCGCGCCTGGTGCTCGAAGTGTACCAGGAAGAACGGGATGTTGTAGGCATTGACCATCGTGTAGGTCGTGCCGGTGGGGAACACCGTGTAGGTGCCGGTGCCGTAGCAGTCGTTGCCGCGCAGCAGGCTGGCCGGGGCGCAGGCCGTCAACTTGCCGAGGAGCGGGCCGGTCGGGAAGGACGCATTCGTCAAGACCGTGATGCCCTGGTAGTCCCCCACGAAGCCCGCGAACGGCACGCGATAGACCTGGCCGCCGCCCTGCGGCGTGAAGATGATGTAGCCGCCGTACTGACCATTGACCGGGGCGTTGGCTGGGGTAATGGTGGCCACGACGCTGGCGGAGCCGCCGGCCGGCACGGTCACGCTCGTCGCGCTGAAGGCCACGCTGGCATTGGAAGTGGTGAAGCCCGGCGTGATCACGCCGCTGGTGGACAGGGCGTTGATGGAGGAGAGGTCATAGGTCACGTCGGCCATGCCGTTGTTCTCGATCCACAGCGTCTGAACATATGGCCCCGCTTCGCCCTCGCCCGCGGCGATTTTGCCGGGTTCGATCTTGGTCGTCGCCAGGATGGCCTTGTCAATCTGCAGCATGCCCGCGCCTTGCCGATGGACGTTATCCAGGAAGCCGAAGCCGGGGTTGCCCCCCCAGACTTTCGGCAGGGCGCTGTTCTGCAGGATGCCGCGCACGGCCTGCGACGGCGTGTTCGGCTTGGCCTGCAGCAGCAGCGCCACCGCGCCCGCCACATGCGGCGAGGACATGGAGGTGCCGCTGATGGCCGCGTAGCCGCCCGATTCCAGCGGGTAGGTGGAGCGGATCAGGCCGCCCGGCGCGCCGATGTCGGGCTTCAGCGCCAGGTCCGGCGACAAGCCGTAGGAGCTGAAGGAGGAGATCAGGCCGCCGGTGGGGTTCAGGAAGGAACCGTACTGGTCCGTCCAGTTGAGGGTCTGTGCCCCTGCATTAATTGCATTGTTGATCGCCACGCCTTCGGTGTCAGACACGGCGACCACCGGGATCGTGATGGCAGGTGAGCCGGCAACAGTCGGGCTGAAACGTCCGGCGCTGTTGTTATATAGCACGACGGCCGCCGCGCCGGCTTGCTGGGCGTTATAGGCTTTCGCGTAGAAGGTGCACGTGCCGCGCCGGATCAGAACTGCTTTGCCGGCCATGCTTCCCGCTGGCAGCGCGGTGCAACCGTCGTTGATTGTCGTCGGCGTGCCGGTTTTGGCCAGTGGCAGGCTGCCGGAGGTCGGTGCGAGCGGCGCTGCAGCCGCATTGGCATAGCCAATGGTGAGACCCGCGGGCGTCACGGTGAAGGTGTTGAGCGCGACGTGAGTGTTATCGAACGACGCCACGCCGATCACCTTCTGGCCCAGGCCGGGCGCGCCAGCCGAGTAGACGCCGTTGGCGCCGTTGTTGCCGATGGAGGCCACCACCACCATGCCCTTGTTCACCAGCCGGTCGGAGGCCTGTGCGGTGGGGTACTGCGGCCACTGGTAGGCCGAGCCGATGCTCATGTTGAGCACCTGCATGCCGTCGGCCAGGGCGCGTTCCATCGCGGCGAGCATGATGTCGGCGGTGGTGGAGCCCGCGCAGCCGAACACGCGGTACGCGCCGAAGGTCACCCCGGGCGCCACGCCTTTGACCGCGCCGTTCGCGCCGACGATGCCGGCGACGTGCGTGCCGTGGCCGTTGCAGTCATCGGGGTACTCATCGGGGACAGGGATCGGGTTGTAGGCAGCGGATGAGGGATCGGCATTGTAGGCATTGCCGACGAAGTCCCAGCCAACAGCCACGCGGCAGCCGGGGCCGAAGCAGCCGCCCAGGTCAGGATGGTCGTAGTCCACGCCGGTGTCCATGATGGCGACTTTGACCCCCGCGCCGGTGTAGCCCAGCTCGCTCTGCGCGATATCCGCGCCGGTCATGGCCAGGGCGGTCGCCAGCTCAGGGTCGGCCATAGGGGACGTCGGTGGCGCCGCGATCACGTCCACGGGGTAGATGGCCGCCACACCGGGCAGCCGGGCCAGTTTGGCCAGTTCTTGCTTGGCGACGCTGATCGAGACGCCGTTCCAGAGGGTGTCGAAGGAATAGCGGATCGTGTACTGCAGGCCGGACTTGCGGGCCTCGTTGCGGAAGTTGACCTTGTCGCGGCGGACGGCATCGAGGGAGCCGCCGTCAGCGGTCGGTGCGCTGCCGAATTCGACGAACCACAACTGCGGTGTTTCGTCAACCATCTCTCCGGTTTCCGCGGAAGGCGGGGGGACCAGAGGCTCGACGGGGCCAACATCCTGCGCAGCAGCCAGGCCGGCTGTCGGCAGGATCATGGCCAGGACCAGGAGTAGGACGAAGAACCTGTTGCGCATTTTTCCTCCGTGATGTTGATGATGTGTGGTTCCGTTTCGCTGGACCCGGCAGCTTGGGCAGGCCAGGCGGTCGCGCTGATGCTGCAAGGGGATGACGAGGTCCAACGCCTCTTGTGTGGCGTAAGATTACAACAGTTCGCGCCGGTTTGTCAAGTCAAACGCGAATTTTGGCCCAGCGCCCGCTCCTGAACCGTAGCCACATGCCCAGGCCGCGCAGGTTCAGGTCCACCCCCATCGCGATCCACGCGCCCAGCAGTCCCAGCGGCCCGGTGAGGAACAGCGCCAGGGGCAGGCGCACCAGCCACAGCCCAGCGGCCGTGACGACCAGGGTCGCGCGCGTGTCACCCGCGCCGCGCAGGCCGCCGGAGAGCACCATCATGGTGGCCAACGCAGGCTGCGAGAAGGCCACCAGCCGCAGGGGCCAGACGCCCAGTTGCACCACCTCGGGGTCGTTGATGAAGATGTCAATGATCGGCCCGGCGAAGAAGAAGAACAACACCCCCATGGCCGACATCAGGATCAGCGCCATGCGTCGCGCCAGGAAGGCGTCAGCCCGCGCGCGCGCCGGATCTCCCGCGCCCAGCCCCTGGCCGACCAGCGTGGTGGCCGCGATCGCGAACCCGAAGCCCGGCATGAACGCCAGCGACTCCCCTTGCAGCGCCAGTTGGTGCGCGGCGTAGGCTTTGGCGCCCAGCGCGGCCACTGTGGTCACGTAAGCGGTCATCCCCAGGCGCATCATCAGCATCTCGGCGCCCGCGGGCAGGCCGATGTTGGCGATGCGCTTGATCTGGGTCAGGTCGGGGATCAGCGCGGCCAGGCGCAGCTTCAGATTGGCGCGGCCGCGCCACAGCAAGTAGGTCACCAGCAGGCCGCCCACCCCGCGGCCGGCCGCCGCGCCCAGCGCCGACCCGGTCACGCCCAGGCTGGGGAAGGGGCCGGGGCCGTAGATGAACAGGTAGGCGACCGCGATGTTCACCGCGTTGACCACCAGCATGATCAGCATGGGCGAGCGGGTGTCGCCGGCCCCGCGCAGCGCCGCGTTGCCGATGAACAGCCAGGCCGCGCTGATGAAGACGGTCGCGGCGATGCGCAGATAGGCCGTGCCGGGCGCGATCACGTCGGCGGGCGCACGCAGCGCCACAATGATGGGCTCTGCCAGCGCTAATGCCAGCCCCGTGGCCGCCACGCCCAAGAGGAGCCCCAACAGGTAGCCCTGGTGCAGGATGCGATTCGCGCCCTCCGGCTCGCGCGCGCCGGTGTGCCGCGCCACCAGCGCAGTGACCCCCGTCGCGACCGCCGCGAAGAAGGTGGTGGCCAACATGATCGCCTGGTTGGCCAGCCCCACGGCCGCCACCGAGCTGGCGCCCAGGTGGCCGACCATGAAGGTGTCTACCAGCCCCACGGCCATGTTCAGCAGTTGTTCGCCCACGGCCGGCAGCGCCAACGCCAGCACACGGCCGTACCCCGGCTCGCCCAGGCGCGCGGTGATACTTTTCGGCACGGAAAGCGTAGAAGACATGTGCGTCCTGCACCCATCGGGATAACCGCAGCATTATCGCGCCGGGCAAGTTGGCGGGCAAACCACACGGATGGGCGAAGGAGGTTGGAGGTTGGAATTGTGAAAAACAAGCTATTGATAATATCAAGCTGTATCTAATAAAAATTAAGGTGCTTATTGACAAAATAAAACACGTGTGTTATCCTATCTCTCGCAATTCGCAATTCGCAATTCGCAATTCGCAATTCGCAATTCGCAATTCGCAGAGGTATCCCATGACATCCAATCCTCCCGTTAACCGCTGGGCCCCCCGCTTCTTCACCATCTGGGGCGGGCAGGCGTTTTCGCTGCTGGGCAGCGGCCTGGTGCAGTTCGCCCTGGTGTGGTGGCTGACCCAGGCCACCGGCTCGGCGACGGTGCTGGCCACGGCCACCCTGGTGGCGATCCTGCCCCAGGTGCTCATCGGCCCCTTCGCCGGCGCGCTGGTGGACCGCTGGCCGCGGCGCGCGGTGATGATCGTGGCCGACAGCCTGATCGCGCTGGCGACGTTGGGGCTGCTGCTCCTGTTCGCGGCCGGTCGGATGCAGGTTTGGCACGTGTACGCGGTGATGTGCTTCCGCTCGGCCATGGGCGCGTTCCATTGGCCGGCCATGCAGGCGTCCACCTCGCTGATGGTGCCGCCGTCGCACCTGGCGCGGGTGGCGGGCCTGAATCAGACGCTGCAAGGCGCGATCAACATCGTGGCGCCGCCCCTGGGCGCACTGCTGCTAGGCGTGATGCCGCTGGGCGGCGTGCTGGCGATTGACATCGTCACCGCGCTGCTGGCCGTGGCGCCGCTGCTGTTCATCGCCGTGCCCCAGCCGCCACAGACGGCGTTGAGCGCGGGCGCGGGGGCGGGCGGCTCGCTGTGGAGCGATCTGCGCGCCGGGCTGCGCTATGTGTGGGGCTGGCCTGGCCTCTTCGCGGTCCTGCTGCTGGCCATGGTGCTGAACTTCGTGCTGGTGCCCGCGTCCTCCCTCGCGCCGCTGCTGGTGACGAAACACTTCGGGGGCGGCGTGTTGCAGCTCGGCTGGTTCGAGTCGGCCATCGGGGTCGGTGTGGTGGCCGGCGGGGTGGTCCTCAGCGCGTGGGGCGGGTTTCGCCGGCGCATCATCACGTCGTTGATCGGGGTGATCGGCATCGGCCTGGGCGTAGCGGTGGCCGGCGCGGCCCCGGCCGGCCTGTTCGGCATCGCCCTGGGGGGCAACTTCGTGGCCGGCTTCATGAACCCCATCGCCAACGGCCCGCTGCTGGCCATCGTCCAGTCCCGCGTCGCGCCCGAGGTGCAGGGCCGCGTGCTGTCGCTGATCCAAAGTGGGGCCACGGCCATGATGCCGGTCAGCCTGCTCATCGCCGGGCCGCTGGCCGACGCGGTCGGCGTGCGCGTCTGGTACATCGCGGGCGGCCTGCTGTGCGCGGGCATCGCCCTGGCCGGGCTGGCCGTGCCGGCCATCGTGCGGATCGAGGAGAACGGGCACGGGGCTGCGACGGAGAGCCTCGCTTCGGCGCCTGTGCCTATGGCAGAGTAAGTTTGGCTGAATCCGAAAATGGGACGCGGACGAGCGCGAATGGCTGTATTTTCATTCCCGCAGCGGATTGTTCAACCCATACGCGTAGCGATTCAAGCTCTGTGGATTGCCCGGACTCGGCACGATGCTGTCCGCCTGCAGGAACCGCCCAATGACCGATCATACCACCGGGCCCGGTAGAAGTACAAGCCCAGCCCCGGCTCGCGGCGCTGACCGGTGAACTGGTACGTCGTGCTGCCCAGGCTGCCGCTGCGCGTGGCGCCGTAGGGCCAGTAGCGCGTGCTTTCGCCGTCGCTGCTGCCCACCGTGGAACCCAGATGGTCGTGGTAGTAGTAGGTGACCGGCCCCGGCGCCGTGATGCAGCCGGACACGCCCGGCCGGCTGGCGATGCGCTGGCCGTCCACCAGGTAGTACTTCACCAGGTTGGCGCGCGCCGCCGCCACACTGGGCACGCTCGGCGCCGGGCCGCTCACCAGCGGCAGCCAGGTGCGCTGGGGCAGCGTCGGCGGCGCCGGCGGGCACACGGCCAGGGGCCGCGCCTCCACGTGCGCGTTGAGGTAGAAGACCTCGCCCGCCGCGGCGCTCCGCTTGACCAACTGGCCAGCGCCATCGTGGGTGAAGGTCGTGGTCTGGCTGTCCGCCATGACCGTCTGGAGCCGATTCTCCGCATCGTAGACGAAGCTTTGGCCCGGCCGCGCGGTCAGGTTGCCGTTGGCATCATAGGTGTAGGCCTGACCATTCACCGCCACCGGCGCGTGCGGCCGGGGTTGCGTGCCCTCCGGGTAACTCAGGCTGACGGTCGCGCCGCCTTCGGCCTTGCTGTGCAGATTGCCGTTGGCGTCGTAGCTATAGTCGGCCGTGTAGCCGCCGCGGGCCGTCAGCAGCCGGTCGAACGCATCATACGTGAATGCTGTGGTCTGCCCACCGTCGGTGCTGGTCTGGAGGTTGCCAGTGGCGTCGTACGAGCCGGCCTGGTCAGGCGAGAGCAACCCCGTCAGCGCCAACAGGATGCCAAGCAGACAACCCCACGTCTTCCTGGGCATACTCATAGCGCTAATCCACCAAATACACCGGCACCGCTGCCCAGTTCTTCACCTTGTGCTCGCGCAACAGCCGATACACCCGCTGCGTAATGATCACGTAAGGATGGGCCACCCGCAACTCGCCGAAGTATTCTGCCGTGTGGTTGAAGTCCTTGACCACCTCTAGCACACGACGGGGGAAATAGACGTTGGTGTCTTCGCGGTACTGGATCTTCCCCCACCAATGGGTGTGCTTGAGGAAGCGGCTTATGCGGCCACACCCCGCGCAGTTGTGAAACTGCTCGAACTCGGTGGGTGGCGCGGCCATCGGCGGCAGGACGTTTGTGACTGCGAGTTGATGCAGTGTCGGTTCGCCTGGGTAGGGTTTCTTGTAGTGCTGCACCGGTCGCAGCTCAAAGCCCGATACGTCCTGCTCTTGCAACAACCGTCCAACCTGCTCGTTGAGAATCACCTCATATGAGTAAGTCAACGAGATATCCTTTTTCCCCATTCGAGCCTTGTTGATGACTATGTCCCGAACTTGTCGGAGAGGTGTGCCGCAGGCCGAGCAGCGTCGGTACAAGTCCTTGTGTTCATCCCCCTCGGCAAAGAAATCATAATGATCATCCTCTATCGCCTGATTGGTCGGACGCCAGATCAGGAGTTTAGCCAACTCCGTTTCTTGGCGGGTGTAACGCCGGTCAACCCGGCTAAGATAACCCAAATTCGGCTTCGTTTCAAGTACACTCATCAGAGTTGTCAACACTTCTGTGTCCACTTCTAACTCGATGTCATAGTAATGTGTGTTCGGGTTGAATCGATCCTCCATGCCTATGCGCCTAAGGAGTTTAGCAACCTGCGCTTTGTCTTGTTCAACTTCTTTGGCGGGTTTGCCAAGACTCCATCCGAGAGTTATGAGGGCGATGCGCTTCATCGTGGCACCCCCAATCTCTCAAAGTAAGGCCAGATGGCTTCCAACCAATCGGGCTGATTTAGTCCACCTGGACCAGAACCGTAAACCCTATTGTAAGCACTCCATATCTCTTGAGCAGAATATGTGCCTCCTGTGGGCGAATTTCCCTTACTGAACAGGCGGCTGGTCACCTCCTGTTGATGGAAGGTCTTATCCAGTCGTACAGACGGAATATCGCCCGGTTTGATACCGAATTGCGTAGCGAAACGTTGCTCAATCAGGTGATGAACCTCCGCACCAGGGGCGCTTTGTCGTAGCAGTTCGCGCGCCGGCTTGGTGTCGCTCTTGATCGCCCGCTCGACGACCTCCTGGCTAGCTTCGCGACCCATTTGCTTCGCTGCGTTCTCTGCCGCCTCTTCAGCTACCTGCCGCCCTAGCTTGGTCGCATCCATTATGCCATCGGCATGGCTGGCAACTTTGGCCGCTGCCTTGCCACTCCGCGCCAACAAACCAGCGCCGCCCGGTACCCCTGGCAAGATCGTGGCGCCCACATCCACCACCAGCGCCCCAATATTCAGTGGCGTTGGCGCAGCGGCAACCTCGGCGATGTCCCAGGCAATATTGGCAATATCCCAGGCTGTTTCAACCCAGTGTCCCGTCGGATCCGTGTACCGCAGCGGATTGTTCAGCACATAGCTGTAGCGATTCAAGCTTTGCGGATTGCCCGGCGCCGGGACGATGGTGTCCGGCTGCAGGAAGCGGCCAATGGCCGGATCATACCACCGTGCCTGATAGAAGTACAACCCCAGCCCTGCCTCGCGCCGCTGGCCGGTGAACTGATACGCCGTGGCGATACTGCCGCTGCGCGTGGCGCCGTAGGGCCAGTAGCGCGTGCTCTCGTTGGCGCTGCTGGCACTGGTCGAACCCAGGTGGTCGTGATAGTAGTAGGTGACCGGCCCCGGCAGGGTGACGCAGCCGGACACGCCTGGCCGGCTGGCGATCCGTTGGCCGTCCACCAGGTAATACTTGACGAGTTGGGCGCGCGCTGACGCCACGCTGGGCACGCTCGACGGTGGGCCGCTCACCAGCGGCAGCCAGGCGCGCGGGGGCCGCGCGGGCGGCGCCGGCGGGCATACGGCCAGGGGCCGCGCCTCCACGTGCGCGTTGAGGTAGAAGACCTCGCCCACCGCGGCGCTTCGCTTGACCAACTGGCCATCGCCATCGTGGGTGAAGGTCGTGGTCTGGCTGTCCGCCGTGATCGTCTGGAGCCGATTCTCCGTATCGTAGATGAAGCTCTGGCCCGGCCGCGCCGTGAGATTGCCATTGAGGTCGTAGGTGTACGGCTGGCCGTTGACGCTGGCCGGCGCATGTGGCCGGGGTTGCGTGCCCGCCGGGTAACTCAGGTTGACGATCGCGCCGCCTTCGGTCTTGCTGCGCAAGTTGCCGTTGGGGTCATAAGCGTAATCGGCAGTGTAACCGCCGCGCGCTGTTAACAGGCGGTCGAACGCATCGTAACTGAAGGTCGTGGCCTGGCCGCCGTCGGTGAGGCTCGTCACGTTGCCATTCTCATCGTAGCCGTAGCCCAGATTGACGTCCGGCGCGGTCAACGTAGTCAGCCGGTAGCTGGTCGGGTGATAACCGTAGCTGACCGCCGCGCCGTTGCCGTAGGTGCGGCTCAGCGGCTGGCCCAGCGCCGTGTAGTCCGCCGCACTCAGGTAGGCCGTCCCGTAACTGCTGGTGAGGGCTGTCAGTCGGCCCGCGGCGTCATAGGTGTACGTCACCTGCTCCCCGTCGGGGTAGACCAGCGTATCCAAGCGGTCATCGCTGCGATACGCAAAGCGGGTTTGAAACACGGCGCCCGCGACCGTCTTGATTGCGCTGATCACTCGGCCGCGCGCATCATAGGCCCAGTGCGTGCTGCCGGACGGGTCGGTCAGGCTGGTGCGCCGGCCCAGACCGTTGGCGCCGGCATCGTAGCCATAGCTGACCGCGAAGCCGCTGGCCGGGCAGCTCAGCGCGTCCAGGTCAGGGATATTGGCGTGGTAGGTCTTGCCGATTAGCCGGTTGAGGCCATCGTAGGCGAAGCAGATCGCCTGGTTGAGGGCATCGCGCTGCTTGACCAGGTTGCCCGCCGCATCGTAGCGATACTGCCACCGGCCCATAGCGGCGTCGTGCAACTGGGTCTTGCGGCCCAGCAGATCGTAGGCCGGGTCGCTGACCGCACCGTCGCTGCCCGTCACTTGCTCCAACTGGTCGCGCACGTTGTACGTATAGGTCGCCTGGAAGGCCACCGCCGCCTGCCAGTCGGGCGCCGGCGGGTGCTTGGGGTAGCTGCCGGTATACTGTTTGGCGCTGACCAGCCGGCCGAACGCATCCACCTCCTGGATGGTCTGGCGCCCCAGCGCGTCCAGCACCGCGGTCTGGCGGGCATTGTAGACCGTGTCGGTCCACGTCCCATCCGGCGCAGTCACCCGCGTCACCCGGCTCAGCGCATCGTAGGTCGTTGTCGTGGTCTGGCCGGCCCAATCCGCCAGCGGTTGGTAGCCGCCGGTGGCCGTGCCGAAGTAGGGCACGGTCTGGTGCGCCACCAGGCCCAGGGCATTGTATTGCAGGCTGACCAGCGCCCCCTGAGCCGGCGTGGCGCCCTCCGCCTGCGTCTGGATGACCTGGCCCAGGCCGTCGTAGAAGGTGTAGCTCTCCCGGTAGGTGGCCACTGCCTCGCCGCCGTCGGGGTCGTCCCGCTGCCGCTGCTGCACTTTGCTGGGGGCACTGGGGTCGCCGTAGTCGGTGTAGATAAAGACCTGCGTGGCCGCGTGCCCACCGGCCTGGTCGTCCCCCGGCTGCCAGAGCTGCGTCACCCGGCCCCACTGGTCGTAGCTGTAGCTGGTCACGGCGCCATTGGGGTCGGTGACCTGCGCCACCTGCCCCACCGCTTTGTCCCACACATACTGAGTGCTGAAGCTCTGCCCGTTTACCGCCGGTGTGGTCACGCTGGTCGGGTAGGCAAAGAGCTTGGGCCATCCGCCGCTGGTGTCATAGGCCGTCGTCGTGGTATAGCCGCGCGGGTCGGTCACGGTCCGTTGATTGCCCCAGTCGTCGTAAGTAAACGCGGTTTCGCTCCAGGTGCTGCCGCAGCTCGTCTGTGCGACCTGGATCCGGGTCGGGTCCCCCTTAGTCGGCGCCTGGGTGTAGGCCGTGAGGAGGTCATACCAGGTGCGCGTTTCGCCCTGGCAGGCGCCGTACGCATCCCACAGCGTTTGGCGCGCCGGCCGATTGACAATGTACGCCGCGCCGGGGTCGTTGCGGGGGAAGTATTGCGTCTCGCGCGTCCGATACAGGATCGTCCCGCCGTCGCTGTACTCACGCACGTGCGTGACGTTGCCATACTGCACGCCCCCTTGCAGCGCCGGCAGGTAGGCGTACTCCGTCCTATGCGGCGCACCGCCATCTACCCATTGGGTGGCGGCCGCCTGGAACACCCAGGTGCGGCCCTGCACCGTCTCTGTCGCCCAGGCGGTCCGGGTGCGCGCCAATTCACGCCCCGCTGGATCCATCGTCGTTTGTTCGTAGGCCTTGCCCTTGCGCGGATCGAGCGTCACCGCGCTGCCGCTGCAACTGGTCGGCGGCGCGCCGGGGTGGCACTGGTGGAACGTGGTCACGACCGTTTGCAGCAGCGCGCCTGCGCCATCTCGCGTTTGGCGTTGCACCTGGCCGTGGCCCAGGAACTCGAACCTGTTGCGACAGGTTGGCGCGCTGGCGGGATCGGTCGTCCAGGCCTGCGGGTTGGCGTATTGGTAGGTTGTCGTGCTGCGGTTGTGCGCGGCCTGGCCCAGCCCATCTGCGGTGAGGATCTCTTGCACGCGGAAGCGGTAGGTTGGCCCCCCACACGCCGCGCCGCTGATGGGGACGGTGGCGGTGTCGTAGGTGTAAGTCACCCGGCCGCCCTGGCCGTTGTCCGCCGTCTGCAACAGGGTGTAGTTCCACCAATCCCAGCTGGGCGTTACGTAGGTGAAGCCCCAGGCCGGTTGTGCGCCGCCTTCCCGCCCATACTCCGTGATGCCTTGCAGCAGCAGCAGGCCCTTGTGGCTGTCGGGATTGCTCCAATACCACCGGTAAGTGTGCGCAAGCTGATACCGCCGGATGGTCGTCAGGTCTGCGGTCCCACTGCCGGTGCGCAGTTGGATGTAAATGTCACCCAACCGCACGGTGCTCCACAGGCTCTGGACACATTGGTTATCCCAGTCTGTGATGGCGGTATCTGTCCGGCCGCCATAGCCAAAAGTGACGACGGCTGTGGCCAGTGGTTCATTCCGGGCGTAGTACGCCAGGCTAGTCGGGTAGATGGCGCGGTCATAGGACGGCCAGTCGTTCCCTCCGGCCGGACAATGGATCTGGCGTTGCTCGCGCGCATAGTTAACCGTCACCCGGTTCCCGTGCAGGTCGGCGACCTCGACCAGGTGCATTTCGCGCACCCGGCGCTTGCACTCGGTCTCGCCCGCAAAGGGCGCCTCGAACCAGGTCGCGACGCCGTTGCTGTTGTTCTCCGCGCCGCCGAAGGTGTACTTACGGCCATCCGGTGTCCAGACGATCCAGGGCCCCGGCAGGTTTTTAGCGCCGTTGTGCTGGATGCGCAGGAAGCTCTGGGGTTCGGTCTGCCAGTAACCGGGGCTGCCCGGTTGCTCGAAGAGCTCGAAACTGCCGCCCGCGTACTCCAGGAAGGCCCGCTGTCCACCGTCGGTCACATTGATGCGGCCCAGGCCGTTCAGCAGCCAGCCCCAGCCCACCGCGCTGGCCTGCACGGAAAAGGTCTTGGCTGCGCCTTCATCGAGGCCCAGGCCCGCGCCGGCGCGCAGGCTGTTGACCGTCTCGCTGGTGTAATCCAGGCTGAGCGCCAGGTCCAACCCCCCAGGGCCGGGCGGCAGGCGCAGCGGATAATGCACGCTGCTGTTGCCGGTCCACGTGTCGGACGCAAA
>DAOUAT010000216.1:0-1648 GCA_034433275.1 Anaerolineae bacterium
GGCCGATGACCTGGACAATGAACCACCAGGAAAGCACACTTAACATGAAGGATGCAATGACCTCAGAACGTATAAGATCGGCGTCCCAGCCCCCATTTTAGCACGGGGCACGCCGCCGGGCCAAAGTTGATCAACCCTTCATCATCCGCCGCCACCGGCCGATGTCACCCGATAGATCGTCACCTGCGGGTTGCGATAGACCACCTGGAGGTCGCCCAGCTCGACCATCACGTCAAACTTGCGCAGCGCATCGGCGCTGAACAGGGTGCGCTCCAACTGGCCGATGTACACGTAGCCCACCCGAAGGTCGCGCATCAGCGCGCGCGCCTGGGCGATGTCGCTGGTCGAAAAGAACAGGCGGCCCTGCTGCTCGCGCTGCCCCACCTGCTCGCCCGAACGCTGCTCCCCCTGATGCGCGCCCAGGAAGGTCGGCAGGCCGGTGAAGCTGGCGACGCGCAGGCCGCCCGCACGATAATAATCGTACCCATGAAAACCGCTCCCCACCGGATACCAGCCGGCCGGCGCCTCGGCGATCACCGGTGTGCCGTTGACCTCCTCCAGCAGCCAGCGGATCGCCTCGCGCTCCGAGGAGAGCCGGATGACGTTGTCCCCGGTCGGCCAGGCGTAGCTGCTCATGGCCATGTACGCGGTTCCATCCAACGTGCCGAACGGCGGCCACCGGCCGGGGAAGCGGTCATCCACCCGGGCGCGCACGCCCACAGCCAGGAAGGTCAGGCTGCCGGCCACCAGGGCAACCATCAACGCTTGCCAGGGCGCGCCCACTGCCAGTGGGCCCCGTCGCGCGGCCGCCCACGTCCGTCGCAGCATCGGCCCGCCAGCCAGGCCCAGCAGCAGCCAAGCCGGCGTCGAGAACTTGAAGAGGGTGTTCATGCGATACCACTCGCCGCCCTCCAGGAAATCGCGCACATAGACAAGCTCCGTACCGGCCACCACAGCCAACGCCAGCGCGACCAGCAGCGCCACGAAGCCCCCCTCGACCGGCGCACAGCGGCGGAAGGTCAGCGGCAGCAGCAGGCAGACCGGCAGCGCGGCCAGCGCCGCGGTCGGCCGACCCAGCGCAGCCAACACCGCCAGCAGGCCGATCAGCCCCAGCAGCGCGAACAGCGGACCATCGCGCCGGGCCGCAGGCGCAACGTCGGCGACCGGAGATGCCAGCCTGTGTCGCCGCCGCAACGCGCTACGCCAGGTCACCACGGCGTAACCGGTCACCAGGAACAGCCACGCGCCCCACACGGTCAGCCAGTCGCCCAGCGGACTGGCCGCGCGCACCCAGTTCAGGTAACGCGCCACCAGCGAGCCCGCCCTGTCGCCCAGGGCCGGATCATAACTGGCGTGGAACGGCCAATAAGCCGCCAGGCTCAGGGCTGCGATGAGCAGCAGCAGGCCGAAAACGATCACGAGCTCACCGGGGAATCGAGGCTTCAGCCGGTTTCTCGCATCCGGCGACAGACCGGCTAACCCTGAAGGGGGCTGGCGCACAGCCTCGACGCCAACAGGACGTGCGCGCCGCCAGGCTGCCAGCAGGAACGCGCCCGCCACCAACAACCCATACGTCGGCACATCCCACGTGTTGATCGCTCCCAGCGCGCCGAGGGAGAGGGCGAGCAGGAGACAAAGAGACGCGGAG
>DAOUAT010000217.1:0-6200 GCA_034433275.1 Anaerolineae bacterium
CATGGTTTTGGATGGAATAGTGATTTCGAACAAAGGGTCACGCTTGAGATGTATTAGCAGTACATCCGCCCAAGCAAAGAACCCGGGCATTCTACTAATAGGCTGGCGCTCGATGAAGCGCACGTTGTCCAGATTCTGCGCTTCGGCAAGCGCCTGCAGCCGATCGCTCTCCACGCCATCACCGATGAAAACGAACTGTACATCGGACAGGTCGTTCACTAGGCGCGCAGCCATCAATACGCGGTCCAGGCCTTGGGCTGCGCCCATGTTCCCGGCAAACACGACGTTAAATCGGCCCGCCAAACCGTAGGTGGTCGCCAACGCCGCATCGCGTGGTGCCGGCCGATAGACTTCTTCATCGGCCCAATTCGGAATGACATGGATCTTATCAGCAGGCACACCTTTGGCAATGAGATTGCGCTTGAATCCAGGCGAAATGACCGTGATGGCGGCTGCGCGACGATAAATAAAGCGTCCCAGTGCGGCCAAGGTTTTCGCTGTCCGTGACGAAGGCAACATACCTGTTGCCGCGAGCGTTTCGGGCCACATGTCTTGCACTTCGTAGACGAAGGGTATCCGATGTAACAGGCCGATCCACCAGGCCGGGATTCCCACGGTCAGCGGCGGATGGAATACCCACATGACTTCAGCTGGTCCGCACAATGCCGCACCCAAGGTCGAGGCGGACGCAGCAAAACTGAGATAGTTAAAGGAGCGCCGAACCGCGGACTGATCATGGCTGGGATACAGCGGCAGGCGCAAGACTCTTACACCATCCAGCGTTTCCCACTGTCGCCACCGGATCCGGTATCCCTGATAGATCTTACCGTAAGGATAGTTCGGGAAACCGGTTATGGACGTAACGCGATGTCCGCGTGCAGCCAGATCGCGCGCAAGAAGATGGATCTTGCTGTCAGGCTCAGGACGATACCATTGGGACAAAACATGAATGCGCAATCAGGGCGATCCTGTCGTTTCAGTAAACAAGCGGCGATTCGCTTCCAGGTTGGCCGAACGCCCACTGTAGGCGAGAGCCAATTGTCGCGCTCCGTCGGACCAACGCTCCCAGGCTTCTTGCGGCATGGCGACCAACGCGTTCAACCGGGATGTGAACTCATCGGGACGCTCCGGCGAGACATCCCATCCCGCGTTATGGCGCGCAAGATCGCGCCACGGCGTCCGATCGCTGATTAGCACCGGGCACCCGGCGCTGAGAGCTTCGAAGATGGCATGGCCGAAGTTTTCACCAAGGGTGGGCAGAAAGAACAGGTGCGCCTCAGCAAGCACTCCAGGGATGTGATGGCTCGGAATCGGGCCGTGATATCGTGTTCGCACGTTGGCCGGGAGTTGCTGGATGAGTGCCTGACATTCCTGCCAATACGCCGCGTCTTCATCCGGCCCATAGATGTTGAAATCCAGCTCACCTTGTGCCTGGCTCAGTACTCGAAGTGCGAAAGCAAGGTTTTTCATCCGCGCGATGCGCGCTATGAAGACAACCTGTGCTCGCCCAGCCACCTTGGCGGGATGCCTGGGCGCCTCCCCATTGGCGGTGAGCCGGGATGGGAGGTTGGGCACAATGCGAATGGCTTCGGAATTGGCCGCGCCTGGTGCAAGGGCTCGGAGAATATCGCGTGCTTCAAGTTCGCTGGACGCCTGCCAACGCACGCCCTGGTAGAGACTAATTGCTGTGGCCAGGGCAATATAGAGACGTTTCTTCGGTGCTTTCAGGCTCAATGCACCCTGGGAAAACTCACCTCGTGGTGCCAGCACCACTGGCCGGCGCTGCACAAGGCCCAAGCGCCGCACTATAACGCTCTGTACGGACAAGGTGTCGAAAAAGCTGTTGAGATAGAGCACATCATAGTCCAGGCGACTCAGCAACTTGGCCCATGCGAACGGGTTGAGCTGGGATGGAGAGAGATGCATCACCCAGGCGCCACCCCATTCCCGCCAGGTGCCCGCAACGATGTCGTGAAACGGCTGCCGATCACCCAGATCCCGATCACGTGTGAGGATGCGAAAATCGAACTCATCACCCAGCCATGACACCAGGTTCACAAGGGTCCGGACTGGTCCCCCAGCCTTGAATCCCGGCAGATAGTGGCCGACGACGACCAGGACGATCCTTTTGCGCACGTGTTCCTATGCACCTTTATCTGCGAGCAGTCAAAGCACGCCAGATCCCCACGCGGCGAAGTTCCAACAGACCGACCATCAGCAAGAGGCTGAATACGGCCAAAGCGCCGGGCCAGCGGGTCAACCACCCAGCCAGCGAGAAGCTAGCAGCGATCAGGACGACGCCAGCCAACGCGATCAGAAGGTGTCTTGCATTGTGCACAATCCGTTGCACGCTCCCCCCGGCGCTGTGAACAATGTACTGGAACAGCGGTGCCATGACGAACAGCGAGGCAATGGCATAGGCCCAGATTAGGACCCACTCGGAGCGCAGCCACCACGCGCCGAAGACCGCCGCGGTACGCGTCAATGTCAACAGCGAATAGTAGCCCAGGGTGCCTTTCTGGCGGCCCTTGACATTGAGGAGCGATGTGATGGGCGATGTGAAGAAGGTCACGACAAACACGAGCAAGAGGATCTGCAAGATGGTCGCGACTGGGATCCAGGCTTCGCCCAAAACGATGGGCACCCAAAAAGGCGCAGTGGTGCCCATCATGACCCCGAAAAACAAGCCGACCTTGACGAGAGTGGTGGCGATCCGTTCAAGGAATTGTGCTTGACCGGCCCCAACGCGTTCGCGCTCCGCGCTATCGCGATAGAAGACCTGGCCGATGGCCTGGGAGAGCAGCACTACCGGCGCGGCCACTAACCGATTGGCCATAAAGTACCAGCCGGCCCACGTGGCCGAGAACGCGGTATTCAGCACCAATACGGGCAGATTGAGCGAAAAAGCGTTCAGGACCTGGGCCCCCGCCTGATAGCGCGGAAAGTCTCTATAGGTTCGGGCGATGACCGCCATCCTACGCGCCGTCGCGGTGACATTCATGCCTCGGAGCCGGTGCCACCCACCCCGCAAGGTGCCGTAGGGGAACAAGGGCAGGATCGCCAGGCAGGCGGCGAACGTCTGGGACAGCAGGAAGGCCTGACTGGTCGCACTCCAGACGAACGTGGCCAGGATCTGCAGGATCGCCGTGCCCCCGTAATAGATGAACCGCGCCACGCTGACATGCAGGAGGCGATTATTCCTGAGTTGGAGGTTGACCAACAGTAAGAAGAGGGCATAGGGCAGCAGCAGAATGACCAGGTTATCGTCAATACCGTACCCTTTGAGAACGAGGAGGCTCTGGGGTGCGGCCCTCGAGAGCACAAACAATACTGCCGCGAGAAATGCTGTCAGACCGCCAGCGAGTAAGATGCTGAGCAGAAGTAAATAACGCAGGTCGGCGTCCTGCGCGACAACCACCGCCTGATCGTACTGCCAACAAGCGATCAGGCTGAGGATGCCGAGAGCGGCTAAGGTCACGCCCGCTTGCCCGATCGTCTCAGTACCGTAACGGCGGGCGATAAAGGGCAACAGCAGCATGGCAACGGCCTGTCCCAGCACGCTGCCTGAGAGGACCAGGCCGGTGCGAAAAGAGAACGACCCGCGCCAGCGCCCAATCAGTCGTGAGGCTCGCTGCCAGGTGCCTGATGTAGGAGACATCGCTCGCTCAGTCCTGCGAACGATACTTGATCACCCTGGCCGGGTTTCCTACGACGATTGCGCCATCGGGCACCGGGCAGTTCACGATAGCACCTGCCCCGACAATGGCGTTGTGCCCAATTCGTTCGGTTCCGGGGAGAATCAAGGCGCCAATCCCGATCCATACGCCTGATTTAATCTCCAAGGGAAAGGGCAACGGTTCCGAGCGAGGATCATAACCGTGATCATGAGATAGAATCCTAACATTTGGAGAGATCAGCGTGCCGTTTCCGATGCGTACCTGGCCAGAGTAATCAATGCTGCAGCCTTCTGACACTTGAACGTTATCCTCTATAACGAGGTTGCCATCCGCAAGCTCTGCACCGATCTTCACATTTTGACCAAGATAACATTTCGCCCCGATCGTGACCCGTTTCGGCCGATCAATGTAGACACCCATTGCAAATACTGTCCCGGGGCCGCACTGCGCAATTGCACGCTGATAGACGAGTGTCCAGAACTTGTGTCCCAGAATTTTAGGGCCTCGCCATAGCAGCATCAGAAGAGCAAATCCCGTGCTTTCCGCCCATAATGACTTTCGCATGACTCCTCGTCTTCAAAGTCAACTTGAGGATAGTGGCTTCTCTGATGTTTTGTCTGTCGTGCAGAGGGCCACGGCCACGAGGGCTGCACCTAAGGGTATCGCCCAGGATACAAACGCCAGCGAGATAGTGTTCGATGGTAGCAACAAGATACGGGGAATGGTGACGGCATACAGCGCCAGTGACAGCGCCTGATTCCTGCTGAGGAGCACCCAGTCGCGGTAGATCCGCCTCATACCCATGCCTAGGAGAGGCGCGCCGAGCAGGACACCGGCCAGATGGAAGTTAATATACATCTCGGGCAGGAAACCTGCCGGCGTGCCGGAGATGGTGTAAGGGTTAGACAGGCGGCCCAACTCGACGCCCAGGTCAATGGGCTTACCAGGCCACAGGGCGCGTGGGATGAATTGGGTAAGAATGCGCAGAAGGGTGCCGCCAAACTGAAACGACAAGTCTTTGCCGTAATGGTAGACCACGAGAACGAAAGTCCGGATGTCCGATAGCGCGCCGCTGATCACAAAGTCGGACAGGTCGCCGACCGAGAAATTCTCCAAGAGCAGCGTGCCGGCCTGGTCAATGCCGGTGGCCGAGGAGGACAGGACCCGCCACAGGCCCATGGCGTAGGCATAGACCAGACCACCAACGCTCAAGAAGACAAGCACAATTAAGGAAACCCGCCGAATAGCGTAATGGTATACAAACAACAGCGATAACAGGCTACCGATAAACGTCGCGCGGGGCATGACCAGGAACACAGCCACCAACATCAGCGCCGAGTACGCCCAGAAGACCATGCCTGGTCGCTGGCGATTGTTTCCCAGGATGGATAACCATAGGATCGAGGCAAGCGGCAACAGCAGAATCCCCGGCACCAGGAGACTGGAAAACGCCGAGGCGCTGCCCGACAACGCGGTGTCAGAGAGGTAGCCACGGCGCCAAGACTGCATCAGAAAGATAAATAAGCCTTCATCCGTCAATCGGATCAAGAAATAGAAGGAAAGCCCGCCAGCCAGGATCAGGAAGATGATGCCCAGTCGTGGATTAATGTACGGATAGCGTCTTTCTCCATTTTCGCTATCCGCGCCTTCATCAGTCGGCGCGCGATTGTTTCGCCCTTCAGCATAGTAGCCCCAATTCCATGCCAGGATCCCCAACGCAGTGAGCAGGGCCACCGGGGGATAGATCTGGGCGACCTGCGACATGTCAATATGGGACAGGAAGATGGTGCGATCGCCCCATGATAAGGCCACCCCCTTGAGGCTGTAATAGAACAAGCCGGTATTGAACAACGTCACCGGATCGTACAGCTTTCGTGTCCCGTCATTCCCGATCAACGGTAGCAACCCAAACCACAACGCCAGACTCGTTGGGAGCAAAGTCACAAGAGCGAGATTCGGATACTCGGCGCCCGGCAAGAACAGCAGCAAATACCCGCTGACAAACAAGCTGAATAACCACCACCGCAGGAGATGTGCCATCAAAGCGCGTCTTGATCGACCTTTGCGCCTTAATTGTGTATTTGGGTTGCGCGGCAAAGGGGTTGTTATGTTCGCCGTTTGCGTCATATTATTGCCTTGGAGGGTATAATCTGCTGTGCTGTGAACTACGCGGGACGATTTTCCGATGACTCAACAGCCGTCGTTTGGTCACTGTCACTACTCGTACGGCCCGCCTGGCTGATCACATATTGCAGCTTGCCGCGATTATGCGGAATGGCATCTACGAATTCAAGTTTGACAGGCACTTGCCCGCTCGTTTTTGTCTTCAAAACGCTGACCACAGAGGCGAATCCTGCATCCTGACGTGAGATGGTGGCCTGAGGCACGACGCGTAACGACAAAGACATGTCCGGATGCTGGAACACCTGGAAAGCTTGTGCTAATTCAGGCCGGCTATCGAAAATCGTTGTAAGGAATTCGCCACTGATCCTAGCGCCATCTGGCAGCACGACAAGATCGGCG
>DAOUAT010000218.1:0-8235 GCA_034433275.1 Anaerolineae bacterium
GGCGGCAGGATCTGGTCGCGCAACACCAGCAGCACGAACGCGGCCTCGATGGCGCCGGCCGCGCCCATCAGGTGGCCGGTCATGCTCTTGGACGAGCTGACCGCCAGCCGGTAGGCGTGCTGGCCGAAGACCTGCTTGATGGCGCGCGTTTCACCTGCGTCGTTGAGCGGCGTGCTGGTGCCGTGCGCGTTGATGTAGTCCACGGCAATCGGCGGCAGGCCCGCGTCGGCCAGCGTCATGGTCATGCACTCGGCCGCGCCGGCGCCGTCCTCGGCCGGCGCGGTGATGTGGAACGCGTCGGAGGTCGAGCCGTAGCCCAGCAGCTCACCGTAGATCGGCGCGCCGCGGCCGCGGGCGTCTGTCAGCCGCTCCAGCACGATGATGCCCGCGCCTTCGCCCATCACAAAGCCGTCGCGGCCCGCGTCGAAGGGCCGGCTGGCGCGCGTTGGCTCATCGTTGCGGCCGCTCAGCGCGCCCATGTTCTCGAAGCCGGCCACGGCCATGGGCACGATGGCCGCCTCCGCGCCCCCGGCGATGACCACATCAGCCTGGCCGCGGCGGATGATCTCGGCCGCCTCGCCGAGCGCGTGGCTGCCCGTGGCGCACGCGGTGGCCAGCGCGATGTTCGGCCCCCGCGCGCCCAGCGTGATGCTGATGTGCGCGGCCGCGCTGTTCAGCATCAGGCCGGGGACGGCGAACGGGCTGACGCGCCGCGGGCCCTTCTCCTCCAGCACCTTCTGCTGCTCCAGCAGCGTGTGTACACCGCCGATGCCGGAGCCGACGACCACACCGACCCGCCGGGGGTCATACCGGCGCATGTCGAAGGCCGCGTCGGCCAGCGCCTCGTGGGCGGCGACCGCAGCGAAGTGCATGAAGCGATCCATACGCCGGGCAGTCTGTTTGTCCAGGTATTGGGCCGGGTCGAAATCCTTCACCTCAGCTGCAATGTGCGTTTTCAGCGGTGTGGAGTCGAATTGGGTGATATAACCGACGCCGGATCGACCAGCGAGCAGCGCAGCCCAGGTGGTTGGCCGGTCGTTGCCGATGGGCGTCACCAGGCCAATGCCGGTCGCGACGATGCGTTGAGAGTCGGGACGTGTCAAGGGAGCCTCCTGTACATCGTTCAAGTTTGGCAGGTCAATTCCTATAACACAGGCGCGTTGTAAACGACGCGCCTTCGTGCCGCAATGCCTTATCCCGTTTTTGCGCGTGGTGCGCGATTGACGTACCATAGCAGCAAAGTCTGGCCATCCGTCTCTCGAGGTCGCTCCATGAAAGTCACCAAAGCTGTCATCACCGCAGCCGCGCGCGATCAACGCGCGTTGCCGCTGCAAACCCTGGTTGATCGGGACGGCGCGCAGAAGTCGGTGCTGCGCATCATCGTCGAAGAGGCCGTGCGCGGGGGCGTGGACGACATCTGCGTGGTCGTCTGCCCCGGCGATGAATCGGCGTACGCGGCCGCGACCGGCAACGTGACCGCCCGCTTGACCTTCATCCCACAGCCCGCGGCGCTGGGCTACGGCCATGCGCTCTACTGCGCGCACGATTTCATCGGCGACCAGCCGTTCCTCCACCTGGTGGGCGACCATCTCTGGGTCAGCCACACGGCCCAGGGCTGCGCCGAGCAACTGCTGGCGGTGGCCGCGGCCGAGGCGTGCGCCGTCTCCGCGGTGCAGGCCTCGCGCGAGACGCTGCTGCCCTATTTCGGCGCGGTGGGCGGCCGCCGTGTGCAGGGCCGGCAGGACCTCTATACGGTGGAGGATGTCATCGAAAAGCCGACCCCCACCGAGGCCGAGCAACGGCTGCTCGTGCCGGGGCTGCGGGCAGGGCATTACTTGTGTTTCTTCGGCATGCACGTGCTCAGCCCGACCGTGATGGCGATCCTGGCGCGGCAGGCCGCCGCAGGGCAGCGCAACATCCAGCTTTCCCCCGCGCTGGCCGAGCTGGCCGGCGTGGAGCGCTACCTGGCGTTGGAACGCCGCTGGTCGCGCTACGACGTGGGGGTGCAATACGGCCTGCTAACGGCGCAACTGGCCCTGGCGCTGGCGGGCAAGGATCGTGAGGCGGTGCTGGCGCACCTGGTGGAGTTGCTGGCGCAGCGCGCCGTGCAGCAGGAGGCCTGATGCCCATGGGCCATCTGCGCGCCATCATTACCTCGCCTGACCCCCAGGTGCGCGACCGCTCGGTGGACGCGTTCTGCCGGGCCGCGACGCGGGATCAGCTCTTGGCCGAGTGTACCGACCTGGACGCGTTCCGCCGAACCAGCCCCAACCTGTACGAGCGCGTGCGCGCCCTGTTCTTCCTGTACGCCATCCACCGGTTCCACCTGCCGACCAAGCCCGGTGTGAGCGCGCGAGGGCTGATCCCATTCGACGGCTACGACTACCTGCTGCACCGCCGGTTCGAGGAGGCCATCGAGGTCTTCTTGCAGGCGCAGGCCGCCCAGGGACCGACCGAATCAGTCTCCAGCGCGCTGGCCGAGGCGTACCATCGCCTGGGCTTCCAAACCCTGGCCGACCAGGTGCGGCGCAGCGTGCGCAGCGTGCGCGGCAACCAGTGGATGTTCCGCATCGGCCACCCGGCCGACCAGCCACTGCGGGTGCGGCCTGAACTGCTGCAACGGCCCGACGACGCGCCGTTCCCGATCCTGCGCGAGGCCACGCCGGTGCGCATGGACCTCTCGCACAGCGCGTGGAGCGACATCTTCTTCCTGGGCATGGACTACCCGGAAGGCGCACGCGTCCTCAACATCTCCATTGACCTGGGCGTGTGCGGCCGCGATCCTGCGCCACGGCCGCCGGTGGAGGCCTATTTCCGCGTGATTGACGAGCCGGTGCTGCGGCTGACCAGCGTTGACCTGGGCGCCAGGGCCGAGATCACCACCCTGGCTGAGGTGTTCGACTTCGCCCGTGACTACTTGGGCCTGCTGAAGGCGGCGCTCATCGCGTCCGGCCTGGTGCCGCCGGGGCTGGAGGGCTCCGAGATGCGCCTGGCCGACCTGCTGGCGCGGCTGGCCGGGCCGGGTCATGGCATCGAACTGGTGAGCAACGTCAACGGCATCCCCAAGGGCTCGCGGCTGGCCGTCTCCACCAGCCTGCTGGCTTGCTTGATCGCCGTGTGCATGCGCGCTACCGGGCAGGCGGGTTCCCTCACCGGCGGGCTGGCCGAGCACGAGCGGCGGCTGGTGGCCGCGCGGGCCATCCTGGGCGAGTGGCTGGCCGGCTCCGGCGGCGGCTGGCAGGATTCGGGCGGCGTGTGGCCGGGGGTTAAGCTGATCACCGGCGTGCTGGCCGGCCCGGACGACCCGGAATGGGGCATCAGCCGCGGGCGCTTGCTGCCGGGCCATCGCATTTTCGGGCCGGACGAAGTGACACCGGCGACGCGGCAGGCGCTGCAAGACAGCCTGGTGCTGGTCCACGGCGGCATGGCGCAAAACGTCGGCCCCATCCTGGAGATGGTCACCGAGAAGTACCTGCTGCGGTCCGAGGCGGAATGGCTGGGCCGGCAGGAGGCGTGCGCGGTGTTGGATCAGGTGGTGGCGGCCTTGCGTGACGGCGACGTGCGACGCATCGGCGCGGTGACCACGCGCAACTTCATGGGGCCGATCCAGGCCATCATCCCGTGGGCCAGCAACCTCTATACCGAGAAGCTGATCGGCCGGGTGAGGGCTCGCTACGGTGAGCAGTTCTGGGGCTTCTGGATGCTGGGCGGCATGTCGGGCGGGGGCATGGGCTTCATCTTCGACCCGACGGTGCGCCAACACGCCCAGGAGACGATGCAAACCCTGATGGCGGCCACCAAACGCGAGCTCGAAGCCGCGCTGCCGTTCGCCATGGACCCGGTGGTCTACGACTTCGCCATCAACGAGCGCGGGACGTGGGCGGAGGTGGTGGGGGGTGCGGGGACACGGGGACGCGGGGACACGGAGACTATCTCCGCGTCTCCCCCTCTCCGCATCTCCCCCTCTCCGCTCATGCCCCCCGGCTACTACGCGCTGGTGCTGCCTGAGCTGGTGCGGCAGGGGCGCGGGGCGCTCTCGCCGGTGCGGCAGACCGAGCTGCGCCTGTTCGCCGAGGCCGCGCGCACGCAGCCCGAGTTATCCGGCACGGTGCAGACGCTGTTCGACCGCCTGCTGCCCGGCTCGGCGCAGCCGGGCAGCGCGGGCGGCGCGGCAGCCTCGCTGCCGGCGCTGCTGGACGCCTACGGGTTCGACCGAACGCAGCACGAGCAGATCCGGGCCGACCTGCGCGCAGGGCGCATCGGCCTGGCGCAGAACCGCCTGCCGGCCAACAGCGACATCCGGGATGTGGCGCCTGGCGACGTGTTCGATCTGACCGCGGCGGGCGCGGATGAGCTGGCGCGGCTGCGCGCGGTCGGGCTGGAGGCGCTGGCTGCGGGCCAGGTGGCTGTGGTCAGCCTGGCCGGCGGCGTGGGCAGCCGGTGGACGCAGGGCGCAGGGGTCGTGAAGGCGCTGCACCCGTTCTGCAAGCTGGGCGGCCGCCACCGCTCGTTCATCGAGGTCCACCTGGCCAAGAGCCGGCGCATCGCTCGGCTGTGCGGCCGGCCGTTGCCCCACGTCATCACCACCAGCTATCTGACCCACGGGGCCATCGAGACGCACCTGGCGGCCGAGCGGAACTACGGGCGCCAGGGGCCGCTTCACCTGTCGCCGGGGCGCGCGGTGGGGCTGAGGCTGGTGCCCATGGCCCGCGATCTGCGCTTCGCCTGGGAGGAACTGCCCCAACAACTGCTGGATGAGCAGGCGCAAAAGGTGCGCGAGGGCCTGCACGCGGCCCTCATCGGCTGGGCGCAAAGCGCGGGGGAGGGCAGCGACTACACCGACAACCTCCCCGCGCAATGCCTGCACCCCGTGGGCCACTGGTACGAGATCCCCAACATGCTGAAGAACGGCGTATTGGCGCGGCTGCTGGCCGAACAACCGAACCTGCGCTATCTGATGGTACACAACATTGATGCGCTGGGGACCGACGCCGACCCAGCGGTGTTGGGCTGTGTGATCAGCCAGGGCGCGACCTTCACTGCGGAGGTCGTCACCCGCTGCCTGGAAGATCGCGGGGGCGGCCTGGCGCGAGTGGATGGCCGCCTGCGGCTGCTGGAGGGCCTGGCGCTGCCCCACGAGGCGGTCGAGTTCCGGCTGTCGTACTACAATTCCAACACCAGTTGGCTGTACATTGACCAACTCCTGGCCGCGTTCGGCCTGACCCGCGGGGATCTAGGCCACGCCGACAAGGTCGCGGCGGCGATCCGCGTCATGGCCGGCCGCATGCCCACCTACATCACCCTCAAGGACGTGAAGAAGCGCTGGGGTCACGGTCAGGAGGACGTGTTCCCCGTGGCCCAGTTCGAGAAGCTGTGGGGCGACATGACCGCGCTGCCGGACATGGAGTGCCAATATGTTGTGGCGCCGCGGCAGCGCGGGCAAAACCTCAAAGACCAGGCGCAGCTCGACGGCTGGCTGCGCGACGGCTCGGCCGCCTACGTCGAGGCGCTGTGCGACTGGGGTAGGCCACCGAATGAATTCGGTGGCTGATACGGCAAAGTGGACTGAAGCACACTGGATGGCTGTCAGCAACCTGCTTGCAGCAGGTTTGGGCTTACCAGCCTGGCGATTTCAATCCCAGGCGTATCCCAGGCGTATCACAAGGAGCTGGAACAAAGATGTTCATCCTTCTCACCGGCCCGCAGGGCGCGGGCAAAACGACGGCCTGTTGGAAGGCATTGCCGGGGTTGCGCGCTGCCGGCGTGAAGATCGCGGGGTTCATCTCCCCGCCACTTCTGGACGCGGCCGGGACGAAAACCGGCATTCAGATGGTGGATCTGACCACGGGCGAGCATCACACCTTTGCCAGGATCGTCGGCGCCCATGAGCCATCCGACGTGGGCATCTACCGGCTGGAAGACGATGCTGTCACTTGGGCACGCGGCGTGCTGGCGAATGCGCTCCTGGCCAACACCGACTGGCTGGTCATTGATGAGATCGGCCCGCTGGAGCTGCACCGGGGGGAAGGGTTCGTCTTCGCGCTGGCGCCGTTGGCCGACCCCGTGCGCGTCCCCAACGCGATCGTGCTGGCGCGCGCCGCGCTGGCTGACGAACTGACTGACCGCCTGGGCCGGCCGGACATCGTGAGGGTTATCGTGACGAAGGAAAACCGAGCCGATATCCCGCTGCGCCTGGTGAAACTGGTGCGCGAGGCGCGCACCCAGACAGGGATGAGCACATGAAAAACGTGTCTACGTCGGAAGCTTACGGGATCGGCGCCGCGCTGGCATTGTTGTTCCTGGTATTGTTCGACAACGCCTGGGCCATGTTGGTGGTTTCTGCGGTCGGTCTACTGGCCGGGCTGTGGGTGGCGCGGCAGGGGGAAGTCAAGCGGGTGGTTTGGGTCGCCGCCGCTGCCTTTGGGGTGGCCCTGGCGTTTGCGCTGTTCGCGCTTTTGCGCTGAACATGAAACAGCATCTACTTGTTTTGAAAGTGAGATCACATGACTGCTGACAAACTTGAATCTCCCAGCTTGCCCAGGCCGCTGCCCGTCACCATCGTCATCTTCGGCGCCAGCGGCGACCTCACGGAGCGCAAGCTGATCCCTGCGCTGTATACGCTGCACGTCGAAGGTCACCTGCCCGACCACTTCGCGGTGCTGGGCCTGGCGCGCACCGAATTCGGCCCCGACGCCGACCAGGGGTTTCGCGGGCATCTGGCTGCCAGCGCGGGCGAGCATGCGCGCGTCGTCGGCAAGGATGAAGCCGCGTGGGCCGCTTTTGCGGAGCACCTTTACTACTGCCGCGGCGATTACGCCGATCCGGCCACCTACACCGCGCTGGCGCAGCGGTTGGCAGAGCTCGACGCCGGCTGCCAGACGTGCGGCAACCGCCTGTTCTACCTGGCGACCCCGCCCCAGCTTTACCCGATCATCGTGGCGCAACTGGGCGCGGCCGGATTGAATCGCAACGAAGGCGGCTACACCCGGATCATCATAGAGAAGCCGTTCGGTCGCGATCTGCCCAGCGCGCAGGCGCTCAACACGCAGGTCCACGAGGTGTTCGATGAGAGCCAGGTCTACCGCATTGACCACTACTTGGGCAAAGAAACGGTCCAGAACATCCTGGCCTTCCGCTTCGCCAACGCCATCTTCGAGCCGTTGTGGAACCGCAACTATGTGGATCACGTGCAGATCACCGCGGCCGAGACCGTGGGCACCGATGGCCGCGCAGGCTATTACGACCAGGCCGGCGTGCTGCGCGATGTCTTTCAGAACCACCTATTGCAACTGCTGACCCTGACGGCCATGGAGCCGCCGGCCGCGTTCAACGCCAAGTTCCTGCGCGATGAAAAGGTCAAGGTGCTGCAAGCGATGCGGCCCATGACGCCGGAAGAGGTCGCGCGCCACACCGTGCGCGGACAGTATCGCACCTATCGCGATGAGAAAGGCGTCGCACGTGGCTCATCCACCGCGACCTTCGCCGCGCTGCGGCTGTTCGTAGACAACTGGCGCTGGCAGGGCGTGCCGTTCTACCTGCGGTCGGGCAAGTTGTTGCCGGCCAAAGTCACCGAGATCACCGTGCAGTTCAAAGACGTGCCGCACAAGCTGTTCCGAGAGCAAGCCAGCGGCGCTTTGCACGCCAACTTCCTCAGCTTTTGCATCCAGCCGGACGAAGGGATGCACCTGCGCTTCGAGACGAAGGTGCCCGGCGCGGGCATGCGCACCCGCTCGGTGGAGATGGACTTCCAGTTCGGGGATGAGTTCGGCCAGGCCGCCCTGCCCGACGCTTACGAGCGGCTGCTGTTGGATGCGATGGCCGGCGATGCGTCGCTGTTCGCCCGCGCCGACGAGATCGAGCTGAGTTGGCAGATCGTGGACCCCGTCCAGGCCGGCTGGGATGCCGCCGCGGCCGCGATGGCCCAGGGCTGGCGCATCGAGACCGCGCCCCCGCTGGAGTTCTACGAGCAGGGCACCTGGGGTCCGCCCGGCGCGGAGCAATTGCTGGCGCAAAACGGCCGTCACTGGCGGCTGGGGTGCCAGCGCAACAAGTAACGCAATCCGCTGGATTGCGGCAATGCGCGCCATAACCTGACCCGAACATGGGACGCGGACGACGCGGACAACGCGGACGACGCGGATAAGATCGGAGCCTGTCCTCGCCCGGATCGGCGCCCGCATCGGGGCCGAAACAGCGCGGCGGATCCTCCGCTTTCCGGTTTGAAAGCAGGCAGGT
>DAOUAT010000219.1:0-4123 GCA_034433275.1 Anaerolineae bacterium
GTGGGCTGGACCGGAACAGCGGTCGGCGCTGGCGCCGGGGCGGTTGGCGCGGCGGGTGCGGCGGGTGCGGCGGGTGCAGCCGGCGCGGCGGGTGCAGCCGGCGCGGCGGGCGCGGCCGGGGCTGGGGGCTGGGTGGGCGCCGCAGGCTGACAGGCTGTCAACAACAGGCTGGCCAGCAAGAGCAGTACGAGAATGGGGTGGTGCTGCAAACGTCGGGTAATCTCCATGTCGGGGTCTCTCCTTTCTGAGATCTTAAAGATATGGATGGTTACGAGGCGGCAATCGCCACCAAGGCCACAAAGTATTGAGCAGCCAAATGCGGCCGCAGCAGAATGTTAGAGTACTAGTCCCTTATCTGCGCTCCCAGACACATAATCTAAAGCATCTGTCTCAGTCTGTCAAATCTTTAGCACATCACCCTGGCTATGATTTACTTCATCATGCCGGGGTGCAATGCGTTGCAAACAGCTAACGCCCAAACTAATGCCCGCCCAGGTACGCCTGCATCACCTGGGGGTTGTGCAGCAACTCGTCGCCGGTGCCGCTCAGCACGATGCGGCCGGTCTCCAACACGTAGCCGCGGTGCGCGATGGAAAGGGCCATCAGCGCGTTCTGCTCCACCAGCAGCACGCTCACGCCCGCTGCGTTGATCTCCTGGATGATGCGGAAGATCTCCTCCACCAGGATCGGCGCCAGGCCCATGGAGGGCTCGTCCAGCAGCAGCAGCTTGGGCCGCGCCATCAGGCCGCGGCCAATCGCCAGCATCTGCTGCTCGCCGCCGGAGAGGGTGCCGCCGAGCTGGGTCAGGCGCTCCTTAAGCCGCGGGAAGCTCTTGAAGACGCGTTCCATGCTCTGCCGGATCTCAACCGGGTCGGTGCGCGTGAACGCGCCCATCTCCAGGTTCTCTTCCACCGTGAGCGGCGCGAAGATCTTGCGCCCTTCGGGGACTTGAATGACCCCGCGACGGACGATGTCCTGCGCGGGCATGTTGACCAACTGCTCGCCGCGCAGGACGATGCTGCCGCCCCGCGGCGCCAACAGGCCCGAGATAGTCTTCAGCGTGGTGGATTTGCCCGCGCCGTTCGCGCCGATGAGGGAGACGATCTCGCCCTCTTCCAGGTTGAAGCTGATGCCTTGCAGGGCGTGGATCGCCCCGTAGTAAACGTTGAGGTCTTTGACTTCGAGTAGCATGGTCTTCCCTCAATCCTGTCGCACGCCAGCCTTAGCGATCGCGCCGCGGCCCAAGTACGCCTCGATGACTTGCGGGTTGTCTTGCACTTCCTTGGGGGTGCCGCGTGCGATCACTTGGCCGAAGTCCATGACGGTCAGCCGCTCGCAGATATTCATCACCAATCGCATCTGGTGTTCGATGAGCAGAATGGTGAGCTGGAAACGGTCGCGGATGAAGTGGATGTACTCCATCAGCCGGCCGATCTCGGCCGGGTTCATGCCTGCGGCCGGCTCGTCCAACAGCAACAGTTTGGGATCGCTGGCCAGCGCGCGGGCGATCTCCACCCGGCGCTGCTCGCCGTAGGGCAGGTTCTTGGCCAGCTCGTTTTGATAGCGCTCCAGGCCGAAGATCGCCAGGAAGTCCTGCGCGCGCGCCGTCAGTTCGCGCTCTTTGGCGGCAAACTTGCCGTTGCGCCGCAACCCGTCGGCCATGCTATAGCCCGCATGGGGATGATAGGCGATGCGCACGTTGTCCAGCACGGTGAGGTTGGGAAACAGGCGGATGTTCTGGAAGGTGCGGCCGATGCCCATGTTGGTGATCTCATGGGGTTCGTAGCCGACGATGCTCTCGCCGGTCAGGCAGATGTTCCCTTCGGTCGGCACGTACAGGCCGCTGATCATATTGAAGACGGTGGTCTTGCCTGCGCCGTTGGGGCCGATCAAGCCATCCAGCGCGCCCTTCTGCACCGTCAGGTCAAAGTTACTGACCGCGCGCAGACCGCCGAAGACCTTGGCCAGGCCCTGGATCTCCAGCACGGGCTGCTGTGTGTCAAGCGAGATTGTGGTGGGGATATTCGGTATCATCGTCGCCTCCTCATTGCGCAGCCTGCGCGTCGGCCCGGTCGGCGCTGCGGGGTTGGAATACCGGCTTCTTCAAGAAGCCCCACTCGACATTGCCCAACAACCCCTGCGGCCGCAACAACATCAACAACAGGAGGGCAATCGGGTAGAGCACGAAGCGCCAGGTGGGCGCCTCGGTGCCGAGTTGGCCCAGCAGCACGCGCAGCAGGCCCTCCAGAAAGAAGATCCAGCCGAATGAAGCGGCCAATGTGCCGGTCATACTACCCAGGCCGCCAAACACCACGATGATCATGGGATTGAAACCGAGCAAGAAGGTGAACTGGCCGGGGCTGAGGAAGCCGATATAATGTGCGTAGACCGCGCCGCCCAGCCCCGCCATCAGGCTGCCGGCGACGAACGCCAACAGCTTGTAGCGCGCCACGTTGATCCCCATCGCCTTGGCAGCAGTCTCATCCTCACGGACCGACATGATGGCCCGGCCCGTGCTGGAGTAGATCAGATTGCGCATCAGCACGATGACCACCAGCAGGAACACGAAAGCCCAGAACCAGGTGGTCAGCTTCGGGATGCCGATCATGCCGCGGCCGCCCTTCATCTCCGGGAACGGCAGGATCGTGTCGGAGTTGACCATCAGGGTGTAGACGACGATAGAAAAGCCGAGGCTGGCGATGCCGAAGTAATCCGAGCCCAGGGTCAGCACAGGCAGGCCGAACAGGAAACTGACTTCAGCGGCGAAGATGCCGGCGATGATGACCGCCAGGAAGAAAACAACCTGGGTGGCAATGTAGCCGGAAAGCGGACCCGGGCCAGCATCCGACATGATGAGCGGCGCGATCAGCGGGTTCAACGCATTGCCGATGAACACCGCCACGGCGCCTGCCAGCACCGCGCCCACCAGGTAGAGCGTGAACTGCGAAAGGACGGGCATGCCCTTATAGCGATTCACCAGCTTGCCGACGAGCAAGATCATCAAGCCGCCCAGAATGACACCGATGCCCGCCACCAGCAGCCCGCGCGCATCGCCGTTGACCCAACGCCACGTGATGTCCGCGCCGGCATAGGCGCCGATGCCGTAAAACCCCCACTGGCCCAGACTGAACTGGCCGTTGAAGCCGTAGATCAGGTTCAGGCCCATGGCGACCATAGACATGGTACACGCCTGAAACAGCAGGCCGCTGTCGAAGTTATTGAACAGCTGAAAGCTACCGATGGGCGTGATGCCCAATTGGATCACACCGAACGCCGCAATCACGCCGACGATCTTGACCCAGAGTTTACTGTGCCCCAACACCCATAGCAGCCCGTAGAGGTAGGCCAGGACACCGACGATCTTGAGAATAGAAGTGATGAGAAAGCCGAAATCGAGACTCATGCGTCCTCCCTCCGCCTACGCCTTTTCCCCAGTCGGCTCGCCGAAGATGCCGGTGGGGCGGACCAGGAGCACCAGGATCAGGATGGTGAAGGCGACCGCGTCGCGCATGGGGGTGGAGATGTAACCGGCCGTCAGCGCCTCGGCCTGCCCCATGATCAGCGCGCCCACAAACGCCCCCGGAATGCTGCCGATACCGCCGAGCACCGCAGCGACAAACGCCTTCAGGCCGGGCAAGATGCCCATCTGCGTGTGAATGGACGGGTAGGCGATGGCAAACAGCACGCCCGCCAGGCCCGCAAACGCGGCGCCGATGGCGAAGGTGAACGAGATGATCCCATCCACATTAATGCCCATCAGGCGCGAGGTGGGCTTATCGAACGAGGATGCCCGCATAGCCTTGCCGATCTTGGTCCGGCGCACCAGGAACTGGAGCAGCACCTGCATCAGGATCGACGCGATGACGATGATGATCAGGATGTTGGAGATGGTGACGCTGTTCTCGGCTATGGTCTGGCCGGCCTGAATCTTCTGGATGCCGCTGGCGCCCACGGTCCAGGTCGTCACATCGAACATGCGTTGATAGGGGATGAAACGGGGCGTGAACACAAAGTTCAAGGCCCCAAAATATTCCAGAAAGAATGAGACACCGATAGCCGTGATCAGCGCAGCGATACGGGGTGCATCGCGCAACGGCTTGTAGGCCACCCGCTCGATGGTGAC
>DAOUAT010000220.1:0-1621 GCA_034433275.1 Anaerolineae bacterium
ATGCCAGCCCCAGTTTTTTGCCAGGGCTTGATACTGGGCCAGGCGGCTCGCCAGGATCTCTGGGCTATCCGGAAATGGCTCCTGTTTTTGCCGAGAACGATGCACTGCTTCCTCAACCGGTATCAGAAGCAAAAAAGCTGTATCCGGTCGGGGTGATAGCTTGACCAAGAGCCGCCACAGAAACCAGTCCTCGATTCGCACCTGGGGGAAGTTCAAGCGAAAATCAACTAATGTATCCCAGAGGTAGCGATCGCAGATCACGATTCGTTTGCGCCTGCGCAACCAACGAACCTGAACACCATAGACCCACAGCAAATCGATCAGCGCAAGTGTAAGCCATAAGCGGCGGACATAAGGCTTTCCTAACGCCTGGTCTCGCTGCCAACTGTGACCAGCGGTCGGCACGATCGTGCCACGGGAGATCGTTCGCAACACGCGCTTCAAGGCCTCGAATGACGGCGTGTAGCCACCGCGCGTCCATATCACTTCGGGGCGTTGTCCCGCAGCCTTCAAATATGAGACAAGCAGTACAATCTGTGTGGACTTGCCGGCCCCGTCCAGGCCGCTGAAAGTCACCAAAGGGTATTTACGGCTCATTGCCACGTCTTTGCGCCGCATCAGATGTCCTGGCTAGCGAGAAGGAGATGCATGGGCTCGCAAAGCCAGGTCCTGTGGAAGTTGTGGGTGCGATCGTCATCAACTGGGCCGTGCGCCGACGACTGGACTGCAACTTACGCGCGGCCAAGGGTGAGTCGCATGCGAGCACGGTCGCGCGAATGGCATTGCCCGCGTCTGCATCCAATTCACAACCAACAATCTTCAAACAAAACGACAGCTTCGCTTACTGCTTCTCCCCCCGCGCCACCACCTGCTCCTCGATCCACGGATACGTCCGCCGGATCCCGTCCAGCGTGGAGAACCGGGCGCGCCAGCCGGTCGAGTAGATGCGCTCGTTGCTGAAGTTGCGGCTCTGCACGCCGACCGGGCCCTTCACCCAATCCACGTGGATGCGCTTGCCTGCCACCTCGGCCACCATATCCACCAGCTCCTTCACCGTCACATACTCCGGGTTGCCGATGTTGACCGCGCCCTCCAGGTCGGAGTGCATCAGCCGGTAGATGCCATCCACCATGTCATCCACGTAGGTGTACGAGCGCACCGCGGTGCCATCGCCCCAAACCGGGATCGTGCCACAGTCGGGCACTTCGGCCACCTTGCGGCAGATCGCGGCCGGGGCCTTTTCGCGGCCGCCGGTCCAGGTGCCATAGGGGCCGTAGCAGTTCTGGAAACGGGCGATGCGCACGGTCATGCCGTAATGACGGCCGTAGGCCTGCAGCATCCGCTCGGAGTAAAGCTTCTCCCAGCCGTATTCGTTGTCCGGGTTGGCGGGCACGGCCTGCGCCTCGGTCATTTCCGGGTCGCCGGGCTTCATGTCCGGGTAAACGCACACCGACGATGAGTAGAAATAGCGCGGCACGCGCAGCTCCGCGGCCGTGTGGGTCATGTGCACGTTGATCAGCACGCTGTTGTGCATGATCTCGCACTCGGCCGAGTGGATGAATCCCATCCCGCCCATATCGGCCGCCAGCTGGTAGACCTCATCAAAGGTTCCTTCCCCTAA
>DAOUAT010000221.1:0-3470 GCA_034433275.1 Anaerolineae bacterium
GTGTTCGCCTGGCCGGGCATGGGGAGGTTGTATTATGACGCCCTGACGCGCAGCGATTGGCCGATCTCCCTGGCCTTTATTTTCATCACCGCGCTCCTCACCGTGATTGCCACCCTGCTGGGTGACATCCTGTACACGGTCGTCGATCCGCGGATCAAGTATTCGTAACGGGGAGCAACCGCATGACTACCGTTGCACGGCCGATACTCACCAAAAGCAGAGCTCACGAGGAGAAACAGGAAAACCAGTTCCTGGTTGTGGTGCGCAGGTTCCGGCGGCACAAGCTGGCAGTGATCTCGCTGGCCCTGATCACGTTTATCTTCATCGTCTCCCTGCTGGCGCCGGTTCTGGCGCCCTTCGCGCGCGACGCGATCGATCTCTCATCGTCCACGCGCCCCGCACCGCCCGGGACGCGTGACGCCGCGGGCCAGCTGCACCTGTTGGGCATTGATCATTTGGGCCGCGATCTGTTCACCCGCCTGCTGTATGCGGCACGCGTGTCTATGTCTATCGCCCTCCTGGTGGTGCTGATCAGCGAGACCTTCGGCGCGTTCCTGGGCGCGGTCGCCGGCTACTTCGGCGGCGCGGTGGACATGGTCATCTCACGCGTTATCGAGTTTATGCTCACCATCCCCACCCTGCCGATCCTGCTGATCATCTCCGCGATCCTGCTGCGCCGCGATGTGGTGCTGCCGCTGCCGGAGTTCCTCAGCAAGTTCCTCAGCGCCCTGCTGCTGGCGCCGGAGCGGGAGGCGCAGAAGGTGGTGGTGCTGGTGCTGATCCTGGTGGTCTTTGGCTGGCTGGGCGCCGCACGCCTCATGCGCGGCATGGCGCTTTCGCTGAGCAAGCAGGATTTCGTGGAGGCGCTGCGCGCGGCCGGCGCGTCCCATGGCCGCATCATCTTCCGCCATATCATCCCCAACGGCATCGCGCCCATCCTGGTCAACGCCAGCCTGGCGCTGGGCGGTGTGATCGTGACGGAATCCGCGTTGAGCTTCTTGGGGCTGGGCGTCCAGGACCCGACGCCGACCTGGGGCAACATGCTCTCCACCTCGCAGAGCTACATGTTTCAGAACCCGTGGCTGCCGCTGGTGCCGGGCATCCCGTTGGTGATCGTGTCCATCGGGTTCAACTTCATCGGTGACGGCTTGCGCGATGCGCTGGATCCGCGGTTGAAGCGATAACCTAGACCTGTCAGGTTTTGGGAAACCTGACAGGTCTCCGGAGGCGATAACCTAGACCTGCCAGGTTTTGGAAACCTGACAGGTCTCCGGAAGCGATAACCTAGACCTGTCAGGTTTTGGGAAACCTGACAGGTCTCCGGAAGCGATAACCTAGACCTGTCAGGTTTTGGAAACCTGACAGGTCTCCGGAGGCGTGACGTACTATGGCAAACAACGGTAAAGACCCACAAATCCCGATGCTGGAAGTCCAGGGGTTGAAAACCTACTTCTACACCGAAGATGGCGTTGTCCAGGCGGTCAGCGGGGTGGACTTCAAGATCGGTGAGGGCGAGATCATGGGGCTCGTCGGTGAGTCCGGCAGCGGCAAGAGCGTCACCTCGCTGTCCGTCATGCGCCTGCTCGGCGCCTCGGGCAAGATCGTGGAAGGGCAGGTGCTGTTCAAGGGCCGAGACCTGGTGGCGCTGCCCGAAGAGGAGATGGTGAAGATCCGCGGCAGCGACATCTCCATGATCTTTCAGCAGCCTACCAGTTGCCTCAACCCGGTTTTCCAGATCGGCGCGCAAGTGGCCGAGGTGCTGCAGATCCACCAGGCGCTCGATAAGGAGGCCGCGTGGAGCCAGGCGGTTGACATGTTCCGCAAGGTCGGCATCCCCGACCCAGAAAAGCGGGCCAAGGCGTTCCCCCACGAGATCTCGGGCGGCCAGGCGCAGCGCGTCATGATCGCCATGGCCCTGGCGTGCCTGCCCGACCTGCTGATCGCGGACGAGCCGACCACCGCGCTGGACGTCACCATCCAGGCCCAGATCCTCGACCTGATGCGCCGCCTGCGCTCTGAGACCGGCACCTCCATCCTGCTGATCACTCACGACATGGGCGTGATCGCCGAGATGTGCGACAACGTGGCCGTGATGTACGCCGGCCAGATCGTTGAGTACACCGACGTCAACACCCTGTTCGAGGAGCAGCTGCACCCCTACACCGAAGGGCTGCTGGCCGCCATCCCGGTGTTGGGCGAGATACGTGAGAGCCTGGCGGTCATCCCAGGCTCGGTGCCGAACCTGATTGACCCGCCGTCCGGCTGCAAGTTCCACCCGCGCTGCCCCTATGTGCGGGAGCGGTGTTTGCAGGAGGCGCCGCCCCTGGTGGAGGTCGTGCCGGGCCACAGCGTGCGCTGCTTCATGCGCCTGCCGGACACCAAGGCGGAGTGGGGCGAGGTGCAGCGCGCCGATTGGCACTTCTTCGGCGACGAGGTGATGTCGGCCGCAGTGAGTAAGTAAGGGAGCCGGTGACGCATGGCCACGATTAACACTTCTCAGAAAGACCTCCTGGTCGTAGATAGCTTGAAGAAATACTTCCCGGTGCGTTCCGGCTTACTCCAGCGCGTCACGGCCTGGGTGCAGGCGGTGGACAACGTCAGCTTCACGGTGCGCGAGGGCGAAACCTTCGGCCTGGTGGGCGAGTCGGGCTGCGGCAAGACCACCATCGGCCGCACCGTGCTGCGGCTGACCCCGCAGACCGGCGGCTCGGTCTTCTTCGACGGTGAAGACGTGTTCGGCAAACGCGGCGCGGAGTTGAAGTCGCTGCGCCGCAACATGCAGATCGTCTTCCAGGACCCGTACTCGTCGCTGGATCCGCGTATGCCGGTCGGTGAGATCATCGCGGAGGGGTTGCAGATCCACGGGATCGGCACGGCCAAAGAGCGCGCACAGATCGTCACCGAGATGCTGGCCACCGTGGGCCTGAACCCATATCACGCGCGGCGCTACCCGCACGAGTTCTCCGGCGGCCAGCGCCAGCGCATCGGCATCGCCCGCGCGCTGGCCTTGCGCCCCAAGTTCATCGTGTGCGACGAGCCGGTGTCCGCGCTGGATGTCTCCATCCAGTCGCAGGTGCTCAACCTGCTGAAGCAGCTCCAGGCCGAGTTTGGCCTCACCTACCTGTTCATCGCGCACAACCTGAGCGTGGTGGAGCACATCAGTGACCGCATCGGCGTGATGTACCTGGGCAAGATGGCCGAAGTGACCGATCGGGAGACCTTGTACCGCAACCCGCTGCACCCGTACACCCAGGCGCTGCTATCGGCCATCCCGATGCCCAACCCACGGCTCAAGCGCCAGCGGATCGTGCTCACCGGTGACGTGCCTTCGCCGCTCAACCCGCCCAAAGGCTGCCGCTTCCACCCGCGCTGCCCCCTGGCGGTGGACGTCTGCAGGCAGCAGGAGCCGGTCTTCGAGCAGAAGGCCGCGGATCATTGGGTGGCCTGCCACCTGGTGGCCGGCAGTGGGG